>JALGTG010000132.1 GCA_029821495.1 Candidatus Hebobacteria bacterium
AGCGGACCATCTCCCGCGAGCACGAATTGCGCCGACGGGATGGCATCTGCCACCAGCCGAGCCGCACGGATGAAGTCCTCGATCCCCTTCTGCGGCGCCAGCCTCGCGACCATACCAACAAGAGGCGCGCCCTCGGCAATCTCCAATGCCCGTCGAGTCTCGCTCGGCCCCCGCGCCGGCGCGGCCCTCAGGTCAATGCCATTCATGATCGTCTTGGTCTTACGTGCGACCTCGGGCTTCACGGCCAGCAAGTCGCTCCGCAGCGCCTCCGACACCGCTATCAGCCGAGCCGCCTTGCCGCACACCAGATTCAGCGCCCATCGGTCCCGCCTCCGCCGCGGGCGCATCCCCTCCGCGTCCGGGGGGTAGTTATGAATGGTCGCCACCAGACGGCTGGCGGACCCGATAGGCATCGCCAGCGCGCCGATGAGCCCCGCGCCGAACGAGTGCGTGTGCACGATCTGCGCCCGCATGTCAGCTATCGCCCGCGCCACCTTCACCGCGGCCACCGCGGCCCTCGGCGGCCCCCCGCCGGGCGAGATAGGCACCTCGAAGAGTGGGATCTCCCGCGCCCGCGCCATGTCCGCGACTGGCCCCTCGCCCTCACATGCAACGCCAACATGGTAGCCGTCCCGATCCAACCCCGACATCAGCGACATCACGTGGCGCGCAATGCCGCCGCGCGCGGGCGGCGCGACGAGAAGAACGCTCGCCGTTCGGGGCGCGGCGTCACCCTCGATCTTCGACGCGACAGCCTCCAACTCGCCCTCGCCTTAGTCGCGTTTTGCCGTGACCTCGGCTTCGTACCGCTCGATCTCCTCGACCCATGCTCGGCCCGTGCGCACCTCGGACCTGAGGCAGTGCTGATCCCACACCGCGCCGAACGGCAGCGCCTTCGACCGTTCGAGCATCGCCAGCCGCGCGAAGTTCTTCCCGCCCTCTTCCATCTGCCTCAGTTCCTCACGTGGCTCCAACAGCGCCATCAACACCGCCTGCAGCGCGGCGGTCGCACCGATCGCCCAGGCGCCCACGCGGTTCATGCTCGCATCGAAGAAGTCCAGCCCCAGATGCACGCGATCCATCACATCGCCGCGGACGATCTCGGCCATCAGCAGCCGCAGCTCATCGTCCAGAATCGGAACGTGGTCGCTGTCCCACCGCACCCCCCGGCTCACGTGGATCAGCAGCTCATCCGAGAACTGGAGAATGGCCGACACCTTGTCGCCAACCGACTCCGTCGGATGGAAATGCCCCATATCCAGGCAGACCATCTTACCCCGCGCGATTGCATACGCCAGATAGAAGTCGTAGGACCCCACCACGAACGACTCGCTGCCGATCCCGAACAGCTTGCTCTCCACCGCGTCCTTCATCTCGGCCGCGCTGTACTCCGCTGCGTAGATCTCGTCCAATGCATCTCGCAGTATCCGACGATGCGACCAGCGGTCAACCGGCGTGTCCTTGGAGCCGTCGGGGATCCAGAGATTGTGGATGCACGGAGTGCCCAGCTCGCGCCCCATGAAGGCACTGATCTCGCGACACCGCTTCACGTGCTCCATCCAGAAGGCGCGTATCCCCTCCTCCTTATGGCTCAGCGTCAGTCCGGAATCCGCCTTCGCGTGCGAGAAGCACGTCGCGTTGAAGTCCAGGCCGAGGCCCTCGCCCTTGGCCCACCCTACCCAGGACTCGAAGTGCTCGGGGCCGATCTCATCGCGGTCCACGAGCTTCCCCCCGAAGTCGCCGTAGATCGCGTGGAGGTTCAGGCGGTGCTGCCCGGGGATCAGCGAGAACGCCTCCCGCAGGTCCATCCTCAGCTCGTCCAGGTCTCGGGCCCTGCCGGGGTGACTCCCCGTCACCATTATGCCCCCACCGCTCAGAGACGCGTCGGGCCGCTCGAACCCACCCACATCATCCCCCTGCCAGACGTGAAGCGACAGAGACACCTTCGTCAACCGCTCCAGCGCCTCGTCCGCGTCAACGCCGACCTCCGCGTAGGCCTCCCTCGCCAGCTCGTACACTTTCCCCACCCGTGCCGCGCTCGACTCGCCCATGTCTCCTCCCATTCGGCGTCAACCGTGCAGCTCGCGGAAGCGCTCGTACGCCGCCTCCCATTCGGCCGTCTCTCTGGGTTCGTACCTCGTCACGGAGAATGACTCCCTGATTATCTCCCGCATCTCCGACAGCGACGAGACGTGCCCCAACCCCAGCGCCTGCACCAACAGATTCCCGATGGCCGTAGCCTCGGCCGGTCCCGCCAGCACCTCGACCCCCGTCGCGTTGGCGGCGAACTGGCAGAGCACCTCGTTCCTCGCTCCCCCGCCTATGATGTGAATCCTCGTGATCGGCCCCTTCGCGATCTCTCGCAGCCGGTCCAGCACCAGACGGTACTTGAGCGCTAGGCTTTCGAAGATGCAGCGAACGACCTCCGGCGGCGACTCGGGGGCGGTCTCGCCCGTCTCCCGACAGCGGCTTCGGATCGCCTCCGGCATGTCGGGCGGACGGAGGAAGCTCGGGTGATCGGGCTCGAAGAGGGCCCCGAAGGCCGGAGCCCCGAGCGCCATCTCGCTCAGCTCTTGATAGCTATAGTCGCGCTCCGCCGCCCACGCCTCCCGGCACTGCTGGAGAAGCCACAGCCCCATTATGTTAGTGAGCACCCGGAACGTTCCCTCGATCCCTCCCTCGTTAGTGAAGTTGTGCTCCAGCGACCGCGCGGTGATGATCGGCTCCGGGCTTTCGACACCCATCAGCGACCAGGTCCCGGAGCTGATGTAGGCCCATCCATCACCTTCGGCCGGCGCCGCCGCCACCGCCGACGCAGTGTCGTGGCTCGCGGTCGCCACCAGAGGCACCTGCTTCAGACCAGTCTCCAGACGGATCTGCTCGCCCAGCTTCCCTATCACCGTGCCCGGTGGAACGATCTCCTGCATGACTTCGCGGGAGATCCCCAGTGCTGCGAAAAGTTCGCCCTCCCACTCGCGCTTCACAGGATTGTAGAGCTGCGATGTGGTGGCGACGGTGAACTCGTTCCTCTTGATGCCGCTCAGGAGGTAGTTGAGGAGATCCGGCATGAACAGCACATCGCTCACCAGCGGAAGCAGCGGCGATCGCTCCCGCACCATCGCAAAGAGCTGGAAGAGAGAGTTGATCTGCATCAACTGAACGCCGGTCAGCTCGTACACGCGCTCCCGCGGCACGCGCTCGAAGAACTCCTCCATCACCCCGTCCGTGCGCGCGTCGCGGTACCCGTACGGCAGACTCAGCAGACTGCCGTCGGGAGCCAGCACCCCGAAGTCAACCCCCCAAGTATCCACCCCCACGCTCTCCGGCTCAGACGTAACCTCGCTCGCGCAGACAGCCAGCCCGTTCTTCACCTCTTCGAACAGCCGCGCCGCGTCCCAGTACAGGTGCCCCAGCAGGTTCACCATGCCATTCGGGAATCTGCTCAGCTCTCTTATCTCGAGCTTGCCCCCATCCAGCTCGCCCAGGATGGTGCGACCGCTCTCCGCTCCCAGATCGAAGGCCAGCAGCGCCCGCCGACTCATCTCCTCACTCCTATCGGACCATCACCTGCCCGCTGTCCGGCACCAGAGTCTGACCGGTGATCGTCCGGGCCCTCTCCGAGCACAGGAAAACGACGGCATCAGCAACATCCCGGCCCCCAATCCTCCGCTTCAGCGCCGTCATGTTCACGTAATGCGGAATCACTTCCTCCGGCTTGATGCCGTACTTCCTCGCGCAGGCCTTTATGTAGTCTGGATTCCAGACCTGCGAGCCCTCGAACACGTTCCCGGGCGCCACTGAGTTCGCCCTGATTCCGTGCTCCCCCAGCTCCAGCGCCCACCCCCGCGCCATATGTATCTCCCCGGCCTTGGTGGCATTGTAGGCCGTATTCTCCCTGCTGGCTTCGAGCCCGGACTTCGAGCTGATATTGACGATTGACCCGCCCATCCCCTGTTCTATCATCACCCGCGCCGCCGACCGCGCCATCAGGAAGTACCCCGTCAGGTTGATGTCCAGCGCCTTCTGCCACTGCCGGAGCGGAAGGTTAACCAGCGAGTACGGCGGAGCGATCCCCGCCGCGTTGACGAGGATGTCCACCCCGCCCCATCGGTCCACTACTCCCTGCACCGCGCGCTCGACCTGCTCCTCGCTCGTAACATCGCACGCCACCGCTGCTGCGCACGCCGCGGGCGTCTCCTTGCCTATCACCGCCGCAGTCTGCTCGGCCGAGGAGACGTCAATGTCCGCCAGTGCCAGCGTCGCACCAGCGCGTGCCAGTCCGGCCGCGATGCTCCGTCCCAGCCCGCTCCCCGCTCCCGTAACCACCGCGATCTGCCCCATCAGTTCCCCATCGCCCCCCAGTCCGGCCACCTGCTTTCGGAACCCCTCCATCTCCCAGTTCGCGATGAAATCCCGCTGCCGCCGGTTGAGCGCCATCGCCCCACCGTGCGCGGATGCTCCGACCCGAACGGCCAGCGACGCCGTCACCACCTCCTTGACCAGCTCTATGCTGTTCTCCGAGCCGGCCACGAAGAGCCCGACCCGCGGCACCAGGAAGCTCATCGCCGGCCTCCCGTCCCGCTTCATCCGCCGCCTCAGCCCGGCGAGGATCGAGTCTGCCGCTCCTCTCTCCACCCAGAGCGGCGGCCCGCCCGCATATGCGAACTCGTCCGGCGTAAGCGCGGCAGGCGAAACCAGCCGCCTCGCGTTCCGCCGCCCCAGAAAGCGCGCCACCTCCTCCCCGGCGAAGTGCTTGACGGCCACCCTCTTTCCGGTGGCCTCGAAGTATGCTCTCCGAATGCCGAGCTTCAGGCCGGCGACTTCCTCCCGCCGCGCAGACAGCGCCCGCGCCGGCCGCACCGGCCTCGACTTCCCCTCGCAGATCGCCACCGTTCTGCGCACCTCTGCCAGCGCCCGCTCCGGCGTATCGGCCGACACGATGACTCCGTGTTTCTCCAGGAACAGCACCGAAGGGCCCGTCCCGTGCCGCTCCGCGTACTCCCGAATCAGTCTTCTGATCCTGACCGCCAGCCTGTACCCCGGATCGGCGTACGGCACCCAAAGCGGCGGCCGCTCGCGCCCGCCAAAGAGCCGGGCCAGCGCGGCCCGCCCGTTCTTCGCGCACACGTAGCTCCCGACGGCCACGGGGTGCAAGTGCACGACACACCGCCCGAGGAAAGCGTGAAGGTGCGACTCGACCGACGGCCGAGCGTCGTCGGCCAGCCCGTCATCGCACGACGTCAGCAGTCGGTCCATCACCCGGCTCTCCCGCGGCCCCTCATCGAGACCGCGCAGCGACTCCTCGTCCAGAATCGCGAGCACGGATTTCACGCCCAGCCTCCGCCAGCCCCGCCCCTCGGCCATGTCTTTCAGCGCGGTGCCGCTCGCCTTGATGTACATGCGACGGCCGTCGCGGGTCTTGACCGATGTGTTCCCTCCGCCGCCCTGCACCAGCGAGGTGTCCTTCCCGACCGCCCGCGACACCCTTATCAGTTGTCTAAGCGCTGCATCCATGTCCCAGTATCCGTCCTCTATGCGACGCTCACTGTCGCAGCCTCTCCAGCACGGCCTTCGGAGTCGCCCCCGCGTCCAGCCCCGCTAACACCTCCTCCCGGCCCGCTTCGAGCCGCCGCCCGACCTCCCGGAAGAATGCCTTCCTGTCCGCACGGCGCGGGAAGCGTCCCTCCACCCATTCGCTGGTGTACCCAAGCCCCGCTGCCCGCTCCAGCACTGAGTGCGCATATACCGCGTGCGCACTCCCCAGGAAGATCGGCGCTAGCCCCGAGAGCTCCTCCGACTCGAAATCGTCCACCAACGGCTGGCCGGGCTTGTTCATCTCTGTCCCCGCGACCACCAGCAGATCCAGCTCCTCCGCGAGCGCCACCACGCGCCTCAGATTCTCCAGCTTCCGGTCGGCCTTCCCCGCCGTGTAGTTGCGATCGGGAATTACGTTGATAGCGGCAACCCCGGTGCTCATGACGACCTTCAGCAGATCCTCCATCCGGGACTCTCCATCAGATGTACCGTCCAGCCAGGTATGGGTCGGAATCCCGCCCGCGTCCAGGATGAAGCGGTTCGTCTCGGCCAGCCAGGGAAAGGACCCGCTGCCCGGCTGGACGTACCCTACGCCCCCGCGCTTCATCGTCCTCGCCCGAATGAGAGGCTGTAGTGTACCTCCTTCAAGCTCGCCCTGCTCGCTGGCGTCCACGCCGAGCTTCTCCGCCCAGAAGCCGCTGACCTCCTCGTCGCTGCCGAACACGGACCGCGCCTTCCGAGCGTAGCCATGGCAGATGTGGCGTTCCGTCGCATTCCCGGAGGGTGTAAGAGGCAGCACGTCGGCGTCGTAGTCAAGCACAACGGGGTCGAGATACTCGTTCACCCGCCCCACAAGCTCCCGATTCCTGGCCTCCGCCCCCTCTCGAAGCCGCGCCAGGAACCGCGCGCTCTCGCCGCTCAGCTCCGAGGTGGGAAACCCAACTCCCATGTGGTACGAAATCCCCGGCTCGCCGGGTGAGTTGATGACGGAATCTGCGAACTCCGGGATATGGACTCTCGTTTCGAGCCCCGCGGACACCTTCATGCCGAGCAGATCCCCGGCCGCCAGGAACTCCTGCAGCCCATCTAGCACGTCGAAGTCCACGATTCCCGCGACGGCTAAGCCGAGCTTCCGCGCGAGCCACGCGAACTTGCTCGGCGAGTAGCCGTACGCGTTGTAGGAGAAGAAGGTATGACAGTGCAGATTCACGTCGCTGCCGGCCGGCGGCAGGCTGACGCGCCCCTCTCCCGCTAGGTCCCATAACGCGTTCAGTGCGCGCCTGCGCTCCTGCACCGCGAAGCTATCGAGTTCCTCTTCCAGGCGCGCGAGATGGTCGTCCACAGGACTCGCTCTCCCCATCGCCCCCGCAACCCCCTCGCTCCGCCCCCCACGGCACACACAATAAGGCCCCGCGGATGCCGTGTGTCCTACGAGCTTTTGAACCTGCCGAAGCAGGTGGGTGCCTCGCTGGTCGGTCGCGCGATTCCCGACCGAAGCGGCCGGGCTTCCACTTGACCGCCAGACTCTGGCTCCCGGCGCGTAAGTGTTGGCTCAAAGCTCTAAAGGACAATCACGCACACCGCAGGGCGCAACTGTACCTGTTCGTGCATGTCATGGTAGCACAGGGAGATGTGCTAGGCAACGCGACACAGCGACCAACGTATGCAACACTCACACAACAACCCCGCCCCTTCCCACCCCCCCTCACAGACAAACGTCGGGGCGGCCGGCCTCGAACCGGCAGCCCCCGGCACCCCATGCCGGTGCGCTACCAAATTGCGCCACGCCCCGACGTGCTTCAGCCTCC
>JALGTG010000133.1 GCA_029821495.1 Candidatus Hebobacteria bacterium
CCCGATGTTCGTCACCACGCCGATCCCGGCCCCGGCCATTCCGGCAAGGTACGCGATCTGCCCCTGCCCCCGCATCGCCATCTCGACCACCGCCGCCCTGTGCTCGGCCGTGAGTTCCAGCAGTGCCAGCGGCACACCGATCTCGTTGTTATAGTTGCCGGGCGTCCGCGCCGTCCGCCAGCCCTCCGACAGTATGGCGGCCGCCATCTCTTTGACCGTCGTCTTCCCGGTGCTCCCGGTGATCGCTATCACCTGAGCCGGGACCGACCTCCGGTGCGAGGCGGCCAGCGCGCCCAGAGCCTCCAGCGTGTCCGGAACGACTAGCTGCGGACCTGGCACTGACACTTCCCTCGACACAAGTGCCGCCGCCGCGCCTCCGCGAAACGCCTCGGCCACGAAGTCGTGACCATCGAACCGCTCTCCCTTCAGCGCCACGAAAAGCGCCCCCCGCTCCATTGTGCGCGTGTCCGTGGCCACACCCCGCAAGATGTCTGGTGCAGGCCCCCCGTACGCGCGGGCGCCGGTGGCTTCCACCAGCATATCGAGGGACAGCTCAGCCACTCGGGCTCTCCCCGATCTCGCGGAGCGCCGCTTCCGCCACCTCCCGATCATCGAAGTGGACCGTCCGGTCGGCGAAGATCTGGTAGTCTTCGTGTCCCTTGCCGGCGACCAGTACTAGGTCGTCGGGGGAGGACTGCTCGATCGCAGTCCGGATCGCCGCTGCGCGGTCTTCATTCACCAGACACCGGCCTCGCCTATCCTCCGGAATGCCGCCCAGGATCTCCTCTATGATCGCCTCGGGCTCCTCGCTCCGCGGGTTGTCCGAAGTCACCACGCACACGTCCGCCAACCTGCTCGCTATCTCTCCCATCACCGGTCGCTTCGTCCGATCGCGGTCCCCTCCACACCCGAACACCACCAGCACTCGCCCGCGCGCGATATGACGGGCTGTCTCCAGCGCGCGCCCCAGGCTGTCTGGCGTATGCGCGTAATCCACAAGCACCGTCCGTGTTCTCGCAGGCACCCTCTCGAACCGGCCGCGGACCGTCGGCATCCGCGCCAGCGCGCTGCACGCTGCTTCCGGCGATATGCCGAGTCCCGCAGACGCCGCCATAGCGCCGAGCGCGTTGTACACGTTGAACAGCCCCACGAGCTCCATCCGCACCGGCATCTTGCCCGTGGGCAGTACCGCCGTGAAGCGCGTCTCGCTCGCCCTCAGCTCCACATCTTCCGCCCTGCAGTCGGCATCCGACGACACCGCATACGTCAGGGTCCGCCCCCGTGCGCTTCGGGCCACCTCCCTCCCCGCATCGTCGTCCATGCGCTTCGGGCCACCTCCCTCCCCGCATCGTCGTCCAAATTGACTGCGTTGACCCGCACTCCGTCCTGCGGCAGATACTGTGGATCCTCGAACAGCCGCCTCTTCGCCTCCAGGTACTCCCCCATGTCGTGGTGGAAATCCAGATGCTCAGGAGTCAGGTTCGTGAACACCGCCGCCGCGAACTGACACCCATCGACGCGGTGCAGAGCCAGCGCGTGCGAGGACACCTCCATCGCCGCGTGAGTTGCTCCCTCCGCCACCAGAGCTGCAAGCAGGCCCTGCAAGTCCACTGCCTCCGGCGTGGTGTGCAGCGGTCTTAGCCGCTCCTTGCCGATGCGGTGCTCGAGTGTACCGATGAGACCGCTCTCGTAACCCGCCTCGCGGAAAATGGCGTCGATCATGATGGCAGTCGTCGTCTTGCCGTTAGTCCCGGTCACGCCCGCCACACATAGCCGCGATGTGGGATCATCGTAGAACGCCCGCGCAAGCGATGCCATCGCTGCCCGCGTGTCCGGCACAACCGCCAGCGCGCCCCCCGTCGGTGGCACGGCCCCGCGCTCCCGGCCCGCCTCTGCCACCAGCGCCACGGCCCCCTTCTCTATCGCCTCGTCTATGAATCTGTGTCCGTCAGTCTTGGACCCAGCAACACATATGAAAGCCCATCCCGGCTGCACCTGGCGCGAATCGTACGCCAGCCCCGTGACACCGACCTCGACGTTGCCGGAAACTCGCGCCGCCGCGACCGACCTCACCAGCTCCGAAAAACGTTTCAACCGGGAGGACCCGGCTTCCGCTCCGCTCACCGGCCTGCCTACTTCCCCCCATGTGGATTATGGCACCGCCGAAATCAGCCTCTACTCCCCCCCTCCGCGACCTCGTGCGCGACAGGGGGGTACTCGGGTGGTACGCTGAGGTGAGCCAGCGCACGCTCACAAATGGATCGGAACGCCGGTGCTGCCACCACCGCACCGTAGTGCCCATTCCGCGGCTCGTCAATCAGCACCAGCACCGCCAGCCGGGGCCTCGCCGCTGGCGCCCAGCCCGCGAACGACGCAATGTACTTCCCCGAGCTATACCCCTCTCCGGGCATCGACTTCTGCGCCGTGCCGGTCTTCCCCGCCACACACCATCTCGTGCTCCGCGCCGTCTGTCCCGTCCCTTCCGTCACCGCCTCGATGAGAACCGACCGCATCCACTCGCAGGTCTCGGAGGACAGGACGCGCTCCGGCGCCGGCGCTCTCGGCCGCTCGACCCGGCCGCTGGGGTGCACAATCGTCTTCACCACCCGTGGCTCCACGCGCCAGCCGCCGTTCGCCACCATGCAGTACGCCGACAGCAGTTGCAGCGGCGTCGCGCTGACGCCCTGGCCAAACCCCACCGTCGCCACCCGAGTCACCGACCAGTCCTCTGGCGGCGGCAGCACACCGCGCGATTCGCCCGTCAGCTCGATTCCTGTCTTGCTCCCGAAACCGAACCGCTTCGCCCACGCGTACATCCGCTTCGCTCCCAGCAGACGTGCCACGTGCGCCGCCCCCGTATTGCACGACTTCGTCACGATCTCGTCCAAGCCCAACTCACCGTGTGCCCGCTTGCCTCCGTGTAGGGCGCACTTGATCGTGTGATCGGCCACCTCGTACGTGCCTCGGCACATGTGAGTCTCGCCCGGAGCCATCACCCCCTCCTCCCTCGCCGCGCACGCTGTCACCACTTTGAACGTTGAACCTGGCTCGTACGGACTCACCACAGCACGACTGACCCAGTTCTCCTCGGGGTACTCTCCAAAATCGTTCGGGTCGAATCCCGGCTGCGTCGCCAGCGCCAGCACCTCGCCGCTCCCCGGATCCATCACAACGGCCGTGCCGCCCATTGCCTGCGCGCTCTCTACTGCCCTCGACAGCTCCTCCTCTGCGATGGCCTGCACATCCAGATCGACGGTCAAGTGCACGCTGCTCCCCGGCACCATCCGTCTTGTCACCACGCCGCTGTCCGGAATCTGGTTCCTCCACCGCGGCAGCCGGCCGTCCAGCAGCACCACCGTCTCCCCGTCTTCCCCCGCCAACTCGTCGTTCAGCGCGGCCTCCAGACCCGCAAGGCCCTTCTTCTCCGTCCCGACGAACCCTAGCAGCGCAGCGGCCACATGCCCGGCGGGGTACGCCCGTTGCCACTCCCTGCTGATGATGATCCCATCGCACTCGAGATCTCTCACTGCCTCCGCCACCGCATCGTCCACCGACGACCGGAGCCTCACATACCGCACCCCTTCCCTGTCCCCGGGGGCGAGCTTCTCGTCCAGTTGCCCCGCTGGTATCTGCAGAAGTGGCTGCAACTGCGTCGCTCGTTGCGACGGCTCGTCAACAAGCTTCGGATCTGCAGCCACCGAGTACACCTTCAGGTTCAGGGCAAGCGGGTTGCCGTTCCGGTCATAGATGTTCCCGCGGGGAGCGCGCACCGGCCAGCGGCGTACCTGTAGCTCATCGGCCACCGCCAGGTACTCATCGTGGTTCGCCACCTGGATGCACCACAGCCTCCACCCCAGCAGCCCGAACAGAATCAGCGCGACCGCGCACCAGGCGCGGCCGCGTCTACCGACCTGTATGCACCCAATCTGCCTCATCGACCGCCTCGGCCACACAAAAGCCACCGCCTACCGGCGGTGGCCTGCACCCGTACTCGCCTCTGCCCGACCTTCGGCGCTGCCCACCACACCTACCGCAAGTTCGGCCAGCGCCCCTGTCAGAGACGAAGAGTCACCCATCGGGCCCGCCGCGGCCACTCGCGTCATCCCCATCGGCCCAGGATCGGCGAGCATCACGAAGTCCACTTCCGTCCTCAGATCCGCCGCCCGCATCCTCAGCCGCCCAGCCGCCTGCCTGATACTCGCCTCAGACCTCGCCACACCAGCCTGATGGCTCAGCAGGGCGATCTGCCCATGCAGCTCCTCGATCTCCTGCCGCGCGGCCATCTCCGAGTATCCGTTCTGGGCAATCAGTGCAGACGCGGCGGCGTACCCGAGTACCAAGCAATACCCAAGGGCGGCGAGCGCTACGCCTGCAGAACCCGCCCGTATTCCCTTTGACCGTCTTCGCACCAAACTACCTGGCTGCTGTTGCTTGGAGGATACTGGCAGTCCGTGCGCGCGGCCGTCCAACATCTCTTGCTGTAACTGCGTAGCGCTCACCCTCCCGTCGCTCCTCTCCTCGTGTCACTGGGGAGGACCTGCCGGGCCTGCCTCGCCCGCGGGCCTCGCCTTCGTCTCGCCTCTCCTGCTACAGCCGCTCCGCTGCCCGCAGCGTCGCCGAGCGGGCACGCGGATTTCGCTTGCACTCTTCGGCCGACGGTTTGGCCACCTTCTTCGTCAACACCCGTACTCTAGGCCCCTCATTGGACGGGAACGGCAAGCACGTGCTGTCTACACTGGCTCGGCGGAACGCCCCCTTGGTTTCACCGCCCTCTAGACTCTGGTACGTGAGTGCTACGATTCTGCCGCCAGGCTTGGTGCGATGGATGGCTGCGTCTAGTGCTTTGCGAAGCGCACCGAGTTCGTCGTTCACGACGATCCTCAACGCCATGAAGGACTTCGTGGCTGCGTGAAGGCGTCTCGGACGCGCCCGGGGTGGAATTGCTGCTGTGATCGTTGCTGCGAGTTGTGCTGTGGTCGTGATCGGTTGTTGCTGCCGTGCTGCTGTGATTGCTCTCGCTATGCTATGTGCTCGCCGTTCCCCTCCGTATTCCTTCAGGATTCTTGCCAGTTCGCTCCCTGGCAGTTCGTTCACCAGGTCGGCCGCGGTGGTCTCCTGCCTCCGATCCATTCGCATATCGAGCGGCCCGTCCATTCGAAAGCTGAATCCTCGTCTCTCGGTCGTCAGTTGCTCCAACGACGCACCGCAGTCGATAAGAACTCCGTCCACCGCCGCCAATCCAAGTTCGTCCAGTATCACCTCCAGCTGCCCGTGGTTCTCGTTTATCAGGCTGACCGGTTCCCCGGCAAACCTAGCCATCGCTCTCTCGATGGCCTCCGAATCTCGATCGATCCCTATCAGTCTTCCGCCCGGGCGGATTCGCTCCAGAATCGCCGCCGCGTGGCCTCCCGAACCGACCGTCGCATCTACCACCACCTGCCCCGGCCCGCAGGCCAGGTAATCCAGCGTCTCCCTTACCATCACCGCCTGATGATGGACAGCCGGCTCTTGCCCCTGCTTCACCTCGCCGTCCATACGGCTATCAAATCCCGAGCGCCGCGGCCTTCTCCATAATGCGCTCGGGCACGAATTGCTCTTTCTGGAAAGCCTGCCAGCGGTCTTTCGCCCACACCTCAGCTCGGCCGATAACGCCGCGGATCACCACGTTGCTCTCGATCTCCGCCCACTCCCGCAGCGCGGCCGGAAGCACGAACCGCCCCTGTCGGTCGAGAAACACCTTGGCGCCCCCGCTGAAGAACTCGCGGACCATGTCGCCCTCCATGTCCGCGATCCCGATGCCCTCCAGCTTGTCCTCAATCTTGCGCCACTTCTCCCAGGGGAAAAGAAAAAGACACCCGTACCAGCCACGGGTGACGAACGCGCCGTGCTCAAATGTCTCTCGAAAGGACCTGGGTACTGCCACCCGTCCTCGTTCATCTAGCTGATGCTCAACCTCGCCCCTAAGCATCGGTGGCAACTCGCCTTCCCTCGCTTCTACTCACTTCGCCCTTGGGGGAGGATCACCCACTTTACTCCCCATCTTAGGGTGAGAGCAACCGGATTCTACCACACTTCCCCACGAATCTGTCAACCCCCATCGGGCAGTTTTTTCTCGCGCACAAACGCATGGTATAGAATGCATGTTCGCCACGCGCGCGTGGCATAGACACAGGGGGGATGGCGGCGACGCGCTCCGGCCGTCGCCCATCGCTTGGCGTACACCGCCGGGTGGTGGGGAATCAGTCGTCCGCCGACTCAGCGTGACCTACAGCGGCAGGGAGAAGGCGCGGACCATGAAGACGGCCATCTGGTCGCGGGTCACAACAGCGTCGGGCACGTAGTAGTCGCGCGGGTAGCCCTTCACCACGTCCGCTTCGAGACACGCCGCGATCGCCGTCACGGCCCAGTGGCCCGCCGGGACATCGACGAACAGGTCCGGCGCGCTCGTCATGTCATCCTCAATGTCAATCAGATACATGGCGCGGGCGATGAACACGGCCATCTGCGCGCGGCTCACGGTGTCATCAGGCCTGAAGCTCCCATCGTCGTACCCCGCCACAACCCGCTCTCCGACCGCGTATTCGACATACTTATACGCCCAGTGGCTCGGCGGTACGTCGGAGAAAGACGGGGGCGCACTTGGCGGAGGGCTCGGCACATTAGCATCGCCTCTCGCCAGTGCCCGCGAGATGTAGGCGGCCATCTGCGCACGCGTCACGGACCACTCTGGGTGGTACAGGCCCTCGTCGTATCCCGACGCGATACCCGCTTCATAGCAGGCCTCGACCTCTGCCCATGCCCACTGATCTGGCGGCACGTCGGCGAAGGTTGATGCTGTCTGCCAATCGTGCACGAAGACATCGCTGTACCCGTTGGTGTCCCAGGCCACCAGGTTCGAGGCGTCGGACTCAAAGGCCACAAACTGGCCGCTCGCGCTTATCTGGGGCTGCTGCCCTATGTCGGTTTCCCCCTCCGCCTGCCCCCCGCCGCTGCTGACATTCACGCGTTCCGTGGTCCCAGTCAGCCGGTCGTGAACGAAGATATCAAACGCCTCGTTGGTATCGCCCGGCACAAGGTTCGTGCCCCAAGAGCCGAACGCTACGTACCGTCCGTCCGCACTCACCGAGGGTTTCCAGGAGTGCCAGCTTGAGATCTCTCCCGAGTTGTTGATGCTCACGCATTCAGTTATGCCGGTGACGCGATCGTGCACGAAAACATCATCACCATTGCGATTGGCATCGCCGGCCGTTAGGTTGATGGCCCTCGACTGGAAAGCCACATAGCGACCATCGGCGCTGATCGCAGGATGCCTCGAAATGCCGTTCGCTTCCTCGCCGCTGCTCGCCACACTTACGCGCTCGATGGTGGTCTCCTGCAGGTCGTAAACGAACACATCCTCATGGTCGTTTGTGTCGTCCCCAACGATATCGCTGTCCTCAGACACGAACGCGATGAAGCGGCCATCCCCGCTCATCGCGAGCCCCCACTTCGCCTGGGGAATGCTAAGGATCTGCGTACTACCCGACTCCCGATCCCTCAGCAGGACCCGCGACGCTTCCCATCCCTCCTCCCACGCGATGAACGCCACGTACCGTCCGTCCTCGCTTATCATAGGGTCTTGGCAGTAGCCGCTGAGCTGCGTTCCGGACGGCTCCAGAGATACCAGCTCAGTGCTCTCCAACACCCGGTCGTGCACGAAGACGTCCGCCGCCTCGTTCGTGTCATCGGCCACCAAGTTGTCCGCCCACGACTGGAAGGCAACAAAGCGGCCGTCAGCGCTGATGACGGGAGACCAGGAGTTGGCGTTGCCCCCTACTCCAGTTGTGCTCTTGCTCACGCGCTCCGTCGTACCCGTGTCCCGATCGTGAACGAAGACGTCCTTCGTGTCGTTCGTGTCCCCGGACACGAGCTCGGGGGATAGGGATTCGAAGGCCACGAAGCGTCCATCCGCGCTCATCGCAGGACGGCGCGAGCTGTCGAGTCCCTGCTGGCCGTCGCTGCTCACGCTCACGCGCTCTGTGAGCGCGGCCACACCACCGGTGGGAAACAGGCAGACGAGGACGACGCCGAAGAGTGCATGTCGCATCTTCTATCACTCCTCCAAACCAGAGTCTGGCCGGAGTTCCCGCTGACCGCGGGCGTCTGACAAGCTCCCGGCCACTTCGAGGAGAGCGACATAACCCAGCAAGATCCACCTGATTAGACTCAGAAGATGGCAGAGGAGTTCTCGCCCGGCCCCGGAGATTACGTCGAAGCTGCCCGCGTGGCGGGATCGGGCGGAGATGCGACCCCCTGCTGAATCAAGGTCGAAATCCCCGAAACCGCCTCCCCACCACCACCGTCCCATACCGCCCCCGCTTCTGCAATATCCCGTCCACAATCAGCGCGCCGCTCGAAAAGATCACCTTCCCCCACTGCTGGTAGGCGCGCTCGAACACGGTTACCTCGATAAGCCCCGTCTCGTCCTCCAGAGTGACGAAGATCACGGTCCGGCCGGAGCGCGTGGGCGGACGCTGCCGAGCGAT
>JALGTG010000134.1 GCA_029821495.1 Candidatus Hebobacteria bacterium
ACCCACCACCGGCACTGCCAGACGTCGGGACACCTCCTCTACACTCATCCCATCGAGAAAGCCATCCCCCTCCCGGATCGCAGTCCCCGGCACTATCACCAGATCGTCCTTCCTTCCACCGCGGACCGCGCGCACGATGTCTCGCCCCGCCAGCAGGCCGGCCGTGGTCACCGACCGTCCCAGCAGGCGGTTCTGCACGGCACAAACCCGTGCCCGCACACCTCCGTCCGCCTCCAGCCTCACCGCCATCTCATTCACCAAACCAGCAGCCATCTCCCCCGTCACAAGCGTCACGCTCAGCGCCCGACGCAAGCGAGGAGGTCGCATCCTGCGCACCCTCTCGACCAGAAGCCTAGCGCCGCCAATCCCATTGCTCAGTTGCGGGAAGCCCTCGTACCGCGCTCGCCCGGGCAGCGGCAGCCCTAGCAGTAGATACATCTCGTCAGCTGCAAACACGAGCCTGGAGCCCAGGGCATCGAGAAACTCCCGCTGCCACCGATGGATCTGCCCGATGACTCTCCGCGCCACGGCCCGGCCCACCGGCCGGACCCGAGGTAGCCCTCTTCGATGCCTGGTGAGGCCCACGGGGACGACTCCAATGGAGCGCACCCCAGGATGCAGCGCCGCGAGATCGTGCACCGTCATCTCCAGGTGCGCGCCGTCGTTGACCCCCGGACAGACCACGACCTGCGCGTGAAGCTCGATCCCGCCGTCAACGAGGTCCCTCATCTCGGCGACGATATCGGCGCCCGGCCGGCCGAAGATCTGCGTCCTCACCGCTGGCTCGGTTGCGTGCACGGATACGTACAGCGGCGACAGATGCAGCTGGACGATCCGAGCACGGTCCGCAGGGGTCAGATTGGTGAGCGTTATGAAGTTCCCGTGCAGGAACGAGAGGCGGTAATCGTCGTCGCGGACGTACAGCGCCGGCCGGAGCCCCCTGGGAAGTTGGTCCACGAAGCAGAACGGGCAGCGGTTGCGGCACGTGCGAACACCATCGAACACGTCCTCCGTGAAGCGGATGCCGAGGCCCTCGTCAACCGTCTTCGTGACCGTCACCCGCCGGCCCTTGCCGCTCCTGTCCTGCACCAGCATCCTGACGCGAGCCTCGGCCGCCTGGTACCGGTAGTCTATGTAGTCTCTCGGAGCGCGCCCGTTGACCCGCAGAACCAGCTCGCCCGCCCGTATCCCAGCGCGGGCGGCCGGGCTCCCTGGCCGCACCGATTCCACCTCGGCAGGACGCGGTCGCCTCATCCGCCCTCGGCTTCCCCAGCGACCTTTCCCAGGCGCGCCACGACCTCGCCTATGATCCAATCCGGCGTCGATGCCCCGGCCGTCACACCCACCCGGCGAGCGCTGTGCACCCAATCTCCACTCAGCTCGTCGGCCGTCTCTATGTGGTGTGTCGGAGTGCCCGTCGCCGCGCAGATCTCGCGGAGCCGAGCGGTGTTCGCGCTGTTCCTGCCGCCCACCACGAGCATCACATCCACCTCCTCTGCCAGTTCCCGCGCGCTCTCTTGCCGCTTCACGGTGGCCTCGCAAATGGTGTTGAAGATGTGTAGCTCGCGGCACCGATCGGCCAGAGCCGCAGCGACTTCCCGCAGTGTCTCCCGTCGCTGGGTGGTCTGCACCACGAGGCCGCACTTCTTGCGGAACGGCAGCCTGCGCGCCCCGGCAGCGTCCGTCACGATGTCCGCACTGCCGCCCGCCCGCGCCGCCAGCCCCGTCACTTCTCGGTGCCCGGGATCGCCCAGTATGACAACCGCGTACCCATCCTTCGCCAGGGCTTGGATGTGCTCGTGCGCGCGCTCCACGAACGGGCACGTTGCATCGATCACCTCCAAGCCTCGTGCCCGCGCTTCCGACGCCACTCCCGGATCGACACCGTGGGCAGACAGCACCACGGCCCCCTCTCTCACCTCCTCCAGAGCATCTACGGGCCGCACTCCCCGCCCCTCCAGCCGCGCTATCTCCTGGGGATTGTGGATCAGGGGACCTAGGGTATGGACGATCGCGGCGCGTTCCTCCGCGGCGCGCGTTACTAGCTCAATCGCGCGCTTGACTCCAAAGCAGAACCCCGCGTTCTTGGCAACGATGATCTCCACTGCAGGTCCAGGCTACTCCCCAACCCGCTCTACAAAGGCCCTTATGCGGCCTAGCGCCTCCTCCAGCACAGACATCGAGGTCGCGTACGAGCACCTGACGAAGCCCTCCCCGCAGTCCCCGAACGCGGCCCCCGGCACCACCGCTACCTTCTCCTCCCGCAGCAGGCGCTCCGCGAACTCCTCCGAACCCATGCCGGTGCTGGCAATGGAGGGAAACGCGTAGAACGCGCCCCGCGGCTCGAAGCATGTCAGCCCCATCGCGTTGAGGCGGTTGACGACGACTCGGCGCCTCTGGTTGTACTCCCGCCGCATCTCGTCTACCTCCCCCTCACATCCCTCCAGCGCCTCGACCGCCGCCTCCTGTGCTACCGTCGGCGGACACATCACCGTGTAGCTGTGGAGCTTGGTCATCGCCTCGATTATCTCTGCCGGCCCCGCCGCGAACCCCAGCCGCCAGCCGGTCATCGCCCACGCCTTCGAGAACCCGCCGATCAGAATAGTCCGCTCTTTCCCACCGGGAACGCTCGCCACCGACACATGGCTGCCGTCATACGTCAGCTCCGCATAGATCTCGTCCGACACAACCAGCAGGTCTCGCTCCGCGGCGTACCCGACAACGCCCTCAACGTCGGCCCGCGTCAGCGTCGCTCCCGTAGGGTTGTTAGGGTACCCCATCAGCAGCGCCCGCGCGTTTCCATCGTCCGCCTGTGCCAGCCCCTCGACCTGGACGCGGAACCCCTCCTCCGCGACCGTTGACACCGGCCTCGCGCACCCCCCCGCAAGCACGACGCATGGGACATACGACACGAAGCACGGCTGCGGCACCAACACCCCATCGCCGGGCTCCAGGATCGTTCGCAGGGCGACGTCGATCGCTTCACTTGCGCCGACCGTTATCAGAAGTTCTGCGTCCGGATCATAGGCCGCCCCGAACTTCCTCGCCAGGTACGATGCCAGCTTCTCCCGCAGCTCCCGCGTGCCCTGATTCGGTGTGTAGTGCGTGTGCCCGCGCTCCAGCGAGTAGATCGCGGTCTCGCGTATCCTCCACGGGGTGACGAAATCCGGCTCTCCGATGCCGAGCGAGACCGCCTCCGGCATCTTCTCCACCAGATCGAAGAAGCGTCGAATGCCCGACGGCGGCAGGGCACCCACGCGACTGGCAATTCGCGATCTCGTCTCCGCCATGAGCTGCTCTCTCTGCTACGGAGTTACCGGAAGGCGCTTGCTCTCCGCGCGCTCCTCCATCACGTCGCCGTCCACCTTGTATCGTTTCAGCACGAAGTGCGTGGCCGTGCTTATAACGTGGTCCAACGGGGCCAGCCGCTCCGCCACGAAGTAGGCGACTTCCCTCATCGTCTTCCCCTCCACCACAACCAGGAGATCATAGGTCCCCGACATCAGGTACAGAGAATGCACCTCCGGAAACCCCATGATCCGCTCGGCCACCGCGTCGAAGCCCACCTCACGTTCCGGCGAGACTCTCACCTCGATGAACCCGAAGACGTGCTCCTCTCCCATCTTCTCCCAGTCGACCACTGTCTTGTAGCGCCGGATGACGCGGTCCTTCTCGAGCTTCGTGATCGCCTTCTTCACTTCGCCCTCAGGTCGCCCCGTACGCTCCGCGATCTCGCCGGACGTGAGCCGCGCGTTTCCGACCAGCAGTTGAAGGATCTCGTCCGTCGCCACTCTCACCCTCCTACTTGTGGATTGCTCGCCCCAGCGCGTCCTCGGCCGCCTCCATGATTGGCTCCGCCAGCGTCGGGTGGGCGTGCACCATACCCCCCACCTGCTCCGCACTAGCCCCGACGCTGACCGCCAACACGACCTCGTGGATGAGATCGGTAGCGTGGGGCCCACATATCTGCCCCCCTATCACCTTCCCCGACGCGGCATCCACGACGATCTTCACCAGCCCATCGCGCTCCCCCTCGGCCCTCGCCTTCGCGGCTCCCCGGAAGGAGAACTTCCCAACCTTCACCGCCATGCCCTTCGCCTCTGCCTGTGACTCCGTCAGACCCGTCGACGCGACCTCGGGGTGCGCGTACACCACCGAAGGTATCGCCGTGTAGTCCATCTCCACATGCTGGCCGAGAGCGTTCGCAACCGCTACCTTTCCCTCCGCCGATGCCACGTGCGCCAGCATGATCCCACCGATCACATCCCCGCACGCATACACCCCGGGCGCGCTCGTCTCCATACGCTCGTTGACCTTGATCGCCCGACCATCCATCTCCACCCCCACTTCCGCGAGCCCGACCCCTTCCGTGTTCGGCCACCGGCCCACCGCCGTGAGCACCACATCGGCCGCCACCTCGTGCTCATCGTCGTCCTTCCTGAACCGGACATGCTGCTTGCCGTCCTTCCCCACCACTTCGCTCACCCGCGCGTTCACATGCATCGCGACCCGACGGCGGCGGAAAGCGCGCGCCAGCTCGGCGACGACCTCCGCATCCTCAGTTGGCAGTATCTGCGGCATCATCTCGATGACCGTGACCTTCGAGCCCGCCGCGTTGAACACATCCGCGAACTCAACACCCACATACCCGCCCCCGATGATAACCAGGTTCTCCGGAACTTCCTCAATATCCAGCATCTCCGCGCTCGTGATGACACCGGGACCCTCGCAGCCGGGAATGGGAACGCTCGCAGTAACCGACCCCGTCGCCAGCACCACTCCGTCCGCAGCTACGGCCTCCTCTCTGCCTCCCGTGTCCACCACCACCGTCCTGCAGTCCGCCAGCCGGCCCCGTCCCTCGACCACCCGAATCCCGTTCTGCTTCATCAGATGCTCGACGCCCCTGACCACCTGGCTCACGACCTGATTCTTCCGCTGAACGGCCTTCGGCCAGTTGACCCCCCTCAACTCGGCATCCACGCCGAATTCGTCGCACCTGCTTGCCAGTCGTATCAGCTCCGCCGATCTCAGTAGCGCCTTGCTCGGAATGCACCCCCGATTCAGGCAGGTCCCGCCCAGAGCATCCACCTCCACCAGAGTCACGTCGGCCCCCAACTGCCGCGCCCGAATGGCTGCTACGTATCCCGCCGGCCCGCCCCCGACGATTGCGATGTGCGGCATGCGTCCATCCTCCCTTCCAACATCAAGGGCCGCTCGCCCGACTACTCCTACTTCAGCTCTTCTTCGAGCGCATCAATGTGTCGCTTCGGAATGGGGTCGCCCGGGAATCGCTCCTGCAGCGCTCGCCACTCCTCCACCGCTTCCCGCTTCTTCCCGGCACGCTCCATTGTGTTCGGGAGCATGTGCTGCATGTACGGTGGCGCTCCGCACTCAACAGACTTGCGGAACTGCTCGATCGCCTGCTCCCACTTGTGCCGGTGGTAGTAGTACATCCCGAAATCGTGATACACCTCATAGCGATCGGGATTGGCGGCGGTCCCGGCCCGGTACAGCTCAATCGCCTCCTCATCTCTGTCCATGCTCCACAGCATCCACGCCGCCCCGTTGTACGCCTCTATGAAGTGCGGATCCACCTCGACTATGCGCCGACACATCGCGATGGTCTCCTCCCACCGGCCATTGTGCCAGTACGCCTCCGTCTGATCCCACAGCATGTTCGCCAGCAGGTCCCGCACCTCCGCAACACGGTGCTCCCCCTCGGCCGCCGAAATGGGCTTCATCCCCTCCTCGGCGGGCTGCGCCGCCGACAGCGCGGCCATGCCTAACACAAACAGCAACACCATCAATGCTCGCTTCATAGTGGAATCACTCCTGTGGCCGTGCTTGCCCCGCATTCTACTCGATTTCTACGGCGGCAACAAGCCGAGACCGGTCAATCCACAGGCAGACGCCGCGCCAGTGCTGGCGCAGCCGCAGCCGCTAGCGCCGCCTTCACCACATCCACACACACAAACGGAACGACCGCCTGCCCGATAACCCGGCCCACCTCCACGCCCGTCCCCGCTGCCCAGCACCACACCCCGTACCACGCCGCGCCAAGAACGTAGATGACCGGCACTCCGCTCAGGCACGCGGCGAAGCTCCATCCGCGGCCCCGCCGCCGCCCAGCGCCGCCTGCCACCGCTCCCACCACCAGCGCCGCGATCGGAAACGCCATCAGATATCCGCCGGTCGGCCCCACTAACGCGTGGGCTCCTCCGCCAAAAGCAAACACGGGAAGCCCGGCCGCGCCGGCCGCTAGATACTCCGCCTGGCTGAGCAAGCCGAGTCGCGGCCCCAGCGCGCAACCTGCCAGCAGCACACAGAAGACCTGTCCCGTCACCGGCACCGGCGTGAACGGCAGGTGAAACTGAACTCGGGCCCCCACCGCCGTTAGCGCCGCGAACGCGGTCGCCGCAGCCACACCGAGGGCGATCCGGCGAGACAGGCTGCCCGCTGACTTCTCAACGCCGAGAACGCGCGCGATTCCGTCTCTCATGTTGCCTCATTGCTTCGATGTCGCAGAACACCGACCTGCTGGTCTAATTCTGTTGGCATTTGCCTTGGTTCCAGCGGCGCCCGCCTCCACGCGCTACTCCTTGTGTCCCACCAGGTCCCTGGCCGCACCGGCGATGTCCGCAACCGTGAGTCCGTGCTTCGCAAGCAGTTCGTCCGCCGTTCCCGACTCGCCAAACGTGTCCGCCACCCCCAGCCGCCGCAGCGGAATCCGCCGACTGGCCCGCTCCGCCAGCACCTCCGCAACGGCACTCCCCAACCCGCCGATGATGCTGTGCTCCTCCACTGTCACCACCGCCCCCGTGCGCTCGCAAGAATAGAGCACCGCCTCTACATCGAGCGGCTTGACTGTGTGAACGTTCAGCACCTCCGCAGATACTCCCTCCCCCGCCAGCTTGTCCGCCGCCTCCATCACTCTCCCGAGAATGACCCCGCAGCCCGCCAGAGTAACGTCGGTGCCCTCACGGCGCACCTCAGCCTTGCCGATCTCGAAAGAGGCCTCTTCCTCCCGCCACACAGGTGTCTCATAACGGCTCAGGCGCAGGTACACCGGCCCTTCTCGGTGAGCCGCAGCGCGCGTCGCCAGTTCCGCCTCCCTGGCGTCCGATGGCACGACCACGCACATGTTGGGCAAGTTGCGCATCAGCGCGACGTCCAGCACCGACTGGTGTGTCGCTCCATCCGGCCCCTGTGTGATCCCGGCACTCGACCCGGCCAGCTTCACATTCAGCGCCGGCAGCGCCACCTGCTG
>JALGTG010000315.1 GCA_029821495.1 Candidatus Hebobacteria bacterium
TACGATACCGAGTCCGACCCCTGGCAGACCCGGAACATCGCGAACAAGCAGGAGGACCAGGTGCAGCTAATGCTGGACGCCTTCGACGAATTCGCGCGCAGCCAGCGCTACCCGCCGCTTCAGTACCTCGACCCAAACGCGCCCAACCTCCTGCCCGACGCGCCGATCGAAGAGCCCCTGTCACCCGAGGCCCGCGAACAGCTCGAGGCCCTCGGCTACCTGAAGTAGTGACTCGTGGCCGCCGCACCCGCTGGCGGCCTGGACTTGGCTGGGTATCCTACAGCGCTGGCAACACTAAACACCTCGACACAAGGAGACGACGAGATGGGAGACTATGCTGATCTAAGCGCGGACGTTGCGGTGGTGGGCGCCGGCGCCTCCGGCATTCCCGCCGCCATCGGCGCCGCCCGCGCCGGCGCCAAGGTGATCCTTCTCGAGGAGGATCCCGTCATCGGCGGCGCCCCCTCCGACTACTACGTCTGCCTCTTCTACGGCCGACCCATGACGGGCGTGAACGCGGAGCTCGAGCGTCTCCTGAAGAGCAAGTACGCTCCCACCCCTCGCGCCCAGTTCTTCCTTCCCTCCGGCTACCAGCACGCCTGGCGAGAGATCCTGAGCGCCGAGCCCAACCTCCGAGTCATCACCGGCGCAAGGGCCGCCCGCGTTCTCCACACCAACGACGCGGGAACACCTGCAGTCGCCGGCGTCACCGTCGAGGCAGCGCCCGGCGTCACCTTTGACATCAACAGCAAGGTCACCATCGACTGCACCGGTTCGGGCATCATCTCCGACCTCGCCGGCTGCACCATCATGTACGGCCGAGATGCGAAAGCCGACTTCGGCGAGCCGCACGCGCCGGACACGGCCGACGACCACGTCCAGGCCTGCACCTGGATGTACTTCATCCAGGGCCTAGTGGGCATCACCGACAAAGCGCGGCCCCGCGGCGTTCACGTCAACGTGGGCATCGCCCCTCGCGGGGAGGATCACCTCCCCCAGCCTCATCCCATCCTAGAGGGAGAGACTGACCCGGAGCTCTACCTCCACTGGGGCTGCGCCGTGGAGTGCCGTGACACCAGAGACCCCGTCGCCCTGGCTGAGGCGCACGCGAAGGCCTATGAAGTGATGGCGCCCGACCTTCAGCGGCTTCACGAGAATGGCTACACGGTTCATCTCGCCCCCCGCATCGGCGTCCGCGAATGCCGCCGCGTCCGTGGCGAGCACGTCATCACTGAGAACGACATCACCGACGGCGCCTTCCCCGATGATACCATCGCCCTCGCCGACTACGGCTTTGACGACTGGCGCAGCAAGGCCAAGGGCGGCCGCCGGGACAAGCACGTGGAGGAGTTCGGCGCCGCCACCGCACGCTACGGCATCCCCTACCGCGCTCTCATCCCTCAGGGCGTAGACGGCCTCCTCGTCGCTGGCAAGTGCATGAGCGGCACCCACATCGCCCAGAGCTCCTTCCGCGTCATGCCCATCGCCGGCAGCACCGGCCAGGCCGCAGGCGTCGCCGCCGCCCTCTCCGTCAAGCACCAGCAGCAGCCCCGCGCCCTCGATCCCGAAGAACTCAGGAAGACCCTCCGCGCCGAACCCCAACACCTGCAGCTATCCTTCGACTAGCTCGCCCGCCGGCTCTGCCCTGCCTCCCTCGAAGGGGCCGTGCAGGTCGGCCGTCGCGGCCGCAGGACTCCATCCCCCACAGATGGAACTAACTCCCTTCCTCCGTCTCTCGCCCGATGGCAGACGATCACATGAAAGGACGCCCGACATGGCCGGCTCGATCCGAGACTTCGTGATGCAGCACCCCATCTTCTGCCACCACAACCACCACTGCAACTTCAGCGACTTCGACAACCAGCGCGCTGACTTCGACTTCCGCAGCCTCCTCGGCTACGCCGACGCCGACCTCGACGTCGCCGCAGGCGCGCGCCCCCCCCAGACCCCGCAGGGCTCCGACCGCATCGCCCATCTCTGGCCCCAGATCCGCACCACCGGATACGGCCGCGCCGTCACCCTCGCCTGCCGCGACATCTTCGACCTCGACTACTCCCCCGAGAACTTCCCGAAGATCACCGAGGCGCTCCAAGCCGCCATCAAGGACAAGCCCACCGCGGAGATCTACGACCACTTCGTGCGGCAGAAAGCCAACACCCGCTGGGTCCTCAACGACTCCCACCTATACGGCAACGACCCCTCGGCCTACGGCGAAGACGCCTACCCCACCTACTACCACTTCACCTGGAGAATGGACGACATCTTCTGCATGGTGGACAGCAACCCCATCCACCGCCTCGAGCGCGACACCAACCTATCCATCCTCACCCTCGACCACTTCGTCCAGGCCATCAATGCCAGCATCGATCGCGCAAAGCAGACCGCAAGGGTCGCCGCCATCAAGATCGGCATGGCATACACGCGCGACCTGACCGTCACCGATCCCACCCGCCACCAGGCCGAGATGGCCTTCAGCCGCATCCGAAATCCCAAATCCTGGCGCGATGGCATTCAGCAGGAGACCGGCGCCGTCAACGCAGCCGA
>JALGTG010000135.1 GCA_029821495.1 Candidatus Hebobacteria bacterium
GATGGCTCCCCAGGGATGCGAACGGACGCAGATCGGGCATATCTTCGGCGGCCGGTCGCGGGAGATGAACTGGAGGAAGGGCACCTGGACTTCGAGGGAGTGCTCGGACCGGTGGGTGTCTTCGTCGGCCTCCAGCAGGGGCGTGGCCTCGATGAGCTGCTGGGCCAGCTCGGTGTCCACCGGGACGGTGCCGAGGGGAGTGCGCCAGGCCTCGGCGAGGGAGATGGCGGCGCGGCGGTCGGACGCATAGTGGCTGGGGCCTAGTATGATGGCGGTGTCGGGGATGCCGTCGGCGGCCAGCGCGGCGAAGCCGTGTGCAGCGCCCGGTCCGGAGAACATGTAGCCTGCATGAGGGCTGACGATGCCGCCGATGAGGCCGGGTCCATCGGCCGCTGCTTCGGGCAGGGAGCCGGGGCCGAGCGAGTGTAGGAAGCACTCCTCGAGCGAAGCGGTTAGCCCCTCGCGGGTCCCCTCGTAGAAGCGGCCCGCTACGGCTGGCTCTCGCACGCCGGACATCGCTCTCCCTCCCCTTCGCAGACGAAACGCCGTCGTTTGACGCGTCCAACGCCTTCGTGTTACCTTAGCGCCGCCGGCCGGTCGATCCCGCAGCCCTGGCGCCGGCGGCGGACACGCCAATGCGTATTGCTGTATTCACCGAGTGCTACCGGCCGATCGTAAACGGGGTTGTGGTATCCGTGCAGACGTTCACCGGGGAGCTGGGGAAGCTGGGGCATGAGGTGGACATTTACGCGCCGGCCTATCCGGGGTACCGGGACGCGGAAACGAATGTCCACCGGATGCGCTCGATCTCCCCGCCGACTCGTCCCCGTTATCCGATGGCCCTCCCGTATGGCAGCAGGCCGCTGCGCCACGTGTTCGCCGCGCGTCCGCCCGACATCGTGCATGCACAGCACCCGTTTGTGTCAGGCCGTGAGGGGCGGCGACTGGCCAAGCGCCTGCGGCGCCCCTTAGTATTTACATACCACACCTTGATCCGCGACTATGCGCACTACGTTCCACTGCCCAGACCGCTCGTCCAGAGGGCGGCGGTATGGGTGAGCCGGACCTTCTCTAACTCCGCGGACTGCGTGGTGGTGCCAACAGGGGCGGTCGAGGAGGTGCTGAGGAGCTACGGCGTCCATCGGCCGATCGAGGTCATTCCGACGGGAATTGACATGGATCTGATTCGCGGCACGGAGAGGGAGCCCGCGCGAGCCAAGTATGGCATCCCGCCGGGGGTCACCGTTGTCGCCTATTCGGGCAGGATCGCGGGGGAGAAGAGCCTCGACGTGTTGCTGCGGGCATTCGCCTTGGCGGTCGAGAAGGAGCCCGAGGCACACCTGCTGCTGATCGGCGGCGGCCCGTGGTATGGGCGGTGCCGGCGGCTGGCGGATTCGATGGGGGTCGGAGAGCGGGTGAGTTTCACAGGCTATGTGGACAGGCGGCGCGTCTTCGACTGCCTGGCCGAGTCGGACGTGTTTGCCTTCGCCTCGCTGACGGACACGCAGGGGGTGGCGGTGCTGGAGGCGATGGCGCTGGGATGTCCGCCGGTTGCGGTTCGCTCCGGCGCGGTCAGCGATGTCATCAAAGATGGTGTGGACGGGATCATCGTCGAGCCGAGTGTTGAGGCGCTGGCCGACGGGCTGGGAAGGCTGCTCGGGTCGGACGACCTGCGGGGAAGGCTGGCAGGTCGGGCGCGGGAACGCGCAGAAGAGTTCACAGCAGGGCGGATGGCGGAGCGGCTGGCGGGGGTATACGGGAAGCTGCTGTCCAGTTGACGGGGTCGGGGTCCTTGCCCCCGGGCTGGTCGAGGCGCGCCGGGCCGCATGCCGGCCGGCGCTCGATGCGCTGCGGGGAGAAGGCGTGGATCCACCCTACCGATACGGAGGAAGTTGAACCATGTGCGGGATTATGGGCTACATCGGCAAGCGCGACACAGTCGAGGTGCTGCTGGAGGGACTGCGCAGGTTGGAGTACCGCGGGTACGACTCGGCCGGTGTTGCGGTGCTGGTTGATGGGAAGGTAGAGGTGGTCAAGACCAAAGGCAAGATCTCCGATCTCGCCGACGTGCTTAAGGATCGCAAGCCGGAGGGCCGGGTGGGCATTGCACACACGCGATGGGCCACTCACGGCCCTCCCTCGACGAAGAACGCGCACCCGCACGCGGACTGCAAGGGGCACATTGCAGTCGTCCACAATGGGATCATCGAGAACTACCTCGAACTCCGCGAGCAGCTCCATGCCGAGGGGCACAGGTTCCGTTCGGAGACGGATACGGAGACGCTGGCCCACCTGTTCGAGAAGTACTACCAGGGCGACCTGGAGAAGGCCGTGCGACGGGGGCTGAAGGATGTTGAGGGGTCATACGCCGTGGTGGCGGTCTGTGACGGGGACCCGGGCACGATGGTGGCGGCGCGGCAGCACAGCCCGCTGATAGTCGGTCTGGGCGAGAGGCCCGGAGAGAGCTTCGTGGCGTCGGATCCGTCGGCGATACTCTCCTTCACGCGGAGGGCCTACCTGATCGACAACGGCGAGATGGTGGTGGTTACGGCCGACGGCGTGAAGGTGAAGACACTCGCCGGCAAGCCCGTGAAGAAGTCGGTCTTCCACATCGAGTGGGACCCGGGGATGGCGGAGAGGGGCGGCCACAAGCACTTCATGATCAAGGAGATCTTCGAGCAGCCACACGCTCTGCGGGAGACGATCGGGGAACGAATCGTAGGCCGTGAGATGAAGCTTCATCTCGCGGAGCTGAACCTGACCGACGCGTACCTGCGGCGAGTGAAGAAGATAGTCGTCATCGCCTGCGGCACGGCCTCGTATGCCGGCATGGCGGGGCAGTACGCGATCGAGAAGGTGTGCGGCGTGCCGGTGATCGTGGACGTGGCGTCCGAGCTCCAGCACAGGGAGTGCGTCTTCGACAAGAACACGCTGGGGATTGCCATCAGCCAGTCGGGCGAGACGGCGGACACGCTGCTGGCGATGCACATGGCCCATCGCCGCGGCGCGAAGCTGCTGGCGATCACCAATGTGATCGGCAGCTCGGTGGCCAGGGCGGCCGACGGTCTGCTCTACATCCACGCCGGGCCGGAGATCGGGGTGGCCTCGACGAAGGCGTACACCAGCCAGATTCTCGCAACGCTGCTGTTCTGCGTACACCTTGCCCTCGCGCGAGGAGCCATCAAGCCGGCCGCCGCGCGTCGCCTGCTGCGCGGGATGAAGAAACTGCCGGGCCAGGCCGAGGAGTTTCTCAAGAAGGAGGCGGGTCACATCAAACGGCTTGCGAAGAAGTACAAGAACGTCATGCGCTATCTCTACCTGGGTCGGGGCGCACACTACTGCACGGCGATGGAGGGGGCGCTGAAGATCAAGGAGATCGCGTACCTCGACGCGGAGGGATATGCGGCCGGGGAGATGAAGCACGGACCGCTTGCGCTGGTGACGGACGAAGTGGCGGTGCTTTCGACTGCCGTCGAGGGCCCGCATTACCGAAAATCCATCGGGAACCTACAGGAGATCCGCGCCCGCGGCGGCAAGGTGGTCGCGCTGGCCAACGAGGGCGATGAGGAGATACGCAAGTACGCCGACGACGTGATCCGGGTCCCGAAGGCCGACGAGGTGCTCTCACCGGTGTTGGCTGGGATTCCGATGCAGCTCTACGCGTACTACGTTGCGGACCTGTGGGACCGGGAGATTGACCAGCCGCGGAACCTGGCGAAGAGCGTGACGGTCGAATAGCGCCCCGTCGCCCATTCAGGGCTCGACCCCGGGTGTGATTAGAACTGCTGCCCCGCGCGAGGTAATAGACGCGACGGGGCAGCGCCTTTGGGGCTGCCCTAGCCTGCTGACTTCAATCACGGGGATGCTAGGATGGCCGAAGGGCGCGATCTGGGGCCGCGGTCGCCGCGGTGGGTGAATGCGTTGATCTGGTCTACGGGATTGGGGGCTGCGGCGTGCTTCATCTGGCACGTGCTGCTATGTGATGTGGAGCCGACCGGCATGCCCATAGGACTCGTGAGGGTGGTGTCTCGGGCGTTGGGATGCGCCATCCTGCCTTTGCTGCTGGTCGTCACAATGCTGGGGCGTGGGGCGAGGAGGGTGTGGGAGTAGGTCTGAAGGAGCGCGGTCGAGGAAACTGAAGCGCCCCGCCGGTTGGCGGGGCGCTGTGCTTTGTCGGCGGGAGTCAGGGTCCTGCCACTGGGCAGGAGGCAAGCTCCTGCCCTACCCCACGAGGCGCTCTGCGTTCCGGCGGCGTGAGGGGCGGGCTCAGGCGTCCTGAAGGAGGGTGAGCATGTCCGTGGCGTTCTTGGCAGCCTGGGCCTGGAAGCAGTTGTTCATGAACACGTAGACGCGGTCAGTGTCTTCCTCCAGGCTGCGGATCTTGGGGATCCACTCTTCGAGCTCCTCGCGGGAGTAGAGGTAGTCGTAGCGCTGCTTGGCGTCCCCGCTCCACCACTTCTTGTAGTTGCGCCCGTGGAAGCGGACGTAGCCGATGGAGGAAGTGGCCCTGGCGATCGGGGGCATGAGGGAGCGGAACTGGGGCTCGTCCACGGCGCACCAGCCGACCTGCCGCTCGGTCAGGAAGGCGAAGACCTCGTCTTTCACCCACTCGCGGTTGCGGAACTCGATCACGAGGGGGTGATCTGCGAAGTGGTCGCAGAACTCAGCGAGGTAGTCGCGGTTGCCGGGGGTGTTGTGGAAGGAGGTGGGGAACTGGGCGAGGAGGCAGCCGAACTTGTCGGCCTCGATGAGGGGCTGGACGGATTCGAGGAAAGTGCCGAAGTCGGCCTCGTTGTCGGTGCCGACTTCATGGGTGAGAGAGCGGTAGGCTTTGACGGTGAAGAGGAACCCGTCGGGGACCTTGTTGGCCATGTGGAAGAAGGTTGCGGGATGGAGCAGACGGTAGTAGGTGGCGTTGACCTCGAGGCAGTTGAAGCGCTCGCCGTAGTAGTTGAGCCACTCCTTCTGCTTGACGTCTTCCGGATAGAAGGTCCCCTTCCAGTCGTCGAACTTGAAGCCGGAAGTGCCGACGTAGATCATGGCCGACCTCCTCTCCTGCCCGCAACTGCCAGTTCGTAGGGCGGGAGCCTGTCTCCTACGCCGCAGGAGGCACATTCTCTGGCCGGGCAGGCTTGCCGCGATGATCGCGACAGGAATGTCGCTCCTACGAATGTCATCTGGCGGGGTACGGAACCGCGCCCTAGAGAACGGCGACGTCGGGCGGACCGAGGGCAGCGCCTCATTTCTGACACTCCGGACACCAGTGCATGCCGCGGCCGCCAGTGATGGCGGTCCGACGGATCGCGGTTCCGCATACGCGGCAGGGCTCGCCCGTGCGCTGGTACACGTACATGCGCTCCTGGAAGCTCCCGCGCATCCCGTATACATCGCGATAGGTCTCGTCTCGCGCCGACGACCCCCGGCACTCGATCCCCTCGGACAGCACCTCCCGGATCGCCTCCCAGAGCCGCGCACACATCGGGCCGCTGATTCTCCTCACGCTGCGGCCCGGGCGAATGCCGGCCCGAAAACAGACCTCGTCGGCGTAGATCTTCCCGATGCCCGCGATCACACGCTGGTCCATTAGCACGATTCCCACCCTGGCCGACCGGCGGGAGAACGCGTTCTTCAGATAGCCGGGCGTGAAGTCCTCGGAGAGAGGCTCCGGCCCATAGTGCTCGAACTCCGGCGTGGCGTCAACGTCATGGGTAGGGTAGGCGACCAACGAGCCGAGCCTGCGCTGGTCAATGAAGCGCAGGTGCTTGCGGCCGCTCAGCGCGAGTGCGACCACCGTGCCCTTGTCCACCGGCGCCTTCGGCGGCACCACGCGCAGCAGACCCGTCATCCCCAGGCGGAAGACGAGAGTGGCAGGCCGCTTCCCGTCGAGAAAGAGCAAAGGCGCTTTGCCGCGGCGGCCGACCCGAACGATGCGGCGACCTTCGACGAGGGATGTCAGCTCCTTCGGCGAGTTGTGCGCCCGCGCCACGCGGCGGTCGTGCAGGTCGAGGCGGCGGATGCTGGCCCCGACGATCTCCTCTTCGAGCTGACAACGAATCGTCTCCGCCTCCGGAAGCTCGGGCATCGCGGCCTCCCGCGGGAGACATTCGGCGGGCGGTGTCGCCGTCCTGCCGCGCAAGCGGCTTGAGTGGCTATGCACCCCCTTGGGGCCGTTGAGAGGCGCCATGGGTGTCCCCGCTCCAGCCGCTGTTTGAAGGGGCTAGGGGCCGGTTGACAAAGCGAACGACTTTCGATACCATGACGACGTAGGCGCTGCCTTACCGAGTTGTGACTCGTCCTGTGCTTGTGGCAGCTGACAACCGACGATGAGTGTCAGCTTGGGCGGGTGCAGTCTCTCCCCCCCCATGATTCCCCGCAGCGAGGCGCCGCGCGCCAGTAGGCGGCCCACCGATGCTGTGCGCGAGGATCGTGCCCCTGAGCAGGGGCGCCGGGGCCCGCCCAAAGCAGCGACGAGTATCTTGGGGGCTGGTAGGAGCGATGAGGGCAGGTCCCTGGAGAGGCGAGGACAGGGAAGCATGAAGGAATAAGGTTCCCGAGGGATTCCGGCCCTCGGGCGAACGGGCGAGCCGGTCCATCGGGACCGCAGCACGTACCTGATATCTGCCTCGCAATTGCGCTTGCCCAGTCTCGTAGTTCCATTCCATCAGGATTTGTGGCAGTACTGTCTGCTGGCGGGTTACCAAGGCTGCGCGTGTCGCCTGGAGCGGCAAGCGCAGCCTATTGTGTTTGTGAGAGGGGCCTGCGAGAGGCGAGAAGGCGTGTACGAAAGAGAGAGCGGCAGCGACAGGCTGGATACGTTCATTCTCCCCTTGGCAACCAAGTGGAAAGCCGGGGCGAGTGGAGATAGAGGCTCTGCACGGGCAGGGGAGGAGGCGGAAACAGGGATGGGGCATCCCACTGGGCCGACCGAGTCCCCTGCCCGGGAATCGGGGAGCGAGGAGGAGGTGATGTAGAGCGTGCAGTGGCGTGAAGAGGACCGAGGAGCCTGGACAAGTGAGTTGCGCAACCCCCGTGTCCCGGGCGCCCCCCGGTCCACCTCTTGAATGCCACAAAACCGCCGTTTCCTAAACTATCCAAGTGCCCTTTTCTCACCCATCCCGCGCGTGGTTGTGCGGGGGGCGCCCTGGGGTCCCGACGCCCAGGGAATTGCAGTGCGAAAAGGAGTCTAGAACGATGCGTAAGCTAATGCTTCTAGCGCTCGTTGCCGTGTTCGC
>JALGTG010000136.1 GCA_029821495.1 Candidatus Hebobacteria bacterium
CGGCGGTAAGGCCGCGGGCGGTAGGGCCGCGGGCGGTAGGGCCGCGGGCGGTAGGGCCGCGGGCGGCAGGGCCGCTGGCGGCAGGGGCGCTGGCGGCGCAAGCGCGGGCGGCGGCGATGTTCTCCTGACGGACTCGCTCGAGGACCTCACGGCGGCAGATGGACACGCTGGGGGGCGCGGTGATTCCAATGCGAGCCTGGTCACCTCGGACGGAGAGGAGGGTGACCTCGACGTCATCGCCGATGAGGATGCGTTCACCCGGCTTGCGTGTCAGCACCAGCATTGAGGTCCCCTTCTGTCCTGGCGGCGATCAGGTGCTTTGTGAGGTAGCGGTCCGCATCGAGAATGACCTGTCTGGCGCGGCGGCTGTGAGCGTTGATGATGATGGGAGCGAGGAGGTTGGCGGTGAGCGCCGCTCCTTCGTCGGAGAGGGTGATGAGGGTGATGACTGCGGCATCTCCGGGGCTGCGGAGTTGGAGGGCGGCGGAGTCGGCATCGGAGAGTTCGATCTCATAGTCCGGGAAGATGAGGTGGGGCTCGACGGTGAGGAAGAGCAGTGCGGGATCGTCGAGAGACTGGAGCCAGCGGAGCCGCGCCGACGAAGGTTGGTCGCCGGACGGGTGATCGCAGGGAAGGAGGCAGCCGCGCTGGAGCTGAGGGAAGCCGACGATGCCATTGGGGAAGTGGACGACAGCTTCGTCGGGGACGTCGATCTGGCCGAACCTGAGGGTGTCGATGCGCATAGTGCGGGTATCCCGGCTAGAAGTAGTCGAGGAGGCTGGCGCGGTGGAGGGCAGAGGAGGCGGCCGCGGCGGCCTGGTAGGTGATTTCCTGAGAGCGCAGGTCTATGATGGCCTGAGTGATGTCCGCGTCCTGGACCTCGGAGAGAAGAGTGCGAAGGGTGCGAATGCCATCTTCGAGGCGCCCTGTTGCGAGCTCGACGTGCTGGACGCGGGCGCCGACTTCAGCGCGACGGGCGACGACTCGGTCGAAGTGCCACTCGATGGCGCTGAGGGATTCGGTGACAGCGTCACGATCGCTGGTGCGGAGGGCGAGCTCGAGAGTGCGGAGTGTCTCGAGGGCGTCATCTCGGGCGGGGTCGACTGCGCCATCGAGGTTGAGGACCTCCGCGGCGTCGAGGTTGCCGACGATGGTGACTCCGCGGCCGAGCTGGAAGAGAACGTCGCCACGGTCGCCCTGGTAGAGGTAGGGGGGAATCTCCAGCGGGTTCTCGATCAGGGGCTTGGTGAGCGACTGGTAGCCGGCGAAGAGGTAGCGGCCCTCGGTGGCTCGGTTGGCTTCGCCGACGATGCCGGCGATGAGCTCGTGCACGTGGTTGGCGAGCGCGTTGTTGGCGGCCTGATCGAAGGGGCTCATGGAGAGTCCGGCATCGCGTGCTTCTCGCAGGGAGGTGACGATGTTGGCGAGTGAGACCTCGGTGAGGTGGAGTCGAGCGGAGGCGTCGTCGCAGTTCTGATGGTAGCGCGAGAGTTCTGCGATGCCGCCGCGGAGGGAGGCGGCGCGGACGGCGCCGACGGGATCCTGGGATGGGGTCCTGAAGGCGAGGCCGGAGGCGACCTGCTCCTGGAGCCGAAAGAGGCGCTCGCTGGCCCTGCTCAACTGGGCGACGAGGGTGCCGGCTATCATGGAGTCGGAGATGCGCATGGTGTGATTCCTCTGGGGCAGGAGAAACGTGGCTAAGCCCTTCGGGCCGCCACCCCGGCCGCTGCCAGCGGCCTAGGGGCTCCTGCCCTAGGAGGCTAGGAGACCCCCATCTGCTCGATGATGATGCCGAGCATACGGTCGGCGGCGGTGACGACTCGTGCGGCGGCCTCGTAGGCGCGCTGAGAGAGAGTGAGATAGGAGAGCTCTTCGTCGATGGAGACGCCGGAGATGGATTGCTGCTGCTGCTGGATCTGGTCGAGGGCGAACTGCTGGGCCCTGCTGCTGTTCTCGCAGGTGGCGATGTCGTCGCCGAGGATGCTGAGGAAGGAGTGGGCGAGCTCGTTGATGGTGCGGCCGCCAGCGAGGGGAGTGGTGCGAAGGTTGGCGATCTGGAGGGCGATGGAGCCATCGCCGGGAGCGTCTGTGGCGGCGGCAGCGATGGCGTTGACGTCGGCGAGGACGGCCGGGTCGAGGTCAATATCGGCCGCGGTGGCGCCGGCGAGGAAGAAGTCGCGGCCGGAGAGGCCGTCGAGGCCGAAGCCGGTCTGGTGGAGGGTGTTGACCTCGGCGACGAGCGCGGCGGCGATGGTATCGAGCTGGTCGAGGTAGGCGGGGATGGCAGTGTCGCGAGCGTAGAGGAGGCCGCCGATTTCCCCGTTGGCGATCTGCACTGCGGCGGAGTCGTAGCTGCTGTGGATTTCGACGCCGTCGCCGGTGGCGGTGAGTGATAGGGGATGAGCGCTGGCGCCCTGGATTAGCGGCCGGCCGTCGAGGTAGACAATGAGATGGGCGTCTGCGCTGTTGGCGGGGATGGCGCCGACGAGTTCGGAGAGGCGGTCGAGGAGGAGGTCGCGGCTGTCGTAGAGGTCGTTTGGGGCGCGCCCCTCGCCGAGCGCGACGGCAATCTGACGGTTGTACTCAGCGATCTGGCCGACAAGGCCGTTGACTTCCTCGACGCGGGCGCGGATTCCGGTGTCCACGGTCAAGCGAATGGACTGGAGGCGCTCGACGTGGTCGTTGAAGGTCCGAGCGAGTGTGGAGGCGGTGGCGACGAGCACCTTGCGGAGGCCGAGGTCCTCGGGGCGATTGGCGAGGGCCTCCCAGGCGCTCCAGAAGTCGTCCAGGAGGACGCTGAAGTCTTCGCCGGGGGCCGGCGCGAGGACGGACTCGGCCTCGAGAAGGGGGCCGGCTGCTGCCTGCCATCGGGCGCGGGCGCCGAGGCAGATGCGGGCCTGGACGCTGAGGAAGGCCTCTCGGGCGCGGCGGATGGTGGTGATGTGGACGCCGGTGCCGATCTGTCCCTCGAGCAGGGCCTGCGCCGTTCCTGCGGGCGGGAAGGGCGGATTGGCGCCGAGGATGGCCTCCTGTCGACTGTAGCCGGGGGTGTCTACGTTGGCCAAGTTGTGGCTTCGGACGCTGAGCGCGCCGCGGTGTGATAGGAGGGCGGTGACGCCCAGGTTGACGATGTCAAAGAGGCCGGCCAATTAGGGGCACCTCACGCGGGTCGGTCCATCACATGGGATGGAGTCTGGGGGCTAGCGGCGTGGGGGTCGTCTGAGCCGGCCGCGCCGTGAGCGCCGGTGAGCAACGAGATGGAGAGGTTGGCGAACTCCGCGCCCCTGCAGGCGAGGAGGTAGTTGGCTTTGCTCTCGTCGCGGAGCTCCTGAGCTAGGGAGCGAACTTCGGCGGCCAAGCTGGGATCGGCGTCGCCGTGCATACCAGCGGAGTCGCGGCGGAGGGCGTCCTGACGGTCGAGAAGCGATCCAAGCAGTCGGTTGGTGTCACCAATGCCCTTGAGGTCGCCTTCCACGAGGCAGCGCCGCTGCTCACGAGTGACTCTGAGCATGTGGTAGAGGATTGCACGTTGGCGCTCCAGGTGAGAGGGGCGCGGTGGGTCCGATTGCTGGGTCATGGGAGATCACAGGCCGCGGAAGTCGCGCAGCAGCGCGTCGGCGATCTGGTCGGCGGGGACGCGGTATCGGCCGGACTGCACTTGAGCGGCGAGGGAGGTGAGGCGGGACTCGCCGGCTGCGAAGGAGCGGCCGGCAGTGGTGCGGCGGGCGGCGGCGAGGCCGGCGCGCATATCCCCGAGCAGAGAGGAGAAGGTGGTACGGTCTGACTGAGCCGGGGCTGCAGAGTCGCGCTTGGGCGAGGGGCCGGCAGCACTGAGCCGGTGAAGCCGCGCCTCCAACAGCCTAGCGACGTGCTCACTGGTGATCTTCATGGCTGTGTCCTCCGCCCGCGGCGCCGGGAGGCCCGCTGCGCAGCGCTGTTGGCAAGCGGGAGCGGGACGCCGCGGCGCTGTCCGCGCTATCAGCTATGTTTTCGGCTGCTGCCGAGTCGAGCTTTAGGGTGTGTTTGGACAGAGCGGCTGAGAGGGCGTCAGCGATGCCGAGAGGGCTCCTGTGTGCGCCGGCGCGGGCGATCTCCCGGGTCCAGAGGAAGTCGAAGATGTCGCCGGCGGCGCCAGTGGGGAGAAGAGGGCTGCGGGAGACGGTGGCGCGCATCTGTCGCAGGAGGAGGCCGAGGAAGAGGGATTCGAACTCGCGGCACGCGTCCGGCAGCGCGGTGGTGTGAGGCGTGCCGGTGTCTGCGTGCCGGGTTGAAAGGATGGGATTCGGGAGTGCCAGCGGGCCGGGGGGCATCTAGAGGACCTCAAGTTCGGCGTGAAGGGCACCGGCTTGCTTGATTGCCTGGAGAATGGCAGTCAGGTCGCGGGGGGTGGCGTGGAGGGCGTTGAGGGAGCGGACGAGGTCATCCACGGTGGCGGCCCGGAGCGGTGCGAGGCTGCCGCCTTCTTCTGTGGCGGTGAGGGTGGTGTCGGGGGAGACGACTGTCTCGCCGGAGGAGAACGGAGGGGGCTGGGAGACGGCGGCGCTGGTGTGTATCTCGACGGTGAGGCCGCCGTGGGCGACGGCGATGGGGGAGATGGCGACGGGGCCGCCGACGACAATGGTGCCGGTGCGCTCGTTGATGATGACGCGGGCGGGAAGGTCCGCGGATACGGTGAGGTCGCCGACGGCGGCGAGGAACTCAGTTGGGCGATGCCAGAAAGAGCCGGGGATGGGGACGACCACTGTCCCGGGGTCGCGGGGAGCGGCGTCGGCGCCGGGGATGGACTGGTTGATGGCGTCCGCGACGGCGACGGCGGTGGCGTAGTCCGGGTTGTGGAGTGAGAGGGTGATGAGGCCGCCCGGGGCGGTGTTGGAGGGAACCGAGATCTCGACAAGCGCGCCGTTGGGAATGCGGCCGACGGTGGGGTGGTTCTTGGAGACCTGAGCGCCGGCGCCGGCTGCGGCGAAGCCACCGATGGAGATGGCTCCCTGGGCGACGGCGTAGACCTGTCCGTCCGCTGCGAGCAGAGGTGCCTGAAGGAGGATGCCGCCCTGGAGGGACCGGGCGTCGCCCAAGGAGGAAATGGTGACGTCTATGCGGTCGCCAGGCTTGACGAAAGGCGGGAGCGTGGCGGTGAGGATGACGGTGGCTGTGTTCTTGGTCTTGATCTTGTCGGTGACGTCGGGCTGGGTGCCGAGGCGGGTGACCAGGTTGCGGACGGCCTGGTTGGTGAAGGTGATCTGGGCGCTGTCGCCGGTGCCGTCGAGGCCGACGACGAGGCCGTAGCCGATGAGCTGGTTGTCGCGGGCGCCCTGGACGCGGGCGATGTCTTTGATGCGGACGGCGGAGGCGGGAGCGGCGGGCGCTTCGGCTCCGTTCGGGGCGAAGTCCCGCACGGCCGCGCTGCAGTGGGCGGAGGCCGCGAGGAGGAATAGAGAAGCTATTGTTGAGAGTCGCACGGCAGTGTCACCAGAGGATGGAGAGTATGGTGGAGATGAGGCCGGGGCGCTGCTTTCCGGGGATGGGGCCGCTTCCCGACCACTCGATCTGACAGTCGGCGATCTGGGTGGAGAGGACAGTGTTGTCGGGCCTGATGTCGTCGGGGCGGACGAGGCCGGTGAGGGTGAGGGTCAGCTCGTCGGCGTTGAGCTTGAGGTTGCGGGAGGCCTCGATCTGAAGGTTGCCCTCCGGAGTGACGGCGGCGACGACGCCGGAGATGCGGTCGACGAGGCTGGTGGACTGGGTGCTGGCGCCGGAGCCTTCGGTGGCGCGCTCGGTGCTGACGGATAGGTTGGGGAAGAACTGGAGGAGGCCGGCGCCGGGGCCGCCGCCGACTTCGAGCTCTTTCTCTGCCTTGTGGGTGGCTTTGTGGGAGGTGGCGGAGTGCTGGACGATGATGATGGTTACGATGTCGCCGAGGGCGGCGGCGCGGCGGTCGGCGATGAGGGCGCGGGAGTTGGGCTGCCAGAGGGAGGTGGCGAGGGAGGCCGATGGGCTGCACGCGATGGAGGCGAGCGTCAGAAGGGCAAGGGGCGTGTGAAGGGTCTTCATGGCAGGACTGTCACCTCGACGAGGCCCGGGCCGGCGACCCGGGCGAGGAATTCGGCTCTGTCTTCGTCGGTGCGGACGCGGACGGTGTCGCCGAGGCCGGCGTCGGCGAGGGCGCGCACGCGGGCGCTGGCGCGGACCGCGCCCACGCGGGCGAGGGCGGTGATGAGCTGGCCGCGGCGGACGGCGGGAATGGGCTCGATCCAGTCGGTGGTGAGAATGGTGCCGGGGGAGGCGGCGCGAGAGACGCGCAGGCCGGTTAGCTGGTCAGTGGTGCGAAGGGGTTGGCCGCGGAGGTTGGTGAGGTCGCGGGTTTGCTGGAGGACGCTTTCCTCGGTGAGGGCGTCGCCGCGGCGGAGGGCACGGCGGGCGACGAGGACGGGGCCGGTGATGCGGACACGGTAGCGGATGGTGCAGTCGAGCACGGCCGCGCCGCCGCTCTGGCGGCCGGTGATGTCGGCGATCCAGAGTCCGCCGGGGAGGCGGGGTGGGCGGACGAGGGCTTCGAGGGTGATGTCGCCAAGGGGGGCGAGGAGGGGGCGCGGTTTCGTGACCGGGGTGATGGAGGCCGCGTCGCCGGGATGGAGGTCGAGCTGGGGTCGGATGGCCTGTTCGCCGGCGGCGATGAGGTCGGCAGCGGAGATGACCTGGGAGAGGCGGGTGATGATGAGTGCGTGCGGCCAGAACCAGCCGCGGGCGGCGGCGTCAATGCCGATTTCGGAGAGGCGGAGGTGAATCTCCGCGGGAGCGAGGATGCGCTGCTCGCCGGGGCGGAGCCCCGATAGCACGTCGCGGCCGAGGATGTCCTCCCCTACCCCATCGGTCGGCATGGCCGGCAGCAGCAGGTCGCGGACGGTGACGGAGTTCGAGGTGACTTGTACTGCGTGAGGGCCGTCGGCAGAGAGCGCGGCCGGGGCGAAGAGCAGGACTGCTATGGCATAGATGGCAGGAGGCAAGCTCCTGCCGAACAGAGACACGGTGATTTCCCTCCCATGCAGTCTTCGGCAGGGGAAAGGAGACGCTTGAGTCGAGGGGGCGATCAGGTGTGCGGTCTACGCGTGTGCGCGGTTCCGCGGGCGCTTGCCGAAGGGGCCGAATGGGTCATCGGCAGGGGGAGGGAGGGGGTT
>JALGTG010000012.1 GCA_029821495.1 Candidatus Hebobacteria bacterium
CGCAAGTAGTCTCGGAGGTACTTCCGATAGGCGGCGATGCCCTTCTCCTCGAAGCTAAGACTCTCCGTGCCGGTCAGCGGACCGGTGACGTAATCGGGGCTGCAGAACATCTCGCAGAGGTTGCGCACTCTGCTGCGCGGCGTCACAGAGGCGCCGAACTCGCGCGAGGCGAGGGAACGGTGGCTCTTATCTTCGAACAAGCTGTCAGGCACCGGGATGTCAATGTCGTCGAGGAGGTGCTCGTGGCGCTCGGGATATTCCCACAGGTCGTGCGGCGCCTTGTGATGACACATGAGGAAGAAGGGGCGCCTCTGATCGCGGGCGCGCAGCCAGTCGAGCGCCATCCCCGTGATGATGTCGGTCACGTAGCCCTTGTAGTTCACGGCGCCGCGGTCCCTCTCTGCAAAGTCCGGATCGCGGTAAGTGCCCTGGCCCCACAGTGCAAGTGCCACTTGCCGAACAGAGCGGTGTCGTACCCCGCCCCCTGTAACTCGGCGGCCAGGTTGGGCGAGCCCGCGGGCCGCCACGCATCATCCAGCGTCCTCACACCGTTGATGTGGCCGTACTGCCCGGTCATGATATTGGCCCGGGCCGGCGTGCAGATGGCATTGGTGCAGAAGAAGTTGCTGAGGCAGGCCCCTTCGTTGGCGATCCTATCGATGTTGGGGGTCTGGAATGCCGCTGCCAGTCGCGAGCCGTAGCAGCTGATCGCGTTGGCGGCGTGATCGTCGGACATGATGTAGAGGATGTTCGGTTGTCTCATGGGCGTTGCACTCTGGAAGCGATCTGTCCACTCCGACAGACCACGCGTCGCATCTTCTCCGGAGGCTGTGGACCAGCCTTCTCGGCGCCCTCGATACCTCACGCCGCGGGCGACCGCCAGCTGAAGCGGCGGGGAGCGGGAGAGGTGGCCTGTCGAAGCGCGCAGAACATCCGGCTGCCAGAGGGTAGCGATGCCACACGAGGAGAGTTTCACAACCGATCCCCGCGCCCCCGATCCGCGGGGGGGGGTCACCGGGCGCGCGGTGGCGATCTCAGTCGTGATCATCCTCCTGAGCGTTCCCGCCATCTTCTACGGGGAGGTGGTCTGGCCCAAGCTGGTGGCCTGGGGCTGGCTAGGGGCTGGGTGGTCGAGCGGCACGCCGGCAAGCTGGCCGCTGGCGGTCTTGTTCCTGTTGGGCGCGGCCGGAGCTCTCCCGGTGTTGCGCCGGTTTGCCCTGAAGCGGCGCGAGCTGCTGACGGTGTACGCGGTGGTGCTCGTGGCGACGCCCGTGTTGGGCGCGGGCGTCCTGTTCTTCGTGCTCTCTAGCGTGGTCAGCTACTACTACTACGCCCACGCGCTCACGAACTGGGCGGTATTCCTGCCACTCATCCCTACCTGGTTCGGCCCGTCGTCTCAGTCGGCGGTGGAAGGCTACTTCGTGGGCAGAGCCGCAGTTCCCTGGGGGGAGTGGGCGCCCTCGCTGGCCGCCTGGTCTTCTTTCATCATCTGCCTGTTCACCGCGAGGGCCTGTCTGCTGGCGCTCGTACAGAAGCAGTGGATCAGGAGAGAGCGACTGACCGTGCCGCTCGCCGAGATCCCGCTGGAGATGGTCGAGGAGTCCGGCCGAGCCGGGACGGGCCGGCTTCCCCGACACGCGCTGTTCTGGCTCGGGCTCATCATCGCAGGCTTTCTGGGATTCCAGAGCGAGCTGTCTATCCGGCTGCCGTCGGTGCCGTCGCTGCCAATGTCGGTGGTCATCATGCAGAGACAGGTGGTCGGGCCTCTGTCGGTCCTCGGCCACTTCGAGCTCCCCCTGAGGCCGTGGCTGCTGGCGCTGGCCTATCTGATGCCTACGCAACTGTCCTTCTCGGTGTGGTTCTTCTGGCTGGCCAAAACAGCCATGGCGATGCTGGCGATTGTCTTCGGGGCGTCACCCTACCCGGTAGACGAGTGGTGGCGGCACGAGTTCCCGGCCCCGTTCGACCAGTCGACCGGGGCGCTGCTCGTGCTGTCCGTCTGGCTTCTGTGGCGCGCGCGCAGTCACCTGGCACGCGCGGTCCGCATCGCCTTCTCGTGGCGGCCAAGTGGAAGCGATGCAGATGAGCCCATCTCATATCGGTGGGCATTCGCCGGTTTGCTCGTGTGCTCCGTCTGGATGGCCGCATTCCTGGTGCTGGCTGGATGTCGGCCCATCTTCAGTTTGCTCTATGTCGCACTGCTCGTGGGGATCGCTTTCTCCTATACGCGGATCTGCGCCGAGACCGCCTTTGACCCGACCATCTGGTTTCTCCACGGGGTCCTGCCGACGGTGACGGGCACTCGAGGGCTTCGGCCGCGGGAGATCATAGCTCTCAAGACGACGGGGGGCTGGGCCCACAGTCCCTTTCCCAGGCAGGTCATCAGCGCCTGCAGCATGAACGCTCTGACGTCGTTCAAGATCGGCGATGCGGCCGGGGTGCCTCTGCGGCGCCTTACTCGCCTGCTGTTCCTCGGCTTCTTGATCGCTCTCGGGGCCGGTATGGCATACGCGCTGCACGCGCTTTACCGCATCGGTTTCAACTCGACGTTGGTGGGGATCACGGACTTGTTCCCCGGCTGGCACTTCATAATGGCGGGGAATGAGATCTTCGACAGCCTGACGAATCCACAAGACCCCGAGTGGTACGGCGTGCTGTGGTGGGGAGTGGGGGCCCTGATCTTCGTGTTCATCGCCGTAATGCGCCTGCAGTTCTTCTGGTGGCCGTTCCACCCGGTAGGCTATGTGCTCGGCCTCGGCCTCATGGCAGGTGAAGGCATCGGCGGACTGCCCTTCGTTGTCGCCTGGCTTGCCAAGGCATTGGTGCTGAGGTACGGCGGCCTGCGGCTGTATCGGCGGACCCTGCCTATCGTCATCGGCCTGATCGTTGGTGACGTGCTGAACCGGTCGCTCTGGGACATCGTCTCACTCGTGACACACGGACGGTGGTAGCAAGGGCCGACGGTGGCAGAACCTCAGGGGCGAGCAGCAGCGCGAGAGCTGAGGCCGCTGCAGGGAGCCGGCCCCCCCCAATGGCGCTGGGCCAGGCTGCTGCGCGCAGGCAATAGGATGGGCTGCGCCAGCGTCTCTCTGGACGCATTGCAAGAGGAACCATCGTGGTGCCCCGCCCGCATGCCCAAGGAAGGGGCGTCCCCTCTCCGGGCCTTACGGGAGCGCTGACACGCCGTCTGGAGCCTACCGCGACCTGGTGGGCAGTCGGCCGCGGCACAAGAGGATCCATCAAGTCTTCAGAGGAATTGTGTCTTCACACAGGGCAGCGATCGGGCTAATCTGAAAGGTGTGGGCGCGGAGGGTCAGCCGACGTGCTGGGCCCGTCCTGCCCACGCCTCCATCCGACCGTCAATTCTCACAAGAAAACGAGTTCTGTATCCAGTGGCAGGAGTGTCGCTCAGGCAGTACAATGTGAATAGTATAACAGCGAATGGGGCCGCACTTGAGAGGCCCTGGCTCCGTCCCAGCCGCGCGGATCGGCAACTGCCAGGTACGGCGGCGCGGTTGGGCGAGGCGGGAGGAGGTGGTGAGCTGACAGCGACGGGTAGTTGCCGGCGTATCTGTGCGCCCGCACAGAATTTCACTTCTTGGAGGTGTAACCTCGGATGATAACGCGACGACACAGAGGATTCACGCTGATTGAGCTGCTAGTGGTGATCGCGATCATTGGTATCCTAGCAGCGATGGTCTTCCCGGTCTTCGCAAGGGCGCGCGAATCCGCGCGCAAGGCGGTGTGTCTTTCCAACGTGAAGAACATCGCCCTGGCCATTCAGATGTATCTGGCGGACAATAACGATACGCTCCCACCCATAGAGAGCAGGCCCGAGGTGCAGGAGTTCTTCGATTTCTGGGCCGTTGAACACCAAGGGGAGGAGTTTGAGTGCATGGAGATGCCCTCGGTCGCCAACCCCTATCTTACCTGGGTGGTGACACTCGATGAGTACGTCAAGAACCGCGATGTCTGGCGCTGCCCCAGCGCCAAGGTGGAGGTCATTCCCGGCCTCATCTTCGGCATGCAGGACTGGTTCAGTCAGTTGCAGGCGAATGCTGATCTGTTCCCTGAGACGCTCTGCGTGTACAACGCTTTCCCGCGTGGATGGGGCGGCGGCATCACGGACACGTTCGCACAGTTGTACGGACTGGGCGAGCAGGCTGACTACGCCGGCTTCGTTTCTGCAAAGCAATTCGTCCAGAGCATTACCGTCAACGAAACCAACAGCAGGGGGCTGAAGCTCGTCGAGGTAGAGGACCCCGTCAGGTACGTCATCGTCGGGGACAGTTCCGCCGAGTCGAGCACCATGAACGCCGGCAACGTCGCCTACCCGGACATCTGCGCTCTGGGATGCGCGAACGAGATCTGCGGTTGGGTGGACTGGGAGGTTGCCAGCGATCCTGAGTGCTGCGGCGATGCCTACCAGCTCTGGGCGGAGATGGACTGGCTGGGCGACCCCGAGAAGTACAAGCAGTACTCCCGACATCTGGGAGGCGTCAACCTGGGCTTCCTCGATGGCCATGCCGGCTGGATGAACTCTCAGGCGCTGGTCACAGCGGTGGCCGAGGGGGATCTGGCCGGAGTCGGGGAGGTATGGCCCAACTCAATGTGCGGATTCGCTGAGGACTTTCCGGGAGTGCCGACCCTGTACTAGACTGGCCAGGATCTTGCGTCAAGCAGGATGTCCCTGCATTGCATCACAGGGCGACATAGTGCGACGTGAAGGGCGGAGCGCCGGACTGGGCGCTCCGCCCCTCCTAAGCTTTCCGCCGCTGGCGGCCTCATCGTCGGCGACGTGCTGAACCGTTCGCTCTAGAACGTCATCTCTCTGGGGACCCGTGTACACATCTAGTGATCTAGCTTCTGTCCGGTTGACAGGAGATATGCTCACATGTCGAATCCATAGACCGTACAGTAGGAGGTCGTTGTGATGACTGATCGCTCCACGAAGAAGAGCGGCAGCCGGAAGGAGACCGCGGCTGCCGCGCCCTATGAACCGACGTGGGAGTCGCTGAGGTGCCACCCAACGCCAGCGTGGCTTCGCCACGACAAGTTCGGCATCTACACGCACTGGGGTATCTACTCTGTGCCGGCCTTCGGAGGCAATGCCACCTGGTATAGCCACCAGCTGTACATGGACCCGGACTCCGAGGCACGGAAGCACCATGAGAAGACCTATGGCCCACTGGCTGAGTTCGGCTACAAGGACTACATCCCCATGTTCACGGCGGAGAAGTTCGATGCGGAGGAGTGGGCGGAGCTCTTCGAGAGGGCCGGCGCCCGCTTCGCGGGGCCGGTGGCCGAGCACCACGATGGGTTCGCCATGTGGGACACTAAGTGGTCAGAATGGAATGCCGCGAAGATGGGTCCGAAGCGCGATATCGTGGGGGAACTCGCGAAGGCGATCAAGGGGCGCGGGATGAGGTTCGTCACCGCCCTGCACCACGCGGAGGCCTGGTTCTTCTTCCCCGTCTGGGACAAGCGTTACGACTGCTCGGATCCCAGATACTCCGGGCTCTACGGCATGATCCACGAGCTTGGGGAGAAGCCGTCCAAGGAGTTCCTGGCGCAGTGGTATGGGAAGACCATCGAGGTCGTCGACAAGTACGATCCCGACCTGATGTGGTTCGACTATGGCCTGTGCAGCATTCACGAGGACTATGTCAAGGAGTATCTCGCCTACTACTATAACAAGGCGGCGGCCGCTGGCAAGGAAGTGGTGGTGACCTACAAGCACCACGACCTCGTGCCGGGCGCGGGCCTGCTCGACTATGAGCTGGGTCAGGCCCGCGACCTGACATGGCACGAGTGGATCACAGACTCCACGGTCGATGACCAGGGAGCGTGGGGTTATGTCAAGACGGCCGGCTACAGGAGCGTGGACTGGCTGGTCGACAACCTGGTGGATCGCGTGAGCAAGAACGGCTACCTCCTGCTCAACGTCGGCCCGAAAGCCGATGGGACCATTCCCGAAGAGGCGAAGAAGGGCCTTCTGGGCCTGGGCGAATGGCTCAAGGTGAATGGAGAGGCCATCTACGGCACCTCCGCCTGGGTCATGCCAGGAGAGGGTCCCACTAGGCTGGAGAGGGACGCGATGGGCTCGGGCTTCAACGAAGATGAGAGGCCCTACACCTCCCAGGATATCCGGTTCACTGTGAAGGGCGACGCGCTCTACGCCACCGTCCTCGACTGGCCTGGCGAGGAGTTGGTCATGACCACCTTCAGGGCCCCCAAAGAGGGGACGGCCGATGTGGGCGTTCGCCACAATGATGACCCGTACTACCAGCTCTATGAGTCCGAGATCGTATCCGTCACCATGCTCGGGGACGACAAGCCGCTCAAGTGGAAGCTGGAGAAGCAGGGCTTGGTTGTCCGTATGCCAGGAAAGAAGCCCTGCGAGCACGCCTTCGTCGTGAAGATCGTGCGGAAGAAGCCGTACTGATAGAGCAGGGGAGCAGGCTACAGGAGGGACACTCATGGATCTGATGCTCAAGGGGAAGACGGCCATTATCACGGGCGGGAGTGTCGGCATAGGGCTGGCTGTCGCGGAGGCACTCGCTGCTGAGGGGGTTGATCTCGCGCTCTGTGCCAGGAACGAGGAGCGGCTGTCCGCGGCCGGAGAGGGCATCCGGAAGGCGCACGGCGTTCGAGTCCTGACGTCCCCGACGGATGTGACCAACCCGAACGACATAGAGGCGCTTGCCCAGCAGATCGAAAAGGAGTTCGGTGGCGCTGACATCTTGATCAACAACGCTGGCACCGGCAGCGAAGAGAAGATCATGGACGCGCCAGACGACAAATGGCAGTACTACTGGGACCTCCACGTGATGGCGGCGGTCCGGATGTCCAGGGCGGTTGTGCCGCTGATGCGGAAGAGGGGAGGAGGCGCGATCATCAACAATGCCTCCATCTGTGCCAAGCAGCCTCTCGGGTATGAGCCGATATACAACACGACAAAGGCAGCTCTCGTCATGTTCTCGAAGTGCCTGGCCAACGAGCTGGTCGGCGAGAACATCCGAGTGAACACTATCAACCCCGGCCTCGTCCTGACCCCGGATTGGTGGAAGACGGCGGGGATCCTGAGCGAGAAGGAAGGAATCACCGCAGAGGAATACCTCGACCGCATCGCGAAGGAGAACGCCCCCATCGGCCGGTTCGCGTCACCCGAGGAAGTGGCGAAGTTCTTCGTGTTCTTGTGCTCGCCCGCGGCCAGCTACTGCGTGGGCTCAACGTACTATGTCGACGGAGGCTGGTTGAGGGTAGTGGACTGAGCCCGGGGCGCAGATCGGCAGCTGTGCCCTTGTCACGTGCCAACGGGACACGCGCATAGCCATCGCTATCGGCACGAGCGTAGTGAATACGCGCCGGTCTGAGCCCACAAACTGGCGCTCCTCTGGAGGGGACTGCGACGAGCAGAGACGGTGAGCAGATGACAGCATCGTGCCGTTTCCTGGCTGGATGTGGCTCGGATTCGGTACGATCCGATGCGTGTTCCGGTTGCGCACCGACGCGCACGTCCTCGCTCATTCGGCTCCTCCGCCCCACCAGGAGCAGACTCAAAGACCTTTGCGACGGCTGGTCCGCTTACCAGAGCCGGGAAACTGAAGAGACGGTGCCATTCGAGGCCATTCGACAACTGCGGCCGCTACCGATCCGCTACCTGACCGACACCCTCGCGGCCCGCGAAGCGCTACCGATCCGCCATCGAGGTGCCACCCCTCGCGGGGTCGGTCGAAGTCGAGATCGCGTTGGCCAGAGGGCTGTATTCTCTAGCACTGGAGCGGAAGAATCGCACTTCGCCAGCCCTGGCTTTGGCCGGGGGAGAATTGTCAATCGGCATCGAAAACTGACCCACCATCGGCGTCCAATATTGACCCACCCAGAATGGTGATTCAGTGCGCCGATCTCTTCACCAAGGAAGTATGGACGCTGTCTGGCTTGAGGACGGCCTACGTGCTGTTCGTGCTGCACTTGGGAACGCGACGGATCCTGCTGGCGGAAGCGACCTTCTCTCCGCACGGGCAGTGGATGGGCCAGATGGCGCGCGATCTGCTCATGGACTGCGAGGACCTGGAGATCGCTCCTCGCTTCGTACTCCATGACCGGGATAAGCTGTTGATCTGGGACTTCGACGCGGTCCTGACCGGGGCTGAGGTGACGGTGGTGAAGACGCCCTTCCGCGCTCCCGATGCCAACGCCCATGCGGAACGCTGGGTGCGAAGCGTAACGGAGGAATGCCTGGACCATCCCGTTCTCTTCGGGATGGACAGCCTGCGGCGATCCCTTCGAGTTTACCGCGACTTCTTCAACGGTCATCGCCCGCATCAGGGGATCGGCAATCGAATACCGGAACGCCAGGCTGCCGGAGCACCGGACCGGCCCCGCGACTTGCCGGAGGGGGAAGTCACGGTGGAATGTGAGCAGTTCCTGGGCGGACTGCTGAACTTCTACTACCGCAAGGCCGCGTAGTCAGCACGGGAGGCGTTTGTCCAACGAGAACGCCGGGGCCCGCATCACCACCGGCGCCCTCAGTCGCGGGGTCCGGCCCTCCGACCGTCGCTCTGACCCCTGGCGACCAGGCCGGATGGCGCCGGCCCATGACCGATCATGTCCTCGTCGAGCCGGTCTCTATTCGCTTCAGCCGCGCCGATGAGTTTTTGGACAGCGCGGGGGGAACTCAGCAGTCTGTTGAAGTCGGCGGCCTGGCCTGAGCAACGCCAGGAGGAGTCGCGAGCGATGATGCCTGATTCCCCTACGCGATCGCTGGCCCTGTCGATCCGCGCACAATCAGCCTTGGGACGATCTGCGGGGGGGGCAAGTTCTCGGTCTGGCTCTCAAGCAGCCAGCGGAGGGCCATGCTGCCCGCCTCGGACCGCGGCAAGGCCAGTGTGGTGAGTGGCGGCTCAGTGAAGCGCGCGGTGAATATATCGTCCACACCCACGATGGCTATCCTGTCGGGGACCGTCATGCCGGTCTGCTTCGCTGCCTGAAGAGCTCCCAGCGCCAGCAGATCGTTATGGCACACGAGAGCCGTCAACTCCGGCACGCGACCGAAGAGATCAAGCGCGGCCGACTGACCGATCTCGGGGCGCTGGCCACCAGTCGCGACAGCAATCCACTCTTCTTGTAGAGGGAGACCGTGCTCTCTCATGGCCTCGCGGAAGCAGAAGAACCGGCTCTCAGGCGTCGCCGGCTGGTCGTGGCGGTCCCAGAGGTAACCGATGCGTCGGTGGCCCAGAGACACCAAGTGCGCCACAACGTCACGCATGCCACTGCGGAAGTCAATGGTCAGACTGCGGACGCCAGTTGGTGGATTTGGCTGAACCTCGATTCCGGCGACGCGGATGCCCGCTGCAAGCAAGCGTTCGATGTAGTCCGGCCCAAGGCACCAGCCCCACATGATCACGCCGTCTACGCGCTTGCTTAGGAGCATCTGGACCTGGCGTCGTGCGCCTTCGTCGTCTTGCGCCCCAGCGCATATTGAGACACTGAGTTGTGCGCTCTGTGCCGCGAGTTCCACGCCCTTGATGAAGTCGGCGTAGAAGGGGTTGCCGAGATCGCCGACGATTACAGCGACAACGTGCGTGGCGCCGACCCGCAAGCTCTTGGCAATGTGGTTGATCTGGTAGCCGAGAGCATCTGCCGCCTGCCAGACGCGTTCAGCGGTCGCGCTGCTCACCCGGCCACTGCTATTGAGCACTCGCGAGACGGTGGTCACGGAGACACCGGCCCGTCGCCCGACGTCCTCCATGGTGGCCTTCGTGTATTCCTTGGTGGTTCGCATTCTCCCCTCAGCTAGCTCCGACATTGACAAACATGCGAAGACCTCAAGCTCCTCGAACTATAAGGACCTTGCCCGACTCCCCCGAGGCGAAGGTGGCGAAGGCTTCGTCCGCCTTCGTCATCGGGAATCTGTGCGTGATGAGGTCGTCCACGTGTAGTCCGCGGCGATAGAGCTGCATGATCTCGAAGTAGTCGGAGGGGTTGTAGTACCAGGATCCCACGGCCTCGATCTCCTTGCGGATGAACTGGTTGCTTGGGTGGATGACGGCCTCGCCCTTCTCGCCTACGAAGCCAACCCTTCCGAACTTGCGGACGCAGTTCAGAGCGGCGGTGATAGTGCCCTGTGTCGGGCTGCAGTCGAGCGCGACGTCGGCGCCGGCCCCATCGGTGAGATCGCTGATCGACGCCACCGGATCTTCGGCCTCCGGGTCAATGACTCGGGATGCTCCCAGCTTCTGCGCTAGCTTGCGCCGGTAGGGCGAGATGTCGACCGCAATGGCTCGGGCACCTATGAACCGCAGCAGCGCCAGCATGCCGAGCCCGATCGGCCCGCACCCGAGCACCGCAACCGTATCGAAGGCGTTGACGCCGAGGCGATGGAGCGTGCGATAAGTCGTGCCGATGGTGTCGCCGCCGAGGAGAACGCCGCGCTCCCAGTTCACATCTTCCGGCAACGGCAGACAGCACATCTCGGGCGCGGCTATCAGTTCCGCGTGTCCCCCGATGAGGTAGTCCATGTCCTTGCAGTGTTCGAAGTCACCGCGGGAGCAGTAGTAGCAGTGACCGCATCCAGTCATGATCTGCAGCGCTACGCGGTCTCCCTTCTTCACGTGGCACGTCTGGTTGACCGCGATCACGTCGCCAACCATCTCATGGCCGAGGAGTTCTCCATTGGAGCCGTCGGGACTGTGGTAGGAGTGGAGTTCACTGCCGCAGATGGCCGACACCGCTATCCGCACAAGCGCCTCACCGGGCTTTGGATCGGGGTCTGGGAACTCTCTTACCTCAACCTTGCCGTTACCAGCGAATACCGCGCCTAGCACTGTCTTACCTCCGTCATTGCCTCAAACACAACGCTGTCACGCTCGTCTCATGCCCACGCAGCCACTCTCACGTCCACTGTCTGTAGGGTCACGCAGGAACCAGCCTCACAGATGTCTCTCGTTCAAACGTCCGGCCGATCCATACCACCAGGTCGTCGCCAACCGCCTGACAGCGGAACTCCGAGGGATCGAGCTCCTGCCCGTCGCACACCACGTTCACGGGCGGACGACCGTTGTAGATACGGAACACGGGATTCACCACTGGATGTGTGGGTGATAGGCGGAACTCCATCGGGCCCGGCTCAGCGAGGCGAAGGCGGTACGCTCTCTCGCTGTACGCGTAGCCTTCGAAGAGCAGCGCGCTCTGCACTGTTGCTGGATGGAGCCAGGAGGCGGCCAGCTTGCGCGCTTCTTCCAGACCTCCGGTCACGGCCCCCGTCAGGAACAGCCACGAGGTGGGGCGCGGCGGCGTCTTGCCGCCGTAGCTGTAGCCGCAGTTGACGAAGGATGTATGTGTCGCCTGGTTCCTTACTTCCTCCTCTGTTGCGAGGACCCATCCCACGAACTCGGTGGAGTCGTTGGCCGGCCAGTGCGAGTAGTTCGAGGCGCCTGCGAAGGCGTTCATCTGCGGGTGTGGCTTGCCGCAGGCGGTACAACGGGCGAACGGGAAGAGAAGTGGGTCTCGCGGGAAGGCGACGAAGGGCTCCGGGTGGTCGCGCAGGTGCACGACGCCAACGTACTCGGACCAGTCAGCGATCTCCGGCTTGAGCGTACACAGTGCCTTCCCGTCATCGAACGTATGAGGCCACTCGAGTTCGAGCTTGTCACCCGCCAGGTTTGTGAGGGTGAATCCGATGGGTTGCACGCAGTCCTCCGGCCGGACTCCCGGCCCGTTGATGAGGATGAACTCCTGGACCTCCCAAATGCCCGGGTTGAGGCCATCGGCGGATTCGTCCCCCGGCCAGCCGATGAGGTGTCGGACGGCAATGCCGTCGGGGAAGACGCGGTAGTACTCCTCCGAGCGCGTGTTGCCGTGGAAGATACGATAGAGGCTATCGCAGAGAGCGTTCTTCCAGTGGACGGTGACTCGAGCGGGCCCCGACTCCGTGATGGATGCGTCGGTGAAGCGGCAGGCCTTGTCCATTATCACTTCATAGCAGTGAGGGTCCTCGGGAGAGCTGGTTTCGAACCATTCCGGGGTGAACCAGACATCACCGCCCAGGTCCCAACAGGGGACGAACTGTGCCTTCTCCCACAAGATGAGTCGCCAGGGACGGCCAGTCTCCACGATGACTGCGTCGCCTTCTGTGCCCCACAAGGAGAGCTTGGTTCTGGAAGCTTTCATCCGATGCGACCTCCGGTTTGGGAGGGTCCGTCAGCAGCGGGCCGGCCCGCGCTACAGCACACACCTCATGGGCACGCTGCTGCCCTCTGAGGCGCAAAGAAAACGATTGCACCCAAGGGTATCACAGTGGCTCGCCAGTGTCAACGGCCGCGGTATTGGCAAGGCGGAGCGTCCATTGTGGCGGCCCACCGCGGGCATCACCGGGTATAGCGCCGCTCATAGGAAAGGCATGTCTATGTCCAGGATTGCACCGATGGTCATGCGGACGAATCCGATGGCCGAGGAGCTGAGAATCATGCCCAAGAAGAAGGGAAGAGCGGCGCGGTAGAGGCGCAGGCCGCCGTAGCGCATGATGATCGCCTTGGCAAGCCATGCTATGAACACGGCTGGAAGGGCGGAGTCCATGACCCAGGCAGAGGCGATCGGAAACGCCACGGGGTGCAACGGCCAGGCGGTCAGTCGCAGTTTCAGAACCATGAGGGCTACAGTGCCTAAGAACCCCACGCCGGCCGCGCCGAGAAGGGAGCTGTTCGTCCCGGTTGGATGCTCGAGCATAGTGGCGAGTTGGAGTGGGACCTGACGAGCGTGGCCGCTGGCGAAGGGATCTGCACCAGCGCGCGCGCCGATATTGTAGAGTACGTGTAGAGCGCTCCAGAAGAGACTTGGGACAACGATGGCGGTTGCCAGGACTAGGATCCAGGGGAGCCGTCTACGCTCCATGCGTCCGGCGTCCGAGAGCTTGTAGGTCTCGAGCGCCCAGGGCTGCGGATTCTGCGCATGGTGCATTGTCAGGGGGTAGGAGAGCCAGAGCATCGCCTGTCCGGGCGGGCTGATGCTGGCGCTGCCGAGCAGGGCTGGCAGGAAGTGGTTGGGCCCCATGCCTACCTGCTCGAAGTGCGGAGGGCCAAGCTGAGCGCGAATCCTTGTGAGCACGAGCCCGATGAGCAGCAGGTTCGCAATCCATCCCAGGCTGACCCAGGCAGCCATGCCCGCGCGACTGAACGTATATGCGATGAAGCCGATGGCCACGGCCAGGCCAAGCACTGCTCCACGGTAGCTCATCGGCTCATCCGCATCACTGAGGGGGGAACGCAGTCCGATGGCCCTCCGTACGACTTGGGACAAGTAGTGGCGATCGAGCCAGAGGACGGCGGCCAGCAGCGCAATGAGGCCGCCGAAGGACTGCATATCGATGTAGGGGAAGCCGGACGCCGTGTTAGTGGTCCATGCGAGGTGCGTCGAGACGATGAGCTGTACCTTCCAGAACAGGTTGAAGAACCAGAGGGAGAATGCGAGGTCGAGCGGCATGAGGTAGCTCAGGCCGATCAGGATCGGCCAGAGGCCGATCCCCTTCCAGCGGTAGGCGTTCCAGGGAGGGAACTGGTCCACCCAAGGCCCCAGATCGAAGTAGAATGGGATGACGGGGACCGCGGGGAAGAAGCCGTGGAGGGTCGCGAGGAGTTCGAAGACCGCCACTAACCCAAAGCCGACCCACATGACCTTGTTCCTGGCAAGGCCGTGCCGTTCCTCGGCGATCTGGAGCGGCACAATGGTGATGGGGAAGAGCAGCTTCTCCTCGTCGGCCCAGCGCCGCCGGAAGATGGCACTGAGAGATACATAGGAGAGCATGAGGGCCGTTGCGATGGCCGTCCACCACAGGGCTGGCCGAGCCCAGGCAGCAAGCACGCGCCACTGGTATGGGTTGGTGTCGCCTTCGAAGAACCCGCCGATTATGTCTAGATTCGAGACAGTGAGCCACGGCGGCATGTTCGGCCAGAGGATGTCGGCCCATCGGTTGCCGGGGCTGGCAAACCAGAAGGCATTGCAGATGGCCTCTGGGAGGGGCATGAGGAGGTCGACCCCGCACCATGCGGTGGCAACCGAGAGGATGACGTATATGGTGAGCAACTCGCCGAGCGAGAATGCCCACTGAGGCTTCCGTCGCCGCAGAAGCGTGTTGAGTCCGCCGAGCAAGAACAGGTAGAAGACGCAGTTGTAGTAGATGGGATACGGTGTGCCGGCATCGTTGCCGAATCGCCAGTAGGTAAGGGTCATCCAGTAGGTGTTCAGAGGGATCGCGCCGAGGCCGATGAGGACCGCGCGGAAGCTTACGCCCGGTCGCTTGATGTCGCCGCCCTGGCTGGCACGCACAGAGGCTGCCTCGTCGGTAGTCCTACCTACATGCACTATGTGATGGCTCTCCCCGCCGATTGCGCAATCGTTGTCATACGCTACGCCAGCAGACCCAGCATTCCTGCCTGCAATCACCAGGAAACGGAGAGGAGGTTGGGTCCGGGGCGTGCAACTAGGGGCTGGTGCAATCGTTATCAGGCCCTTATCGGCGCAGACGACCCGCCGTGCGTAGCTCAGGCAATGCGGCGTGTTTGAGCAGCCATTGTCAGAGCACAGTTCGGCGTCAGGCCGCGACGCCAAGTCAGATGATCTGAGCCACGGCGGTGCAAGTCCGCGGTGGGACACAGGAGGCATTCAGCAATGGAATGGTATCGAGCCGTGCAGTTCATCGCAGCAGTGCCTATGCCGACCGAATGGGCGCGTGAGTACGGGACCACGGTCAACGGCATGTGGGCCGATCCTGACCGCTGGGGCAAGGCCGAAGTTGAGCAGGCCCATGCCGAGGGCCGGCGCGTCCTCGTCTCGGTGCCGATCATCGCGCTGACCCATCAGGTCTATGAGGAAGAGAAGCATCGCTATCTCCTGGACGAGGTCTGCCGCGACATCTTCGGGAACGAGGCCGAGGTGAAGTGGTACTACTGGGACTCGAAGCCCGTCTACGCGATGTGCCTCTACAGTCGGGTCTTCCGCGATTACCTCCTGGCGAAGATCCGGAAGGCGATTGAGGCAGGAGTAGACGTCCTCAACGTTGATGAGATCCAAACGAGCATCGGGCTAATGACCCCCGAGCTCAGGGATCCAGGATTCTGCCCCAGATGCCTGGAGAGGTTCTGCGACCACCTCGAGACAGACTCCTCCGCCCGCAGCGCGGCCGGTGTCGAGAACGTTGCCAATGTCAGGAAGAACGACTACTCCGCTCTCCTCCAACGCCTCCGCGAGGACGATGCCTTCTATCATCTCTATGTGGACTTCCACGAACGGGCCGCCTTCCAGATGATCGAAGGATTCCTCTCCGAGATTCGCTCCGACATCGCGGAGGCGAGCAGCGAGATGGCCGTCATCGCCAATCTCACCGGGCTCGGCACCTTCCTCGAGACCCAGGGCAGCCTCTGGGGTGCCGCTTGGGGCGAACTCATCGACTTCGTCCTCATGGAGAATCTCTACATCCTCAATCCCGGCACCTTCCAGGAGGGCAAGGCCCACTGGCTGCTGCCGCGCGGCAAGTTCACTGCCTGGTACCGCCTGGCCGCATCCTTCCGTTCCCGTGCTCCTGCCTGGCTCTGCCCCCAGATCAATGTCCCGAAGGAACTTGCAGGAAGGAAGGCCATCAACTACTACCTGCTGATGTTCCTGGAGGCCTACGCAAACAACGGGCGGTGGGGCTACTACTGGTGGCCGGGTGTCGATGATGAGACGCGGCTTGCGGCGACTGTGCCCGAAGCCGTCAAGGACTACACTCGCTTCATCCTCGCGCACCGTCAGTACTACGAGGATCTGACCACCGATAACACGCTCGCCATCCTGTACCCCAACTCCGCTGTGCTGGAGAACGGAAAGGGACACTTCAAGTACATCGCTCTGGCCCAGGCCCTCGCGGAAGGCGGCTTCCAGTACGACGTCCTCTATGTCGGCGACGATGTCTTCACCCCTGGCGACATTGCCCCGGAGAAGCTGGCCCGCTACCAGGCTGTCCTCCTTCCCGAGGCCGGCGCGCTGACCCCCGCGCAGACTGCTGCGCTCAAGGCCTACGCTGAGCAGGGCGGCCGGGTCATCGCCTACTCGGGGAATCCCCTCGGCAAGGGCCCTGGAGTCACGACCCTTCAGGACAACCGGCTCCTCGACTTCTGGAATCGCTACCGCCCTGAAGACCGCGAGCGCATCCTGGAACCCATTGTGGTTGTAGTCGAGACCCGCATCGAAGTATCCGACCCCCTCGTCAATGTCGTCCGCTACTCGAAAGGCGATGAGCACGTCTGCCACCTCCTCAACTACGACTATCACGAGTCGGACGACACGATAGTCCCGAAGCATGATGTCGAGGTCAGGCTGCCGTGGAACGGCGAAGCGCCAACCTCGGTCCGCTGTCTCTCTCTGGATGGTGAGGAGGAGCTTGCCGTCGGCCGAGACGGAAGCTGGCTGAGCTTCACCGTGCCCTCGGTCGATCCCTACGCGCTAGTAGTGCTTGGTTAGCGGCCGCCAGCCGCACCACAGGAGCCGTGCCATGATGTCGAACTGGTTCGCCGACCACCCGCGCAAGGTGCACATTCTCTATGTGTCCCCCGACTGGGCGAAGCGGCGGGGGGAGCGCTTCGACGCCCGGCGGATGGCCCAGTCGCTGGCGGAAGCGCGAGTCGACTGCGTGCAGTTCTACTGCAAGGATCACCACGGGATCTGCTACTACCCGTGTTCAGAGGGGCTGGCCTACCAGTTCGATGTCATCGGCCCGATGGTCGAGGCGTGCCACGAAGTGGGTGTCAAGTTCATGGCCTACTTCAGCGTCGGGTTCGACAACTACGCGCTCGGGCTGCATCGCGATTGGATCCACGTCAAACCCGATGGAGAGTCCTGGCGGATGGGGCCGTTCTACTTCGCCTGCCTCAGGTCTCCCTATGCCGAGTTCTCGCTCCGCCAGTTGGACGAACTGATGGCCGCCTACCCCGTCGATGGGGTGTGGCTCGACATCGTCCCGGTCGCCTGGCGGGACTACGAGACGCCAGTCTACGGGTGGTGGCACGGAGAGATCTCCCACACCTGCCACTGCCGTCACTGCCACCGCCGGTTCCTAGAGCAGTCCGGCCGCGACCTGCCCCGAGAGCCGGGTGCTGACGAACAGATGGCACTGTTCCGCTTCGGTGTCGAAGGTGTCGAGGAGTACCTGCGTCAGGCCACCGACACCATCAGACGCCACCGGCCGGAGGCGGTCGTGACCTACAACAACGCTGGCGTCCCTCAGGATCCGGTCTTCCTGTCGGACCTCGTGACGGTAGAGGCGCATGCGCCCTTCTACAAGAACCAGAGCTGGGCCGCACGGTCCAGTCGAGCCCGCGGCACGCCGTTCGAGGTGCTCATGCCGGGCGCGCTGCGGGGGTGGAACGGCTTCGATCAGAAGCCCGCTCCTCTCATCCAGCTGGAGAGCGCGATCCCGGCGGCGCACGGAGGCTCGGCGACCATCGGGGTCATTGGCAGGCCGGACGGATCGCTGGAGCCCGGCGCGCTCGATGCGATCCGAGACTCCTTCGTGCGGCTGGAGCAGCTCGAACCCCATCTGACCCACACTGATCCCGTTAGCGACATCGGCCTGCTGCTCCTCGTTGATCCGCTCCACTGCCCGCAACTCGGCGTGACACATCTGAAGGAGGCGCATGCGTTCCACAACGTCATGGTGCAGGACCACCTTCAGTACGAGGTCCTCTATTCGGTCGAAGACCTCCAGCGCTTCCGCGCCATCGTCGCGCCGAACCTGACTCTGCTCTCGGATGCAGAGGTGGACACGCTCAGGGAGTACGTTGCCGGCGGCGGGAGGCTCGTCGGCACGGGAGACGCGGGCGCGTGCCATCCCGACGGAACCCGCCGCGATGACCCGGCGCTAGCCGACCTCCTCGGATTCTCGGCACTCGACTGGGCGCCTTGGTCGTACGCTTTTGTGCGTCGGGGCGAAGAGCGTCTGTTTGAGGGCATCCCCGATGTCCCGATACGGATCGCGGGGCCGATCGCGCTGCTGGGGGGAGTGACCGGCGAGGTGCTGGCAACCGTGCAGCTTCCCGAGGCCCCAGCAACGATCAACACGACTCTCCTCTGGCACGAGCCGGCCGGCGACGAAGACCGCTCGCATCCCTACATTGTCCGAGCCCGCCACGGGAAGGGCTCCTGCGTTTACGCAGCCTCGGCGCTGGCTTCCACCACGACAGCCTTCCCGGACATTGCCGGCGGGTGGGCGAAGGAGCTGACGCGCAGGCTGCTGTCGACAGCGCTGCCTGAGGAGGAGCGTTCGCTGTCGGTCAACGCGCCTCCGGGCTGCGAAGTGGTGCTGAATCAGAAAGACGGTCGGCTGGTGCTCAACCTGATCAACCACTACGGGGGGCATCCCGACTACCTCCCGATGAACGACGGGGCAGTATCGATGGGGCCTTTTGACCTGATACTGAGGAGGTGGACGGGTGGCTCGGCGCAGGCGCAGATCGAGCCGGAAGGTACGCCTGTTCCCACGAGTGTGGACGGCAGTGTGGTCCGCCTCATGCTTCCGCCCTTTGACGTCCATCAAGTCGTCACCATCACAGGACCGCAGTAGCGCCGCCGAGCATGCAGCGATGGTCAGGGCGCCTGGCCGGTGCCGGGCCCTGCGCACAGGGCAGACTGAGACGCCGCAGAAGAGCACCAGCGGTTTGAGCGGTAGATTACGGCGGCATGTGGATGCGACGCGGCCAACGTGCTGAGTGTTCTAGCGGATGGCATTCGGCCCGAGAGGAAAGCTCATAGCGGTGGCCGACACATCAGGTTCTCAGCCAGTGCGCCGTCCCGGCATCAGCCTGCGGGCCATTCTCATCGTAGTGGCGGCCACGCCCGTTAACGCATACTGGATGACATACACGTATTGGCACTTCGGCCACTACGTCGGCCCGGGCATCATCTACTACAACTGTGTCGTCTACCTGGTTGGGCTCGTGTGCGTCAACTCCGTGCTGCGGCGCTGGCGGCCCCGGTGGGTCTTCTCTGTGGGGGAGCTGCTCACGATCTATCTCCTGCTTTCGCTGGCGACCGCCTGGTGCAACGTAGACTTTCTGAGCGACCTGCCGGAGGCGATCTCGAATCCGTTCTGGTTTGCGACGCCGTCGAACCAATGGGATGAACTGGTGCTGCCGTACCTCCCGGGCTGGCTGACGGTGTCGGATCCGGAGGTCATCAGCGGGTTGTTCGAGGGCTACTCCACGGTGTACCGCGGGCGTGTGGTGCTGGCCTGGCTGGGGCCTGCGTTGTGGTTGAGTGCGATGGTCAGCGCGCTGATGCTGGCATTCGTCTGTCTCAGCTCCATCTTCCGCCGCCGCTGGTCTGATGAGGACAAGCTGCTCTTCCCGGCAGCCATGGTGCCTCTGCAAGTCGCTGACAGACGCCATGGACTGTTCCGAAGCAGAGTCCTGTGGGTCGGGTTGCTTCTGGCGGCCGGGATCGAGGCCCTCAACACGATCCATGGGCTGGTTCCGGCCGTGCCGGGGATACCCTTCTATCTCGACCCTGGCCCGTATATCCAAGGTCTGCACCCGTGGAACGCTATTCGCCAAGTGGCAATGGGGATCGAGCCCATGATGGTCGCAGTGTGCTACCTGATGCCACTCGACCTCACCTTCTCACTCTGGTTCTTCAACCTCATGTTCAAGGCTCAGCTCATCCTAGCGACCCACTTCGCCTGGACCACCAACATCTACACGGGGTTCCCATATATAGACAATCAATCGCTGGGCGGATTCATCGCACTTCTGGCCTCGGTCCTGTGGCTGGGCCGCAGTTACCTTCGTCAGGTTGTGCGCAAAGTTCTGGGACTCCGCTCCGTGCTCGATGACTCAGGCGAGGCATTCAGCTACCGGGGCGCCGTGATAGGACTGCTCGTGGCGCTGGGCTTCCTCATCTACTTCTTCTCTCGAGGCGGCATGACGGCGCCACTCACGCTGGCCTGGGCCGCCTACTTCCTCTTGCTCGGCCTGGCAGTCACTCGCATACGTGCTCAGCTCGCGCCCACTACCTTCGAACTATGGTGGATAGGGCCGAACCACGTTCTTCCGATGGTCATCGGCACCAAGTCGATGTCACGGGAAGCCCAGGGGATGATGTGGATCACCTATCCCGTCACTCGGGGGTTCAACAACAATCCTCAGCCCTGGACTCTGGAGGGATTCAAGCTTGCCGAGAGCGGGCGTATGAACCGCGGGAGGCTCGCCTGGCTGATGGTGGCGATCACCCCGGTTGCTGCCATGAGCGTCTTCTGGGCGACCCTCCACATCGCGTATGGAGGCGGCGTCGGCAGCAACGCTGACCCAGAGGCGGATCATCACGCGCTCGACGTGCCCGAGCTGCTGGCCAACGCGCTGGCGAATCCAGCAGGTCCGGACTACTCGGCACTCGCCGCGGTCGGAGCTGGCGTGGTCAGCACGGTAGCCCTGATGGCGCTCAAGCTCCGCTTCGTCGGCTGGCCGCTCCATCCCGTGGCCTTGCCCATCGCCTGCGCCTGGGCCACCGACTGGTATCTTCCCGCCATCTTCACCGCGTGGCTCATCAAGGCTGCCATCATGCGCTATGGGGGCTTGCGACTGCACCGCCAGGCGCTGACATTCTTCCTGGGAGTGATCGTCGGGTCAGCGATCGTCGTCTTCTTGCGCACCATCATCTCCTGGATCGTCGACGTCCCACTGTCACCCGAGTAGAAGCTGCTTCAGGAGCGGCGCATGGGCCGGGGAGATTCCTCGTGGCTCAGCCCAGGCCGGGCTCGCCGCTGCCGCTCTCAGGAAATCTTGAGACTGCCTTCGGGAACACCGCCCAGCAGTTCTCGATTCTCCGCCAGGAAATGAGAATAGTGCGGCGGAGCGCCTTCAGGCGCTCCGCCGCAGTTCATACACGCATCTCGGCCCGGCCAAGATGCGAACTGTCCTTTCGCTGGCGAGAGGGCCTGCTCGGATGAGGCATTCCCACCTGCGCCAGTCAGGCTGCTGCTATCATTCGACCGGTAGAGGTCCGAAGGGGTTCCAGCGAGGGCCTGTGCTATAGAGGAAGTTCATGCCCGGCGCGGGGGGTCCGCACACGGATTCATGACCCAACGCGGAAGTGGCTGGATAGCAGAGCCAGCCTACGCTCTCGATCTCGCCGTCCTCGCTCATGGCGATGAGTCTCTTGGAGTCGTGCCATGAGGCATGCCCGTCGGCCCATCCAACACAGACGCCGCCCAGATGCCGGGCGCTGGCCTTCATCGCCTCGGCGTCGAAACCGCCAGAGTTCCACCAGGCATTCGCAGCGTGGAGATTCATGCACTCCGGGCAGTAGGTGCCGTCGGGGCACGGGTTTATCCCAGCGGCCTGGCCGCCCCAGCCCCACGCGAAGGGCGCGATACCACCGCACTCGGCGCAGCAGATATCAGGATAGGCCATCTGGCCCATTGTCAGCCAGTTGCGGCTGATGCCGCCGTCAGCGGCGACGGGCACTTGAACAGGGTCCTGGAGGCTCACCATCTTCGTATCGAAGAGGGCGAACTCGTTCGCGGCAATCGTCTGGACGAAGGCCTTGTTCGCCTGGCTGCCGCCACCGCCGAAGGCGGTGGCCGGCACTGCTGTGCGCCCCTGAACGGCGGAATCGGTCACGTCCCCGCCCCATCCCGAGGGGAAGGTGCCCTGGAGACAGGGGCCCGGAAGCCCCCCGTCGCCACCCCACTGGCCCTCATGGGCCGCCAGGTGTCCGAGCCAATTTTGGTTCGGCACGATGAACATGGCGCCCGCCACAGTCTTGGCGCTGGGGCACCTCCAGACATCGCGGTTCTTGACGTACTCGTCGAAGACCACCGGCCAGGTGAGATAGGGGTTGGCATTGTTGGCATACCACTGAATACGGTAGGTTATGGCCGCATCGGAGCTCTCATCCCAACAGGCCCCTGGCCATCTGTCGGTCGCGCCGCCGGGCGCGCTTGCGAAGTAGTCAATGACCTCCTGGCGGTGCTCCTGTGGGGGGAAGGTGTCGTTGTTGTCCGCCAGGTACATCTGAACGGCCAGTGCGATGTTCTTGACATTCGACAGGCACACCGCCTTGCGCGCGGACTCGCGCGCCCTTGCGAAGACGGGAAAGACCATCGCTGCCAGGATGCCGATAATGGCGATCACCACCAGCAGCTCAATCAGCGTGAAACCTCTACGTCGAGACACTAGCCTCACGGCCATCCTCCTGGTGTAAGGATTCGGTCGCCACGGGGCCCGTACATACAGCGGCCCGTACGTCGTTTGCTTGTCGCGAGAACACCTCCTTCCGGCACGGCAGACGCTGCTGAGGAGCGCCTGCGCCGCGCGCGCGTATATTCACCGGCAGTTGTCTGTGCCCTTCGCCACAGCCATGTGGCAACGATTGCATCCTCCTGCCGTCAGGGTCATCCCATCCGCGTCTCCTGAGGCCTGAGACATGCCGCGAGTTTGACACCTTGCGGGCGACACCCTATGATGATAACGATTGCATCGCTGTTTGTCAAGGTGCTGATCAAAGCCGATGGGCTCGGCGCAGGCAGAGATCGAGCCGGAAGGCACGCCTGTTCCGACAGGCGTGGACGGCAGTGCGGTCCGCCTCATGCTACCGCTCTTTGATGTACATCAAGTCGTCACCGTCACAGGACAGCGGTAGCGCCGCCAAGCATGCAGCGATGGTCAAGGAGCCTGGCTGGTGCCGGCCCTGCGCACAGAGGAGACTGAGACGCCGCAGAAGGGGGACACCGGTTTGAGAGGTAGACTACGGCAGCATGTGGATGCGACGCGGCCGACGTGCTGAAGGCTGTCACGGACGCCATTGGACCCAAGAGGAAGGCTCATGACGATGACCGGCACATCGGCATCCCGGCCGGTGGCCCGCGGCGGCATCAGACTGCGGGCGGTCCTTGTCGGTCTGGCAGCCACGCCTCTCAACGCGTACTGGATAACCTACACATACTGGCGCTTCGGATACCTCGTCGATCGCCCGAGCCTCATCTACTATAACTGCGTCGTCTACCTTGTTGGTCTGGTAGGGGTCAACTCGCTGCTCCGTCGCTGGCGGCCGAGGTGGGTGTTCTCAGTGGGTGAGCTGCTCACGATCTACCTGCTGCTCTCGCTGGCGACCGCTTGGTGTGGGGTAGACTTCCTGAGCGACCTCCCGGAGGGGATCTCGAATCCCTTCTGGTTTGCCTCACCATCGAACCAATGGGATGAAGTGGTGCTGCCGTACCTGCCGGGCTGGCTGACCGTATCTGATCGGGACGTCATCGGCGGGCTGTTTGAGGGATACTCCACGGTCTACCGCACACGTGTGCTGCTCGCCTGGCTGGGTCCTGCGTTGTGGTGGAGCGCGATGGTGACCGCGCTGATGTTGGCATTCGTCTGTCTCAGCTCCCTCTTGCGTCGCCGCTGGTCTGATGAGGACAGACTGCTCTTCCCGGCAGCCACCGTACCTTTGCAGATCGCCGATAGACGCTATGGGCTGTTCCGAAGCAAGGTGATGTGGACGGGCATCCTGCTGGCGGCCGGGATGGGGGCCGTCAACACGATCCATGGATTGCGTCCGGCGGTGCCGGGGATACCGTTCTACTTCGACGTGGGGCCGTATCTGCAAGGAATGCCGCCATGGAACGCTATCCGTCAGACGGGGATGGAGCTCCGGCCGCTGGCGGTGGCGGTTTGCTACCTGATGCCACTCGACCTCCTCTTCTCCCTGTGGTTCTTCAACCTGACGTTCAAGGCTCAGATCATCACAGCGAGTCACTTCGCCTGGACCACCAACATCTACACGGGGTTCCCATACGTAGACAACCAGGGACTGGGGGGCTTCATCGCACTGCTGGCTTCGGTGCTGTGGCTGGACCGGCAGTACCTTGGTCGGGTCGTTCGTAAGGTAGTGGGACTGCGAACAACCCTCGATGAGTCAGGAGAAGCATTCAGCTACAGGGGTGCGGTGCTGGGACTGGCTGTGGCGCTCGGCTTCCTGATCTACTTCTTCTCTCGCGGTGGCATGAAGCCACCACTCACGCTGTTCTGGGCCGCCCATCTCCTCTTGCTCGGCCTGGCGGCAACTCGTATCCGTGCCCAGCTCGCGCCGCCTACCCTGGAACTATGGTGGATAGGGCCCAATCACTTCCTTCCGATGGTTATCGGCTCCCAGTCGATGTCACGGGAGGCCCAAGGGATGATGTGGCTCACCTATCCGGTCACGCGGGAGTTCAACAGCAACCCTCAGCCTTGGACGCTGGAGGCATTCAGGCTGGCCGACGCCGGGGGCGTCGATCGGAGAAGGATGGCCTGGCTGATGGTGGCGATTACCCCGGTGGCTGCCATGAGCGTGTTCTGGGCTACCCTCCATGTGGTGTACAGGGTGGGCGTGCACAGCAATGCTGACCCAGGTGGGAGTGATCACGCGCTCGATGTACCCCAGCTCCTGGCCAACGCTCTCAATAATCCAGCAGGTCCGGACCAGGCGGCGCTCTGGGCAGTTGGAGCTGGCCTCGTGAGCACGGTGGCGCTGATGGCACTGAAGATGCGCTTTGTCGGATGGCCTCTCCATCCCGCCGCTCTGCCCATCGCCTGCGCCTGGGTGACGGACGAGTATCTTCCTTCCATCTTCACGGCTGATCAAGGCCGCTATCATGCGCTACGGAGGCCTGCGACTGCATCGGCAGGCGCTGACGTTCTTCCTGGGGGTGATCATCGGCTCAACGATCGCCGTGTTCTTACGCACCATCATCGCGTGGATCGCCGATGTGCCGCTGTGAGGTGCGACTCTAGGGGGGGAAGGAAGGGCCGGCATGCTCGACTACGCTCAGGGCAAGCGCGGGAACTCCGGCCGTTCAGTCGCGCAAGCGAAGCATCGGGGCCGGCGCTTCGACGGGGAACGGCGGCGATTCACCCGACGGCGTGGTGCGCCCCCTCGGCTAGCTTGGTGAGGCAGATCACGGCGGGGCTGCAGTGCGAAGCGGCCGCGAGTACATGACACCATGGAGACGGACGGACTCATAGCGGGATATTGAGTACAGATGCAGTGATCGTGCGTAGGAAGCTCACTACTGCGGACCCGATGATCAGGCCGAGGAAGAACGGCAGTGCCAGGAAGTCGGAGGCCGCCATATCGCATTATCACTGCCTTGATCAGCCAGGCGGTGAAGACAGCCGGGACGTAGGCGTCCATTACCCAAGCGCAGGCAATGGGCAGGGCTACGGGGTGCAGAGGCCACCAGAGGAAACGCATCTTCATCGCCATTAGCGCCACCGTGCTGGCCATGCCGGCTGCAATGGCGCCCAGCGAAGCATAGTCGGGGCCGGTCGGGTTCTCGAGCGCAGTGGACAGGTAGTACGGCACGTCGAGCATGTGGTCGCCCCCATAGGGGTCAGCGTTGCTGGCCACACCTGCCCCGTACACGACGTGGAGAGTGGCCCAGAACACGCTCATGACGGCCACAGGGGTGATCGCCACCAGCGCCCAGGACAGGCTCCGCCGCTCCCTGTGTTCCGCATCGGTCAGCTTGAACGCCTCCAAGGTCCACGGCTGGGGGCTGTTGCCGAACTCCCGGCCCATTGGATACGTGATCCACATCATGCCCTGCGCGCGTGGGGTCGTGATTCTGGTGCCAAGGACCCTGGGAAGGAGGTGGTTGGGCCCTATGTTCCACAGCTCGAAGGCCGGCGGGGCGAGCTGAGCGCGTATCCGGGTCACTGCCAGGCCGAGCAGAAGGAAATTGGCGACCCACCCCATGGTAAGCCACACCGGCATGCCTCCTCTGCCGAAGAAGTAGGCGAGGAAGCCTGTCACTATGGCCAGCAGCAGCACGGCGCCGCGGTAGCTCATGGCCTCGCGTGACTCATCGAGGGGCGAACGCAGCCCCACTACCTTCCGGCCCACCTGTGCCAGGTAGCGGCGATCGAGCCACAATACCGACGCCAGCAGGGCGATGAAGCCTCCCAGAGACTGGTTGTCTATGTAGGGGAACCCCGTGATGGTATTCGTGGTCCAGCCGAAGTGGCTGGCGAGGATGAGCTGGGCCTTGAACATCACGTTGAAGAACCAGAGCGAGAAGGCGAGGTCGAGCGGCATCAGGTAGCAGATGCCGACCACCATGGGCCACACACCTACTGTCGCCCAGCGAATGGCGTTCCACGGCGGCACCTCTTCGATGTAGGGCCTCAGGTCCCAGGAGAACGGAATCCCGGGGAAGGCGGGGAACAGGCCGTGGATGAGGTTGACGGTTTCCATTCCGGCCGCTAGCAGCAGTCCAGCCCACATGGTTCTGCTCCGGAAGAGCGCATGGCGTTCCTCCGCGATCTGCAGGGGGACAATGGCCGCGGGGAACAACAGCCTCTCCTCGTCGCACCAACGGCGGCGGAATATGGAGCTGAGAGAAACGTAGGCCAACATCAGTGCCGTAGCCATCGCAGTCCACCACAGCACAGGCTTGAGCCAAGCCAGGAGTACGTGCCTGCGATAGAGCGAAGCATCGCCTTCGAAGAATCCGCTGATGACCTCCGGCTGGGACACGGTGAGCCAAGTCGGGAGGTAGGGGAGCACGAGCTGGTCCCATTGGTTTGATGGAGTAGCGAACCAGAAAGGATTGGAGATGGCCTCGGGCATATCGGACACAAAGTCCACACCACACCAGGCAGTCGAGATGGAGAGCAGCAGGTAGATGGTGAGCAGCTCCCCGCCAGAGAGGCGCCATCGCGGCCGCCAGCGGCGGAGCAGGGCGTTGATGCCCACCAGGCCGACGAGATAGCAGACACAGTTGGAGTAGATGAGGCTCGACTCGCTCCCGTGTCCGAAGTGCCAGTAGGTGTAGGTCATCCAGTAGACGTTGAGAGGCGCGGCTGCGAGGCCGATAAGAATGGCCCGCAGGCTGACGCCTCGACGGGGCACTGGCTGACCACGTGATGTGTCAGTCATTGGTGCGGAGCTTCCTCTGGCGGCCGGGAGGCTTTCGGAAGACACTCATCTCGTCATCCGAGTTGCATCTGTATGCCACAGATCATGCAAAAACCAGGATGGCGATGGCACCTGCCCCGCGCTGGCAGGTCTGTGCCTGAGGCAACAGGGCGGAGCGCCCTTGTGGGCGCTCCGCCGCAGCTGATACGTCCATCTCGGCCCGGCCGAGACAGAAACTGTCCCTTCACTGGCAAGCGGGCCTGCCAGGATCAGACATTTCGAGCTTCGCCAGCTAGGCTGCCGCTATCACTCCCAGTTGGCTGTGGTGCCGCCTTTGCTGTACAGGAAGACCATGCCCGGAGGAGGCGTTCCGCAGTTCGCCAGATAGCCCTCCGCCGAGGTGTAGGGCGCGCACACCCAACCTATGGCCTCGAGATCGCCGTCCTCACTCATGGCGATGAGCCTTTGGGAGTCCAGCCATGTGGCATGGCCGTCGGCCCATCCGACGTTGACGCCGCCCAGATGGCGGGCGCTGGCCTTTCTCGCCTCCTGGTCGAACCCGCCAGAGTTCCACCAGGAGTTCACAGCGTGGACGTCCATACACTCCGGGCAGTAGGTGCCATCGGGGCACGGGTTCAGCCCAGCGGCCTGGCCGCCCCAGGTCCACGACCAGGGCGCAATACCAGCGCACTCCGCACAGCAGACGTCGGGATAGGCGAGGGTGGCAACGCTGAAGAAGTTGCGGTTGAACCCGCCATCACCGACGACGGGAGTGCTAACCAGGTCCTCGAACTCGACCAGCTTCTTCTCATAGAGAACTTGCTCGTTTGTGCCAATGGTCTGGACGAAGGCCTTGTGCGCCGCATCTCCGGTCTGGCCCCAGGTTGTCCCCGGGACTGCTGAGCGGCCCTGTAGGATAGAGTCGGTCACAGCGCCGCCCCATCCCGTGGGGAAGGAGCCGTGGGTGCACGGGCCTGGGCCGTCCTCGCCGCCCCACGAACCCTGGGTGGCTTTCAGGTATCCCAGCCAATCCTGGTACGGCACGATGAAGGTCGCGCCGGATACGATCTTGGCGCTGGGGCAGCTCCAGACTTCGCGGTTCTTGACGTACTCGTCCAGGACCACCGGCCAGGTGAGGTACGGGTTGGCCATGTTGGCAAACCACTGAACGCGGTACGCCGGGTCGGCCTCCTCGTGACAGGGACCTGGCCATCTGTCGGGCGCGCCGCCGGGCGCTGTATCGAAGTAGTCAAAGACCTCCCGGCGGTGCTCATAGGGGGGGAAAGTGTCGTTGTTGTCAGCGAAGTACATCTGGAGTGCGAGAGTCAGGTTCTTGACATTCGACAGACACACCGCCTTGCGCGCGGACTCGCGCGCCCTTGCGAAGACCGGGAAGACCATTGCTGCCAGGATGCCGATAATGGCAATCACCACCAGCAACTCAATTAGCGTGAAACCTCTACGTCGAGACACTAGCCTCACGGCCATCCTCCTGGTATAAGGTATCCGTCACCACGGACCCCGTACATGTGGCGGCCCGCACGTCCTTTGCTTGTCGCGAGAACACCTCCTTCCGGCACGGCAGACGCTGCTGAGGAGAGCGTGCGCCGCGCGCGCATATTCACCGGCAGTTGTCTGTGCCCCTCCCCGCACCCATGTGCAAACGATTGCACCGTTCGGCCTTCACAGTCATTGCCATCCGCGTCTCCTGAGGCCTGAGACATGCCGGGTGCTTGACACCTTGCCGCCGGCACCGTATAATGATAACGATTGCATCCCTGTTTGTCAAGGTGCTGATCAGAGTCGGTGAGATCGCCCCAGCGACGGCGATGCCACCGACGGCGTTCCTCCGCCGCAGAGGCCAACCGGTACCGCTGCAAGCAGGGACGCGACGGCGAAGCAGCGGACTCCTAGGCTCGGAGGATGCTATGAAGCGATCTGAGATCAACACTCTCATTGATGACGCGGCCCAGTTCGCGGCTTCTCGCGGTCTTCTGCTTCCACCATTCGCCTTCTGGTCGCCGGACGAGTGGCAATCCAAGGGACGCGAAGCAGACGAGATCAGGGACTGCATGCTGGGCTGGGACCTGACGGATTTCGGCTCCGGCGACTTCGCGAAGACAGGCCTCATCATGTTCACGGTCCGGAACGGACATCTCAGAGACGAGCGCTACCGGAAGCCCTACTGCGAGAAGATGTTGATAAGCGGTGAGAATCAGATCACGCCGATGCACTTCCACTGGAGCAAGTCGGAAGACATCATCAACCGCGGTGGAGGTGACCTCGTCGTGCAGGTATACAACTCGACTCCGGAGGAGGGTCTGGATGACCGCGACGTCGCGGTCTCGGTCGATGGCGTGCTTCACACGGTGAAGGCTGGAGACACCGTGACGCTATGCCCGGGAGAGAGCATATTCCTGCCGAGCGGGCTGTACCACAAGTTCTGGGGAGAGAAGGGAAGGACGCTGCTGGGCGAGGTCTCAACCGTCAATGACGACACAACCGACAATCGCTTCTATGAGAAGGTCGGCCGCTTCCCTGAAGTGGCAGAGGATGAGAAGCCGCGGTACCTGCTCTTCTCGGAGTACCCCGACGCCGCCTAGCTGATCCGGGTGGCTTGGGCAGGGGAGCCGGTCCGGGTGTTTGCCGGACAAGGGCGCCCAGAATTCAGATGATAGGTCGAGTGCGAAAGGAGAGGCGACGATGAAGGTTGCGATAATCGGAGCGGGGAGCATTGTCTTTGCGAAGACGCTGCTGAACGACATGCTGGCTACACCGGCGCTGCAGGACGCGGAGTATGCGCTGATGAGCCGCACGGAGCCGAAGCTGCGGCGGATGGAGGCCTTCACCAAGCGCATGGTTAAGGAGAACGGCCTGGGGGCGAAGGTGTGGGCCACCCTGGACCGTCGGGATGCGATCAAGGACGCAGATTACGTTATCTGCATGATCCAGGTGGGCGGGGTAGACGCCTTCAAGATCGACTACGAGATACCGCTGAAGTACGGGGTGGACCAGTGTATTGGGGACACTCTCGGGCCGGGTGGGATCATGCGGGCGGCGCGGAGCATCCCGGTGCTGGTGGATATGGCCAAGGACATCGACGAGGTGGCGAAGCCCGATGCGATTCTGCTCAACTACACCAACCCTATGGGCGTGTGCTGCTACGCACTCGGCGCGGCGACGAACGTGTCCTACGTCGGGCTCTGCCACGGGGTGCAGACTACCCTCGATCTGATCTCCGGATACGTCGGAGTCCCGAAAGCCGAGATCGACTTCGAGTGCGCCGGCATCAACCACATGGCCTGGTTCCTGAAGCTCGAGCACAACGGAAAGGACCTCTATCCGCTGTTCAAGGAGCGGTGCGAGAAGCCGGAGTACTACGTGAACGAGAAGGTGCGCATTGAGGTGATGCGGCACTTCGGCTACTTCATGACAGAGAGCACGGGACATCTCTCGGAGTACATCCCTTGGTTCCGGTCCAGCAAGCGGGCGTTGGAGGAGTTCTGCGACGAGCCGGGGTTCGGCGGGGAGTCGGGTGCCTATTACACGTGGTCGGCCGACGTCGCAAGGAAATACGCCGAGGTCGATCCGCTGGAGTTCGAGTCCCCGAAGCTCGATCCGCGCAGCGCCGAGTACTGCACGTACGTGCTGGAGGCAAAGGAGACCGGGAACCCCTTCCAGTTGCAGGGCAATGTCCGCAATGACGGCTACATCACCAATCTGCCCATGGGCTCCTGTGTCGAGGTGCCGGTGTATGTGGACAAGGCTGGCCTCCATCCGCTGCGGGTGGGCGACCTGCCGCATCAGCTTGCCGCGCTGAACCAGAGCAATGTCACCGTACAGACAGTTGCGGGCCAGGGATCCCTCTCCGGCGATCCGGAGCTTATCATGCAGGCGATAGCGATGGATCCGCTGACCTCGGCCTGCTGCACGCTGCGCGAGGCGCGGGAGCTGGCGGCAGAGATGCTGGAGGCCGAGAACGAGGGCAAGAAGCTTCGGCCCACGCCGAAGATCGACGTGCCCAAGGATGTGAAGCGGGCCGCAGTGCCCGTAGACCCGGCGCTGGCTATCGGCAAGCGCTTCATGACCCTGATCGAGCAGAAGACGGATTAGAGCGACCAAACTGCGCTTGGCGACACGGCGGCAGCTCCCGCTAGGCGGGCGCGCCCGTCCGTGACGACCCAGCAGTGATCCTGGAGGGAAAACATGAGGCTGGGAGGGCCGGTTTTCGTTGAGTCTGACGATCCTGAGATTCTGGCGCGGGCGCACCGCGACCTCGGCTACCGGGCCGCCTACACGCCGGGGGGACTGAGCCTCTCGGACGGCGGGCGAGTCGAGGCCGTGCGAGATGCGTTCCGGAAGCACGACGTGGTCATTGCCGAGACCGGCGTCTGGAACAACCTAATGGATCCGGACGAGGAGGCGCGGCAGAAGAACCTGCGAGCAGTAACTGAAGGCCTCGCGCTGGCCGAT
>JALGTG010000137.1 GCA_029821495.1 Candidatus Hebobacteria bacterium
CCACCTTCGCGGTGAGCACACTGCCGAAGGTCACGTGTAGCACCTCGCGCGCGTGAAACTGGTCGAGCAGCGCCCCAAGCTCCTCGTCGCGCACATCATCCGGCCGCGGCACCTCACTCAACTCGGCCGACACGTGATAGGAGGCGCGGTCCTCCGGGTAGCGCTCGATCGCGAAGCCAAGAATCTCCCGGAACAGCCCCGGATCCATCGATGCGATTGCCCGAAGGGCCTCCAGGTAGCTCGTGCCGGCCGTCTTCAGGTGCACCAGATCTCCGGCCAATCGGGCGGCGATGGGGTAAACCGAGAACTTGTCGCTGCCGGAGTGGATGCTGATCTTGTAGGGGCCGAAATGGCGCGCCACACCCATGTGCCGACCGAAGCTGCGCTCGAACTCCTCAAGATCGCCGATATAGTCCACCCCCTTCTCGAATCTCCCCACGAACCGCGGTGCCAGGCCCACCCACTCGACCCCGAGCCGCTTCAGTTCGCCAGCCACGAAGACGTGTTCCGCCACCGAGGTCGCGGTCTTGGTCTCATCCACCGACATCTCCAGCTCGAACGGCCGGTCGCCCATCTTCTCCCTGACGTAGCGGTACATCGCCGTGGTATGCGCCAGCGCGCGGCCGTACTTCACCGCGGCCCGGAACAGACTCTCCTCGTCGAGTCCGACGACCGAGTCGTCGGGAAGCCGGACGGCCTTGTCGACCCAGCGAGCACATTGGCCCTGCATGGTCGTCTCGAGCTCTTTCCACGGCAGCGCTTCGAACCTCTCCGGACGGCCTTGTCGACCCAGCGAGCACATTGGCCCTGCATGGTCGTCTCGAGCTCTTTCCACGGCAGCGCTTCGAACCTCTTCCTCAGCGTCACGCTGTTGTATGCTCCGGCCTCGTTGTCAACATGGTCCCCCGGATCGATGGTGAACATGGTGAACCCAGCGGCGACGGTTGCGTCAACATCCTCCGTAGTCTTCAGATGGTCAGCGTCCGCGCCGAAGCCCCCCCTATACCCCTCCTCGAAGACCCCGAACGCGCGAAGACCGGGCGAAGGCCGCTGTTCCGAACCGCCCGTACATGGGCCGGCGTCGCCAGCCCGAGGCGGTCGCCCGTGCCGATGGTCGGCGCGACGCCGATCACCTGGGGTTGGAGAAAGTCGAGATGCTTCCGAAGAGCGACGGCATTGGCGTGGTCGAGATGGCCCGCCTGGCAGTCTAGGTGGACGTCTCCTATCTCCGCCGCGAAGTGTTCCCCGCAGAAACCACCGAGTCGCTCGGGTGGCGACTTCGCATCCCACGCCACGCAGAGCCGCTTCTCGCGCCCCCTTCGAGCCAGGAAGAAAGCGACGCCCCTGCAGCCGACAAGCGACCTCGCGTACGGCCGCCACCCGGTGGGCCCGGCCAGATCTCGGGCCGCCTCCCGAGCGGCGCCTTCCGGCAGCGGCGCGCTGATCCCGCGGCCAACCAACAGCGACTTCAGCGTTCCAGACATGGGCTCAGGTTTGTCCCCTGCGCAAGAGGTAATCAGGTCCTTCCACGCGATTCAGGCAGCGCGTCCTTCAGCCGATACAGCGTTTCTCCCGCTCTCGGGACGTATAGAACGCCCTCCTCCTCACGGCCCGCGTACTGCTCCGGGCGGATGCTCCCGGGGTCGAGGTATCCCAGGTTCACGCTCTCGCACACTTCGGCGGGAATCTGCGTCGCCAGCACCACGTTCATGCGTGGCCTCTCCTCGCCGTTCTCATAGGTCCCTATCCCCTTCACGTGTGTGCAGTGGGCGAGTGCCCCCCAGGGGAACTGCTTGAACTCGTCCCACTGCTTCAGGAAGTAGTCGCGAGTGTGATAGCCCACCTGTTCGATGACGGCGCCGTGAGTCGCAGAGATGCGTGTGACGTGTGGCGCGTAGATGATGAGAGTCCCCCCCTCGGCCACCACGGGCTCGAGCTTGTACACGCACTTGCCCGCCGTCCAAATGTCCTCGTACATCTCCGGCGCGCAGGAGAGCACCGTGTGGAACGGCTTCTCCTTGTACACGATATGCAGCTTTCGAGACAGGTCGGCGGCCTGCGACCAGGCTTCCTCCGGCGTCCCGAAGTATATGCCGGCCGCCCCCTCGTCCTTCACCACTAGCGATAGGCAGAACCGAGGGACCTTCACCATCGCCGCCGCGCGATCGATAACCCTGCGAACTGGCGTCCACTTATTCCCGTTGATCACGGGATTCGTGATCAAGGCCCCGAGCCAGTGGAAGAAGTCTATGATCCGCTGCCCGGCGATCCCCGGAAACAGGTACTTGTTGCCCCCCGAGAACCCCACCACCTCGTGGGGAAACACCGGCCCCACGATCAGCAGCAGGTCGTAGTCGAAGATCATCCGGTTGACGGTGACAGCCACTTCCGTCTCGAAGCGGCCCTCGGTGATCTCGCGGACCTCCTCCGCGCTCAGGCGGCCGATCTCGACAAGCGACTCGGGGTCCTGCCAGCTGTGGTTGAAGAAGCGGACCTTGGGAAACTTCCGCCGACGCTCCTGTCGAGTGATCCCCACCCGCTTGCAGATCATCTCCTCCGTCAGCGGCGGATGCGTCCCCAGCGCAATCAGGCAGTCCAGCTTCTTCACCTTCCCGGCGAGGCCCTCGTGGATCAGCCGGAAGACCTCGCCGATCGGGCCGCTGCGGGTGTTGTCCGGGATGATCACCAGCACCCGCCGCCCGGCCACGTAGACCTCACTCAGCCCGCGCAGCACCGTGCGCCGGACCTCCTCCTCGGTCAGGAGCCGGTGCTCATGACCGACACCGCTTATCTCCTTGGGCGATTCCATGTCCGGTTACCTCCCGGGACCAACAGACGACGCTCACTGGCGCACCAGCGCTTAGCGTGCACCCCTGGCCGCCCGCATGGGCCTCAGGAGCCCTCCTTCACCCACTCCGTGTGGAAGCTGCCCTCTCTGTCCACGCGCTCGTACGTGTGCGCGCCGAAGTAATCCCGCTGCGCCTGGATCAGATTCGCCGGTAGCCGCTCCCGGCGGTACGAGTCGAAGTAAGCCAGTGCGGAGCTGAACGCCGGCACGGGATAGCCCACCGTAGCCGCGGAGGCGATCACATGGCGCCAGCTCTCCTGCGCGCCAGCCAGGACGTCTCCGAAGAACGGATCCATCATCAGGTTGGCCAGCCCAGGATCGCGCTCGTAGGCCTCGGTGATCCGGTGCAGAAACTGCGCGCGGATGATGCACCCCCCCCGCCAGATCTTCGCAATCTCCCCGAACTGCAGATCCCACCCGTACTCCCGCCCCGCCTCCCTCATCAGTGCGAAGCCCTGCGCGTACGAGCACACCTTGGACGCGTAGAGAGCCTGCCCTATCGCCTCGATGAAGGCCTCGCGGTCTCCGCCGTATGTCGTGCTCGGACCCCGCAGGACCCGCCATGCGGCCGTCCTCTCCTCTTTCGCTGCGGATATGTATCGCGCAAACACTGCCTCCGCGATGGTCGGCGCGGCTATGCCCAGATCCAGCGCGCTCTGCGACGTCCACTTACCCGTCCCCTTCTGCCCCGCCTTGTCCAGGATCATCTCCAATAGCGGCCGGCCCGTCTCCTCGTCTTTGCGGGCGAAGATGTCGCGCGTTATCTCGATCAGGTACGAGTTCAGCTCCCCCTCGTTCCACTTCGCGAATACATCGTGCAGCTCTGAAGCCCTAAGGTTCAAGCCATACTTCATCATGAAGTAGGCCTCGGCGATGAGCTGCATATCCCCGTACTCGATCCCGTTGTGCACCATCTTCACGTAGTGCCCCGCGCCGTCCGGACCGATGTACGCGCAGCATGGGTCGCCTTCCACTTGGGCCGCGATCTTCGTGAGGATCGGCGCAGCGAGATCGTACGCCTCCTTCTGCCCCCCCGGCATGATACTCGGCCCGTGGAGCGCGCCTTCCTCCCCCCCCGAAACGCCGGTGCCAATGTACAGGATGTCCTTCTCGGCCAGCGCCCTGCTGCGGCGAATGGTATCGGCGAAATGCGAGTTGCCCCCGTCGATGATGAGATCGCCCTTCTCCAGGTGAGGCGCCAGTTGCCCGATGAAATCATCCACCGGCTCGCCGGCCTTCACCATTAGCATGATCTTGCGCGGCCGCGAGAGCGCGGCGACCAACTCCGGGATCGAGTACGCGCCGACGATGTCCCTCTGGCCCGCGTGCTCGGCGACGAACTCCTTGGTCCGCGCCGCGGTCCGGTTATACACCGCAGCCGAGAAGCCCTTGCTCGCCACGTTCAGGGCCAGATTCTGCCCCATCACGGCCATCCCGATCAGTCCGAAGTCGTGATCGCCCATGCTCGCCCACTCCTCTCTCCGTATTGCGCCGCGCCGGACCCATCCCCCATGCCCAGGAATGACCGACATCACCTCGATATTGGCTTAGAGTGGCCGCTCCTCCTTCCCCCGCTTCCGGAGCCAATGCCTGCGGCCGCCGACACTCTGCGTACGCCCTCGAAGGAGATGGCGGGCGTGGTGGTGAAGGGCATCTATGAGGAGCCGACCTCATATCTGAGTGTAGGAGACCATTCTCCATGTCTGTGCTGGACCTGTTCAGGCTGGACGACCGCGTCGCCCTCGTGACCGGCGGCAATCGCGGCATCGGCCGCGCCATCGCCGAGGGCCTGGCGGAGGCCGGTGCCTCCGTAGCCTTGACGAGCCGCGACGGCGACCGCGCCGCCAAGGCCGCCCGGGAGATGGCTGACCACACGGGCGCCAGATGTCTGGGACTCGCGCTCGACGTGCGAGACCAGGCCGGCGTAGACTCCGCCGTGGCGCGGGCGCGGGAGGAACTCGGAGGCATTCACATCCTGGTCAACAACGCCGGCATCAACATCCGCCAGGACATCCTCGAGGTCAGCGACGACAACTGGGAGACTGTCCTGGACACCAACCTCGCGGGCGCCATGCGCTGCGCCCGCGCCGTCGCCCCCTACCTCAAGGAGCAGCGCTGGGGCCGCATCATCAACATCGGCTCCATGCTCAGCGTCGTCGCCATCGCCGCGCGGACAGCCTATGCTTCATCCAAGCACGGCATCCTCGGCCTCACCCGCGCCATGGCCCTCGACCTGGCCCCCCACAACGTGACGGTCAATGCGCTCTGTCCCGGCGTCTTCAAGACCGAGATCAACCGGCCCATCCTCAACGACCCGGACTATCTCAAGGAGTTCCTCAAGCGGGTCCCGCTGGGCAAGATGGGAGACCCGGCGGACCTCAAGGGAGCGGCCGTCTTCCTCGCCTCCGAAGCTAGTTCCTACATGACCGGGAGCGCGCTGCACGTAGACGGCGGGTGGACGACACAGTAGAGGAGGTGATGGGACAGGGGCAGGACGCGAAGGCCTGCCCTACGAGAGACGATCCCGGAAGTCCTTCTCCCTGCCCTCCGCCGGCTTGCCATCCTCGCTCCATCCCCGCTTTTGGTAGTAGAGGTCGAGCATCTCGTCGTACTCCCCCCGGTCCACCACGCGACCCGCATACGGGCCCTTCTCGACCGCCCGCTCCATCATGCGGGGTGGTGGGTAATCGTCCTTCCGGCTAACCCCCCGCGTCGCACTGATGAGTCGCGTCAGGTCCCACACCTCCCGCGACCGCGCCAGCAGGTCGTCCAGCGTATGCGGGACGCCGGTCACGATGCTGTAGAACTCGGCATACCGGTTCTCGTCATACCCCAGCTCGATCCACGGCAACCGGCACACGCCCAGCATGTCGAACAGCGGCCGGATCGTTTGGTGATAGATCACCAGGTCCACTCTGTCCTCGGCCTGCCAGCTCGCGCCCGCCTCCAGTTCCTTGCCCACCGTCCACGCCCGGTTGTGATGCGCCCCGATATCGCACGTGCCATACGCAAGCGCCATCGAGATCGTGCTCCGCCCGTCGTAGGCCGACTGCTCCATCCCCTTCACCTGCACCATCAGCGGCGCTAACTGCGGCCAATGCGCGGCGACCGCGCGCGAGCCGCCGGCCAGCACGTCGCCGACCCCCTCCCGCCGAGCGATCTTCTCCAGCAGCGTGTTGATCAGCTCATCGTCTCCCCACGCCAGCGTCATCCCGTCCACGTCAGCGGGCCTGAGCAGGCCGGTCTCTACAGCTTCGATCAGCACTCCGATCAGGTTCCCGCTGGAGATTGTGTCGATGCCTAGATCGTCGCAGAGCTGGTTCCCCTTGAGAATCGCCGCAAAGTCGCCCACGCCCAGATTGGAGCCGAGCATGCAGGCGGTCTCGTACTCCGGCCCCTCCGCGATCGTGCCCTTGTACTTGCCGTTCTTCACCAGGCAGATATTCCCGCAGGACATCGGGCAACCGAAGCATGCCGTGTCGCCGATCTTGTACTCCTTCTCCATCTTGAAGCCGTCGATCTGCTCCGCCTCTTCGAAGACGTTCTCCGAGTAGTTCCGCGTCGGGAGCACCCCCGCGCTGTTCACGTAGTCCACTACCGACATCAACCCTTGCTGCTGCCAGAACCCGAACAGCGGATGCGACGACAGCTCCTTCATCGACCGATCCGTGAGCAGCCGCAGCGCACCCACGTCGGCCACGGGCATGTCCTTGCCGCCCCGCACCGCGATGGCCTTCACGTTCTTTGAGCCCAGCACCGCCCCCATCCCGCAGCGGCCCGCGTTCCGGCTCCAGTCGGCGTTGATCGTCGCGAACCTGACCAGGTTCTCCCCCCCCGGACCGATCGCCGCCACCCGCACCTCTTCACTCTGCAGCCGATCCTTGACCATCCGGTCGGTTTCCAGACAGCCATTGCCTGCCAGCTCCGGCGCGGGCACCACCTCCACCTCATCCTCATCGATCCAGACATAGCTCAGTTCGTCCGCACGGCCGGCTATCACCAGCGCGTCGTAGCCCGCCTGCCGCAGCTCCGTCCCAAAATTCCCGCCCATGTTGCTGTCGCCGTAAATGCCAGTCAGCGGAGCCAGCGAGACGAAATGGGTCTTCGACCCGCCCGGCAGGTACAGCCCGGTCAGCGGCCCGGGGGCCACCACCAGGATGTTCTCCGGTCCCAGCGGATCCTTGATCTTCGGCAGTTGGTCGAACAGCAGCTTGGCCCCGAACCCCCGGCCGCCCACGTACTTCAGCGCGAACTCCTCGCCAAAGGGCACCACACGACTCTCGCCGGTCGTCAGATCGACCCACAGGATGCGGAAGTGATAGCCCCCCTCAATCCGATCCTTCTCTGCTTTGCTCCCGCCCGATCTCCGCGTAGCGGAGCTTCTTCCGCTCGCCTTCCTCGACATACTCGACCTCTTTCATATGTGCATATCGCAGCACCGAAGCCACCCTGTTAGCCTCCCCAAGTTCGTGCTCCGGCACGTACTGCAGCGCTCCCTTCGGGCACTGCTGAACGCACTGTGGACTACCCCCGCAAAGGTCGCACTTGAACGGTACCGGGATCTCGTCGTGCACGAAGATCGCTCCGAACGGACAGGAAATCACGCACTGTTGGCACGAGACACACTTGTCGGCCTCGATCTTCACCACCCCGTTGTCAACCACGATCGCGTCCGTAGGGCAGTTCTCGCGACACTTCGGCTGCGCACACTGCCGACACACCACCGGCATCCGTATCACTGGATGCGGGTAGAGCGCAATGACTCGAATCGCAGACTTCTTCGGGTTATTCACACCGAAGTGGTGCAGCGCGCAAACCGACTCGCACAGCCGGCAGCCGGAACAGCGCTCTGGAACTACGGTCAGTCGCTTCGACAATGCTGGCTCCTTCTGATGCCCAACATCGGGGCCGCACCGCGGGCCCGGCCGCGGCCCTGCTTACAGCGACGACCTTTTCGCTCCCTGCCGACGAATCCCCTTGCCGCCCACCGGCGCCAGGCAGGAAGGAGGGGCCGCGCCTGCCAACGAAGTGCCTTCAGAGCTTGTGCCTCGGAGGCAACAATGTCTTGGAAGTACGCCGTCTTCACCGTCATGTGCCCGGAGCTCGACCTTGAGCAGACCGCGGCACTGGCCGCATCGCTGGGCTTCGACGGCCTGGAATGGCG
>JALGTG010000138.1 GCA_029821495.1 Candidatus Hebobacteria bacterium
GCCCTGCTGTATGACGGCCTTCAGAAACGCGCCTTGGGCCGGCCCCGACGGCCGGCCCAAGGCAACTTCACCTTCCGCTGGGCTGTGCCTTCCCCGGCAACAGCCGCCCGCGCCTCTTCAGGCCCAATACGCCTGGGGCGGCGGCTCGGTTATGCACACCTCCTTCAGGAACGCCACAGCGTTGCGGAATCCTTCACCCATGCTCATCAAGCTGTCCTCGTGCTCGATGCTCAGCACCAGATCGTAGCCGACTAGCCGTAGCGCCGAGACCATTTCCTTCCAGACCTCAGCGCCGTGTCCCCAGCCCACGGTCCGGAAGATCCACGACCGCGCAATCTCATCCGTATACGGCTTCGTGTCGAGCACTCCGTTCCGGGCCGTGTTGATCGGATCGATCTTCACGTCCTTCGCGTGCACGTGGTAGATCGCCGGTCCCAGCTCGCGAATCGCCGCCACGGGATCAATCCCCTGCCAGAACAGGTGGCTCGGATCGAAGTTCGCGCCGATCGCCTCCCCGCATGCCGCTCGCAGCTTCAGCAGCGTCTCCGGATTGTACACACAGAAGCCCGGATGCATCTCGAAGCAGATCTGCTTGATCCCCTGCTTCTCGGCATAGTTGGCTTCCTTTGTCCAATACGGAATCAGCTTCTCCTCCCACTGCCACTTCACCACGTCGGAGAAGTCCGTCGGCCAGGGACATGTGACCCAGTTCGGGTACTTGGCATCATCGCTGTCCCCAGGGCAGCCCGAAAAGGTGATCACGCGCTCGACCCCGAGCGCCGCCGCCAGCCGCACCGCCTTCCGCCACGCCTGGTGGTGCTTGTTCGCCAAAGCCCTCTGCGGATGAACCGGGTTCCCATGACAGCTCAGCCCCGAGATCATCAGGCCCCTCTTCTTCACCGCCCGCAGGAACCGCCGCTGCAACGCTTCGCTTTTCAGCAGCGCCGCGGCGTCACAGTGCGGGTCACCCGGATACCCTCCCACCCCGATCTCCACCGCCTCACACCCCGACTCCGCCACGTGGTCCAGCATCTTCTCGAACGGCATGTCCGCGAACAGAACCTCGAAGACTCCGATTCTCATCTCTACCTCCCTAGCTAAGTGGCAGGAGACAGGCTCCTGCCCTGCACTCACACTGCCCGGGTCAGACCTTCACCTTCATCCACTTCCCGGCCTTGCTGCTGGCGACGATGGCCTCGACGACCGCAACCGCGCGGTGGCCGTCCTCGAAGGTGGGGAAGGGCAGCGCCGCCTTGTTGCCTGCAATCTTGAGATACGCGTTCCGGAACAGGTTCTTAGGCCCATCGGGATAGCCCTCGGGGTGGCCGCCAGGGTAGTGGGCGTAAGCCCGCGCCTGCTCCTTGAGCAGGGACGGATCCTTGATCAGCACCTCGTTGGCCCTTTCGCGATGGCCCACCCAGAGTTCGTTGGGCCGCTCCAGGTTGGCGCCGAGGGCGCAGCTGGAACCATCCAGCTCGTAGTGGAGGTAGTTCTTGCGGCCGTGCGAGACCTGCGAGACGCTGAAGCTGCCCCGCGCTCCGTTGTCGAATCGCACCAGCACGTCGGCCCAGTCGTCAAGCGTCACCTTCACCTCCTCGTAGTCTTTGGCGGTGAGCGCGTGACCGGCGAAGGCCGCGGTGCTAACCTTCGGCCGCTTGCGCACCTTGAACGTGGTCCGGAGGTCTCCCAACACCTCGACGATCCGGCGGCCGGTGATGAACTGCACCAGGTCGCACCAATGGGAGCCCAAGTCGGCGACCGCGGAGCTTGCACCCGAAATGCGCCGGTCCAGCCGCCAGCTATAGTCTGTCTCCCAGCACAGCCAGTCCTGGAGGTAGCAGCCGGTGGCCGCGTATAGCTCACCCATCTCCCCGGCGTCCACGATCGCCTTCGCCTGCTGGGAAAGCGGGTAGAAGCGGTAGTTGAAGTTCACTGCATTGACCAGTCCGGCCTTCTCCGCCAGCTTGACCAAGGCTCGCGATTGGACGCTTGTGGTCGCCAGCGGCTTCTCCGAGATGCAGTGTTTCCCGGCCTTCAGGATGGCGGTGTTGATAGGGACGTGAACATTGTTGGTGGAGCAGTTGTGGACCACCTCGATCTCCGGATCCTTGAGCATCTTGCGGTAGTCCGTATAGACTTTGGGGATGGACAGCTCGGCGGCTTTCCCGTCGGTGCGCGCTTTGTCGCGGCCCACCAGCGCCACCACCTCCACGAACCCCAGCCTTCGCAGGGCCTCCACGTGCGCGGGCCCTATGAACCCCGTGCCGATCACCGCTGTCTTGATGGTGCGCATTCCTCGCTCTCCTGGTCAACGGGTATTCAAGTCAGAGATCTCGGACAGCTCGGGGCGGAGGTCGCCCCGCTATTCCACCTTAGTCCATTGCCTGGTCGTGCTGCTGGCGAGGATGGCCTCCACGATGGCAACCGCCCGGTGGCCGTCCTCGAACGTCGGGAAGGGCAGCGCCGCCTCATCTCCCAGAACCTCGAGATACACGTTCCGGAACAGGTTCTTGGGACCGTCGGGATAGCCCTCCGGGTGACCGCCCGGGTAATGGGCGTATTGCCTCGCCTCCTCCTTCAGCAGCGATGGATCCTTGATCAACAGTTCGTTGGGCTTCTCGCGATAGCCGATCCACAGCTCGTTGGGCCTCTCCAGGTCGCCACAGATGGCGCACTTCGAGCCATCCACCTCATAGTAGAGTCGGTTCTTCCTTCCCGCCGACACCTGGCAGACCGTGAACGCACCGTGGGCGCCGTTGTCGAACGCGAACAGCACCGTGGCATAGTCCTCGGTCCCGATGGGCACCTCCGCGTAGTCTTCGGGGGTGAGCAGCTTCCCGGCGTAGGTTTCGACGGGGCCCTTCGGCTTCTTGCGGACTTTGTGAACGGTGGCGAGATCTCCCAGTACCTCGACGATGCTGCGCCCGGTCACGAACTGGACAAGGTCGCACCAATGGGACCCGATGTCGGCCAGCGCGCGGCTCGGCCCGGAGACCTCTGGCTCCAGCCGCCAGTTGTAGTCGGTGTCGAGGTAGAGCCAGTCCTGGAGATATGAGCCGTGCGCGGTGTAGACCTCGCCGACCTCGCCCGCGTCCACCATCGCCTTGGCGTGCTGCACCAAGGGGTAGAAGCGGTAGTTGAAGTCCACCGCGTTCACCAGTCCCTCTCTCTGGGCCAGTTCCACCAGCGCTCGCGTCTCCTGGGACTTCATGGCGAGCGGTTTCTCGGAGATGCAGTGCTTCCCCGCCTCCAGGATGGTCCGGTTCACCTCGAAGTGGAGGTTGTTGGGGGTGCAGTTGTGGACGACTTCAATCTCCGGATCGGCCAGCATCGCGCGGTAGTCGCCGTAGGCCCGGGGAATCGACAACTGCTTGGCTTTCTCATCGGCCGTAGCCTGGTCCCGCTCCGCCAGCGCCACCACCTCCACAAACCCCAGCCGCCGCAGGGCCTCCACGTGCGCCGGCCCGATGAAACCCGTTCCAATGACCGCCGTCCTAATCGTGCGCATCGCTCGCCGCCTCTTCTTCGCTCCCCCCTGCCAGCGGGCCCTCTCCCACCTCCGCGTCTTGCCCTTCGGCCCCCTCACCCTCCGCCCTGATCACCTCCACCTCCGCGTTGGCCAACTGCTCCCCAATCCACTTGGGCCACACCACCTGCTCCAGCCTCTGCCGCCGCAGCAGTAGACGAATGTCCTCTCGCACCTCCTCCAGCGGTATCTGATACGCGTCCGTCTTCTTCTCCACCTTCACCAGGTGGAATCTGTTGAACGATTTGATCGGTCCCACCACTTGGTTCAGCGGTGCCGCAAACAGTGCCTCCTCGAAATCCGGCGGAAACCGCGGCTGCTGTCCCTTCTCGTAGCTGTTCAAGCCTCCCGCTACCGCAATCACCGCTCGGTCGCCGCCCTGTCTCTCCGCCACTTCCTTGGCCACCTCCACGAAGTTCCGCCCACTGCCCAACTCCTGCTTCGCTGCCCTCGCGCCTGCCTCAGTGGCGAGGCTCATGATCCGAAACTGGACCTGGGGCCGCCGGAAGTACAGTGTGTTCTCATACCGACTGTAGAACTGCGCCACCTCCCTGTCTGGCACGTAGACCCTGTCCGCCAGCGTCTTCGCCAGCAGCAGGTACTCTCGCGCCTGCTGCCGGAACCCATCCTCCGTCAGTCGGCGTTGCCGAAGGTGGAACGCCAGCGCATCGGCCGAACGCAGGCCCATCTCCTCCCGCAGCGCCGTCATCTCCGTTTCCACCTCCTCCTCCCGCACAGTGATCCCGCGCCGCTCCGCCTCCTGGCGCAGCAGAGCCGCGCACACCAGGTCCTGCAACAGGTACGGACCGTGAAACGCCACGGCACGGTCCTGCACCTCGGCCAGAGTGATCTCCTCGCCGTTCACCCGCCAGGACTGCACGCCGGCCAGCGCCCTCAGCTCCGACCGCAGCTCGACCTGGCCCCTCACCTCCACCGGCGGCCGCTGCTCAGCTACTGCTCCTTCGGCCGGCCCCTCCTGAGCCCATGCCATTGCCATCATCCCCGCCGCCAGGACCGCACTCGCAAGCAGCAGACACCAGACACAAAGCGGACTCGCCGCTCTTCTCCACCGATATGCTCCCATAACCAGAGCTCCTTCCTTCACACGAGACGCCCCCCCCGTGTCCCCCGTGCCGAGATCGTCCGCCCGCCCCCGACCTGCGGGCCCCATTCAATGAGAACTCGCGTACTCCTCCCCACCCGGACCCCATCGCGCCACCGCTAGAATCCCGCAGATCGCGGTGGCATTCTGCACTTCCCCTCTTCGCACCATCGCCACTGCCTCGGCAAGCGGCAGCGGAACCGCCCGGATGTTCTCGTCCGGCTCGGCCCGCGCCTCCACCCGCCGTAGGCCGCGCGCCACGAAGACATGGATCACCTCGCAGCTGAAGCCGGGACTGAGATACGTGGAGAACAGCGGGGTCAGTTCCTCCGCCTCGTACCCGATCTCTTCGGCCAGCTCCCGCCGAGCGGCGTCTTCCGGACCCTCGCCCTCCTCCAGCAGCCCCGCCGGCAGCTCCCAGAGCACCTTCCCCGCCGCGTGCCGGTACTGCCGTATCATCACCACGCGATCGTCCTCCAGCAGCGGGACGATCCCGACCGCGCCCGGATGAGGGACTATCTCCCGTATCGCCCTCCTGCCGTTCGCCAGTTCCACCTCGTCTACGCGCACCCCGATGAGTCTCCCCTCGAAAACGGTGCGCGACGAGATCAATCGCTCTCCGAGTTCTTGCTCCATCTTAACCTCTCGGCCGCCACCGCCCCAGCCGCCCCGGCCGCCAGGAAGAACTCCGGGTCCTCCTCCAGCGTTCTCCCCATCGTCTTCACGGCCACGCCCCGCTCCGCCAGCGTCTCCGCCCCCACCTCCCCCCTCGCTACCAACACCTCGTGCCTCGCCGTGATCCCCGCATCGTCCAACTGCCGCCGCACTATCCCCAGCTTCCTGGCGCCCATCAACGGCACGCTCACCACGGCCTCCACCAGCGCCACCCGTCCCAAGGCCACCAGGAACTGCCGGCTCACCCCCGCGTGTCGAGGTCGCTGGTCCGCGAAGCTGATTCTCGGGACGGCGATCGGCATGCCCCCCAGCACTCCCACCGCGTTGACATCAGACCCCTGTGCGATTGCCCCGAACCCCCACTCCGTCGCCGTCCCGACATTCCCCGGTCCCTGCCCCACAATCGCCACCTCCGCGCCGACAACCGCGCGCGCCGCCAGCAGACCACTGAACACGTTCACCGCTTCGTGGTCGCCGCCAAAGGCCTGCCCCACCGTGACCGTCGCGTCGATCAGGCCCGCCTCCTTCAGCTCCCCAACCAGCCGGCTGAACGCCAGGGGCAGAGCGGCAGTGTCTGTCATAACATAGGCGACCCGCGCCTCCGGCACCATCCCCTTCACCGCCGCCGCCGCCGCCGCGATCTGGCTATGCAGCCCGGCGGCGATGACCGGCATCCCATCCAACCCCTCACAGGACGCCACCGCCTCACGAGTAGCGCTCCCTTCCTCCTCAACACTGCGACACCGGAACTGCAGCGGCGTATACCGCAGCTTCACCGTCCGGCCCGTCTGCTCCGGCCTCGCTCCGTCCCCTTCCGCGCGCTCCATCACGAAGTGGTATCCTCCCGTCCCCAGTCCTGCTCGCACCGCGGTAGTGTTCAGCAGCACCCGCTCCCCCGTCTCGACCCGCCCGAGCAGTTGCGTGTAGTTAACCGCCCGTTCCTCTCCCTCCTCCACACGGACCGTCACTTCCTGCGCGCCGGTCCGCTCGCGCTCCACCCCAGCCACCACGCCAACCTCCGTCTCCAGGAAACCCTTCTCAGCCGGACTACTCACCCGCCGCCGACCCCCTTCCGCCGAAGTCCGGTTCCCGTCCCCCTGCCTCCCCCCTCCCAAGCGCCTGCTCCGCCCAACGCACGCTCCGCAGCACGAGATCATCCTCGGCCGACAGAATCTCATCCTCCGACGCCCCCGTTTCGATCGGAAGACGCGGCTCTCGCTCAAGGCCTCTGTCTCGCACCAAGCGCAGCGTCCGCCCCAGCGCCTCTGCCGATACTTCCGGCATCCGCTCCAAGTACTCCTCCTCCAGCGCGGCAAACGCGTGCCGCCCGACATACGTCTCGATGTTCAAGCTCGCCTCACCCGCTTCACTCGCCAGATACTCCACAATCCCTCTTAGCTCCACCACTCCGTCCCCAAGCGCACATCCCATCAACGCGAACCCGTCCGGCCGCGCGGCAACCTGATAGTCCTTCAGGTGAACGCTCCTGATCAGCGGCCCGAACGCCATCGCAGACTCCAGAGGATCCTCCAGAAGCGCCAGCGGATTGCCCGTGTCGAAGCAGATCCCCACCCACTCGTCGTCAACCAGCTCCAGCAGACTTAGAAGCTCGTCCGCCCTCAAGTCCTGGTGGTTCTCAAGCGCGAGGCTCACCCCGTACCGCTCGCACACAGGCGTTACCTGGGCTATCTCCCCCGCAGTTGCCGACAGGAGCTCATGCATCCCCTCTGCCGTTCTCGGTCGCGGCTTCCCGACGAACGTCCTCACCACCGGCGATCCAACAACATGCGCCACCCGCACCATGCTCTCCAGGTGGTCGGCATTTGTCCCCGCCGTTCCCACCTCCACGTAAAGCCC
>JALGTG010000139.1 GCA_029821495.1 Candidatus Hebobacteria bacterium
ATCTCTCCCGTTCTTGCGTCAACCGGGCCCTGCGGCGTCATGATCGTCTTGCCCGGACCCTTCACCTTCTGCCAGAAGAAATAGCCAACCACTAGCACCACGATGACCACAACGACGATCGTCACTGTAGGACTGATTGTTTTCCTCACCGACACTTCCTCCTTTCGGGACTGCGGCTCCCTCCGCTGCCGCGCCGCGAAGGCCCTCTCGCCCCGTTCGCCACCTGGCGCCAATGCCACGTGGCACTCTCAGTATTTTGGTGTCTCCCCAGTTGCCGCTTCGGCACCCCCCTTCATCCCGCCGCGGGTGAACCCGACTAACGCCGCAGCCCTGGCTCCACACCGATGCTGCCCAACGCGGCGGAATATAGCATGGCAGTCGGTCGGTGTCAACCCCTGACGGCGCTCCTTGAGCCCCTCTGCTCGCCCCCTCGCACCATCCCCCCGAACCCTCATATCAGCAACCCCAAGCCCCTCTCACCCTCCCTGCAAACGCAAGCGTGCTCCCTCCCCCTCCTCACTCTCACCTCTCTCCTTCTCTGCCGATAGCATATGCCAGGATACCCTCCGCCGGGCCTCCAATACGGACAGCCCCGCCATCAACAGCGAGATCGCTGACTCCGCCCCTCGGTTTCGGTTTGCACCCGTTTCCATCAGCCCGTCGAAGCATCCGCCGGTCTCCGGATCGTACAGCGACACTCCGTCGGGATTCCGCCCGAAGAACCATTGCAGACCCGACCACGCGCGCCGCAGGTAGCCCACCTCACCCGTTGCATCGAACCCCGCTATCGCCGCCTCCACCATCCCCGCCGCATCAATCGGCTGCTGATCGTACCGCGGAGGCCCCTCCGATTCAGCCGAGTACCACCCGTCGTTCCCCACCACGCACAGCATATCGCCCACAAACGTCTTCTCGCACAGGAACCCCATCGTGCGTCGCGCGATCTCCAGATACTCCTCCTCCCCTGTGACCTGGTACGCCCTGAACAGTGCCTCCGGTAGCTTCGCATTCGCGTACGTCATCTCGGGCAGCAGCCACTCCCATCCCGGCCGCCGGTGCTGCTCGTAGCACCCCACCAGATCGCTCGCCAGACCCCTTGCCAGCTCCCCCGCCCTCCCCCCCTCCCCCGGGCGCGCCAGCGACCACTGATACAGCGCTGTGATCCCCATCGCCTTGCCCCGGGGATGCTCAAGCCGAGGCAGCCACTCCAGCCCTCTATGCAGCATCTCCTCCGCCGGACCCACCAGCCCATCCCGCGGAGGCGCTAGCAGCACCCATGCTAGCGACCACAGCGCGCGTCCGAAGCAGTCCTCCGACCCAACCGTGTCCAGCGGCTTCCGATCGTATCCGATGATGTTGTGGAACCTTCCGTCCCGTGTCTGCGCGTACAGCACAAACGCCAAGTACCGCGTCGCCAACTCCACGCTCACCCCATCCTCGTGCAGCCTGTGATACTTAACCACCGCCGTCAGCGCGCGCGCATTGTCGTCCGTTGTGTAGCCCGACCGGTAGTCCGGAAGAGCGTGGCTCGCGTGCTGCACGATCCCAAAGCAGTCAGTCAGCCGTCGTAAGTGATCCAGCGACAGTGGATGGTCGGCTCCGGCCAGCATCCCTGTGCCCCTCCCTTCCGCTCGCCATCGGCAGCGCTAGCTGACGCTCGGCCAACGGCCGTGCAGCACCTCTGCTCCTCTGCTCCCGCACCGCCTCCGCGAACAGCGACACATACTCCGCACCCACCGCCGGCCACAGCATCCGCTCGCCGCACCTGCGGCTCTCTCTCTCCAGCGCTCCTTGCAGATCAGATCGCGCCAGCACCCGATTCGCTGCCTCAGCGATCGCCCGCGCCGAGCGGAACTCCACCAGCAGACCCCCCGCCTCCTCCAGCAGGAATCGCGCATACGCATACGGCGTCGACACTATCGCCTTCCCTGCCGTCACCGCGTACGCCAGCGTACCGCTCGTGATCTGCACCGGGTTCACATACGGCGTCACGTAGATGTCCGTCGCCGCCAAGTACCTCGCAATCTCAGACTTCGACACATATCGGTTCACGAACCGCACCCCATCCTCCACACCCAGCTCGGCCGCCAACCGCACCAGCTCCTCCCGGTAGCTCTCCTTCTCCGCTCGCTTCACCCCGGGATGCGTCTGCCCTACGATCACGTAGCATGCATCCGGGTGCTCCCGCAGAATCTCCGGCAGCGCCCCGACCACATACTCCAGCCCCTTCCCCCGCCCCACAAGCCCAAACGTCGTCAGCACCCGCCTCCCCGACAGCCCCAACGCCGCCTTCGCCTCATCCCTGCTCTCCTCCGCTGGCGGCAGCGCCCCGTGATGAATCTGCGCCACCTTCCCCCGCTCAACGCCATAATCCCGCATCAGAGTCTCAGTCGCCAGCGCGTTCATCACCACCAGCCTGTGCGAGCGATCCGCCAGAAACCGAATGCTCTCCCGCACCTCCCGCTCCGGCTCGGCCACCACCGTGTGCAGCGTCGATACCACGGGCTTCGTCACCCTTTCCAGAAACGCCCGCAGCCCCCGGCACGACGGCCCCCCGTAAATCCCAAACTCGTGCTGAACGCTCACTACATCCGCCCGCGACTTACTCAGAAACTCCGCCGCCGCCACGTAGTGAGCCTCCCGGTCATCCTCGACGATCATCACCACCGGCCATCGGTAATCGCGCGCACGTCCCCCGTCCTCCATCGCCACCACCATCGGCTCCCCGACCGAGCTGTCGAGCATTGTCGCGGTCAGCAAGTCCTCGCAGAAGCTCGCCAGGCCACACTCTCGCGGCGGATATGTGCTTACATAGGCGATGTCGAGTCCGTCAGCCCCCACCGCATCCCTCTCCGCCGACCCCACGTCGGCACGTTCCAGTAACATAGCTTGCACTCTCCTATCCCCCGCCGGCAAACGACACCCGCCGCCTCCTCACTAGAGGACACTTGCTCCTATCCTAAGCAGTCTATCACTACCTGTAGCCGCGCCGCCGCCCGTGACGTGACCAGGCCCACTGCTTCCGAGGAACCCGCGGAGTTCCGGCCTTGCGCGCTCCTCGCTCCCCACCAAGGCCAGTGCACGTATTCTAGCACGCCGACTCCACTCCCGGCCTCACCCCTTTGTCCGGCAATCGCACAAACACGCCCCCCGCGTCCCAACTCCCCTCCACTTGGCCTCATCCGCCGCGGCCATTCCTCCTCAATCACCGGCAATCTTCACCCCACAGCACATAGAACGTCGTAACATCGGGGTAAGATGTGGTTAGGAGTGTTTGCGGCAGCAGCGCCCAGCGGGCACCCCGCACAGTTCTACACCTGCACTTGCCGATAACCAATATGTGCACCAACAGCCCTGCCTCTCCATACCTGACGCCATCTCCCACCTAGCCCGCCAGGAGTACTGAATGCCCTCCCGGTCACCCATCGTCATCATAAGCAGCTACCCCCCTCGCCTCTGTGGCATCGCTACATTCGCCGAGGAAGCGCGCGAGTTCATCCAGGAACGCCACCCCGAACGTCAGGTCCTCGTCATCTCCCACACCGATGGCGCTGGCGACGGCGTTCGTCCCATCATCGACATGTCCCAGCCAGACTGGTGGAAGCCCGTCGTCGAGGAAATCGAACGCCTCTCCCCCCACGCCGTCCACATTCAGCACGAATACGGCCTCTACGAGTACCACGATCCAGAGGGCCGCGGCGACGGCAACCAGGGCTTCCTCGAACTCCTTTCCGCCCTCACCGCCTGGCCCGTCGTCGTCGAGCCCCACACCATCCACGGACGCCTCCGCGACCACGAAGCCCACTTCGTCCGCGAAATGACCGCCCGCGCCGACGTCGTCCTCTTCAAGTGCCACTACCAGAAATGGCGCCTCGACTGGACCTTCGGCGCCAGAGAATGGGTGACTCCCACCAACATCATGGTCGTCCCCCACGGCGCCCGGCCCGACCGAAGGTGGACCCTTCCAGAGGTCGCCCAGCTCAAACACGAACTCGGCTTCTCCGACCTCCCCTACCTCGGCAAACACTTCGTCGGCCTCGTCGGCTGGATCCAGCGCAACAAGCGCTGGGACATCCTCACCTCAATGTGGGAGGAAGTCGCCGAAGAAATTCGCGCCGCCACCGGCCAGGAGTGGGACCTCCTCGCAGCCGGCGAAATGCGCGACCCCAACGACCGCGAGGAGTACGCCAAGTACCGTAACGACCTTACCATCCTCCAGCGCAAGGGCCTCGCTCACTTCTACGAGTTCATCCCCAGGGGCGACCTCTACTACAAGGTCATGGCCTGCTGCGACTTCGTCGTCCTCCCCAGCATCGACGAAACCCAGTCCGGCACCCTCGCTCGCATCATAGCCCTCAACAAACCCTTCATCACCACCGCCCCCATGGAAGGCCTCACCGCTCAGACCATCGAGAGCAAGGGCGGCCTCCTCTTCAGCACCAAACCCATGCTCCGCGAGCATGTCATCCGCCTCGCCTCCGACGAGCAGTTGCGCCTCGACCTCGGCGAGAACCTCAAGCACTACCTCGACAATGTCATCGCCTGGCCCATCGTAACAGCCCAGTACGACCAAGCCTACGACATGGCCCGCCACAGCACCACCACTGGCCAGCAGGTCGTCGTCCCTCCCGAATTCTAGCCTCGCCCCCATCGCCCGTCCGCCTCCCGCCCTCTCCCGCCTCCCCCGGCCGCCAAGAGGACCCCCCGCCCGCGCCGAGGAATCACCACTCACTGTTAGGGAGGACGCGACATGATCAACCCAAAGCTAGCCAAGATATTCTACGGCGGAGACTACAACCCCGACCAGTGGCCCCGCGAAATATGGGACGAGGACATACGCCTCTTCAAGCTTGCCTCCATAGACCTCGTCACCCTCCCCGTCTTCAGTTGGGCCCTCCTCCAGCCCGACGAGACCCACTACCGCTTCGACTGGCTCGACGAAATCCTCGACCTCCTCGCCGACAACGACATCTACGCCTGCATGGCCACCTCCACCGCCGCCCATCCCGCCTGGATGGCCCACCGCTACCCCGATGTCCTCCGGACCAACTTCTACGGAGAGAAACGCCGCTTCGGGATGCGCCACAACTCCTGCCCCAACAGCCCCACCTACCTCAAATACTCCCGCGCCCTCGCCGGCGCCCTCGCCCACCGATACAAGGACCACCCCGCACTCCTCATCTGGCACGTCTCCAACGAATACGGCGGCGAATGCTACTGCGACAACTGCGCCGCCGCCTTCCGCATCTGGCTCCAGCAGCGCTACGGCTCCCTCGACGAACTCAACCGCTGCTGGAACACGCGCTTCTGGAGCCACACCTTCTATGACTGGGACGAGATCGTCCCCCCCAACATGCTCTCCGAGCACCTCTCCCCCTGGGACCAGACTCGCACAGCATTCCAGGGCATCTCTCTCGACTACCGCCGCTTCATGTCCGACAGCATCCTCGCCTCCTATCGCCTCGAATACGACGCCCTCAAAGAACACACCCCAGACGTCCCCGTCACCACCAACCTCATGGGCCACTTCAAGCCCCTCAACTACTTCCAGTGGGCCCCCTACCTCGATGTCATCTCCTGGGACAGCTACCCCCCCATGGGCGTCCACCCAGCCGACATCGCCCTCCGTCACGACCTCATGCGCGCCCTCAAACACGGCCAGCCCTTCATGCTCATGGAGCAGACCCCCAGCCAGCAGAACTGGCAGCCCTACAACTCACTCAAGCGCCCCGGCGTCCTCCGCCTCTGGAGCCACCAGGCCGTTGCCCACGGCGCCGACGCCGTCATGTACTTCCAGATGCGCCAGTCCCGCGGCGCCTGCGAGAAATGGCACGGCGCCGTCATCTCTCACGCCGGCCACGAGAACGTCCGCGTCTTCCGCGAAGTCGCCGAACTCGGCAATGACCTCAACCGCCTCGGCGACTCCCTCCTCGATGCAAGGGCCGAATCCCAGGTGGCCATACTCTTCGACTGGGAGAACTGGTGGGCCCTCGAGATGTCCAGCGGCCCCAGCAAGGACCTCAAGTACCTCCCCCAGATCTACAAGTACTACCGGGCCCTCTGGAAGCGCGGCATCCCCACCGACTTCGTCGGCCCCGACTCCGACCTCTCCAACTACCGCCTCCTCATCGCCCCCACCGCCTACCTACTCCAGCCCGGCTTCGCCGACAAGCTCAAGCAGTTCGTCCGCTCCGGCGGCGCCTTCCTCACCACCTTCTTCAGCGGCATGGTGGACCACAACGACCTCGTCGTCCTCGGCGGCTACCCCGGAGAGCTGCGAGACCTCACCGGCGTCTGGGTCGAGGAGTTCGACGCCTTCCCGCCCGACCTGAGCAACGAGATCGTCCTCGACCACCCCCTCGGTGACCTGAACGGCGCCTACCAGTGCGGCCTCGTCTGCGACCTCGCCCACGCCGAAAAGGCCGACGTCCTCGCCGTCTACGGGAAAGACTTCTACGCCGGCCGCCCCGCCCTCACCCGCAACACCTACGGCTCCGGCGCCGCCTGGTACATCGCCTCCGACCCCGAGCAGCCCTTCGTTGACGGCCTGCTGGCCCACATATGTGACGAGCAAGGCGTCCAGCCCATCCTCACCCCCCACGAAGGCGTCGAAGTCACCCAGCGCGCAAAGGACAACCACACCTTCACCTTCCTCCTCAACCACAACGACCGGCCCGCCGACGTAGAACTCGGCGACATCGCCGGCGAAGACCTCCTCACCGGCCAACACCTATCCGGAAAAGCCACACTCCCCCCGCACGGCGTCTCCATCATCCGCACCAAACAGTGACCTGCCTACCCGCCGAAGGCGGGTCCTGTAGGGCGTGCATCTCGCCGCAGGCGGATGCCCGCCGGCCGTCGCCGTTCTGTTGGGCAGGGGCTTGCCCCTGCCACTGCAGCGCGGGGTCTCCGCACCCCGCCGGCCGTTCTGTAGGGCGGGGTCTCCGCGCCCCGCCGGCCGTTGCCGCCGTGTAGGGCGGGCCCTGCAGGGCCGGCCCTGAACCTGCTCACCATCACCGACGACCACTCCCGGGAGTGCCTGTCGATCGACGTGAGCCGGCGCCTCACTAGCGAGCAGACCCTCGCGCGGAAGGTGTTCGACACACTACTGGAACCGAAGGTACTGCTGACGCGCTGAGAGAAG
>JALGTG010000140.1 GCA_029821495.1 Candidatus Hebobacteria bacterium
AAATTGCGCCACGCCCCGACGTGCTACAGCCTCCATCAACCTGCGCACCCCATTATACCACCCCCATCCCCCCTGTCAAAATGAGCAGACCGCAGACGCTACCGCCTGCCCCGCCGCCCCGACTTACCGCTCACCATCTCCTTCAGTTGCTTCCCAGGGCGGAACCCCAGAGACCACGACGCCGCGATCCGGATCGCCTCCTGATTCCGCGGGTCCCGGCCCGCCCGAGCCTTCCTCCGCCGAGGCTCGAACGTCCCAAAGCCCACGATCTGCACCTTCCGGTGCCTCTTGAGCTCAGCGGCCATCGCGTCGAATGCCGCCTCCACCACATTCGCCACATCCTTCTTCTTGAGCCCTGTCGCCTCCGTCACCTCATCGATGAGTCCAGCCTTCGTCACCCCGGTCACCTCCCTCGTAGCGATACGCCAAGGTCATTTGCGGCACCGGTGCCTCTTCTCCTCCCCCTCCTGGACTCCTTCTACCCCCGAGAATTCCTCGGGCCCCTCAAGACGCGGCGCTCTTCCCGCCCCGCCGCCTACCAGCCGATTTCGTGCGCCGGACCCGTCGCCGGAACTGCGACAGGGGCAGCGTGTTGAGCACATCGCCAGCTTCGATCCATCCCCGCCGCGCGGTAGCGACGCCAAACCGCATCAGCGCGAGCTGATCCGCACTGTGCGCATCGGTGCTGATTGCGAGCTTCACTCCGAGCTCCTTCGCGCGCCGCGCGTGTACATCCTTCAAGTCCAGCCGGTCCGGATAGGCATTGATCTCCATCGCCACTCCCAGCCGCGCGGCGGCCTCCAGCACTGCCTCCATGTCCACCTCGTACGGCTCTCTCCGCCCGATCAACCGTCCGGTCGGATGGCCGATGCAGTCCACCCATGGACTCTCCATCGCCCTGATGATGCGAGCCGTCATCGCCTCCCGATCCATCTTCCATCCCGAGTGCACCGAGGCCACCACGAAGTCCAGCTCTGCCAGCACCTCGTCCGGGTAGTCCAGCACCCCGTCCCGCTTGATGTCAACCTCCGTCGCGTTCAGGATCGCTACCCCCGGCACGGCCCTGCGAGCGGCCTCGATCTCCCGCTTCCGCGCGCGCAGTCGCTCCACACTCAGCCCATTCGCCTGGATCTGCGCAGGCGAGTGGTCGGTGACGGCGATGTATCGGTAGCCCAGACCCTTGGCGGCGCGCGCCAGCCCCTCGATGTCATCCCGCCCATCGCTCCACGTGCTGTGCATCTGAAGGTCGCCCCGAATATCGGAGCCTTCGATGAGCTCCGGCAGCCGGCCCTCCCGCGCGGCCTCTATCTCGCCCTGATCTTCCCGCAGCTCCGGAGCCATCGCGGCAAGCCCCAGCGCCGAGTACATCTCCTCCTCTTCCCGGCCGCCGATGCGCACCTCCTTCCCCTCCGCCACCCGGAACACACCGTACTCGTTCAGCTTGATCTTGCTTCGCACCCCGATGTCGCGCAGCTTGACGTTGTGCTCCTTCGATCCCGTGAAATACTGAAGCGCCGCCCCGAACGACTCCGGCGGCACCACCCGCAGGTCGGCCTGAATCCCCGCCTCCGTCATGATCGTGGACTTCGTTCCGCCGTGCGCCACCACTTCCGCCACCGCCTCCAGGCCCACGAACCGATCCATCACGGGCTCGGCCTCAGCGGATGCTATCAGGATGTCGATGTCGCCGATGCTCTCCTTCATGCGTCTGAGGCTGCCCGCGGCCGCCATGCGGTCAACGTCAACACCGGCCTTCAGTTCCTCCATGATGCCATCGGCCGCAGCCCAGGCAGCGCCCAGGTTCGCTCGCTTCCCATACTCCCGCAAGTGCGCGATGCCGCGGATGATCTCCTGCTCGGTCTTCTCGCCCATCCCCGGCAGGTCGCGAAGCACCCCGGCCCGCGCCGCGTGCTCCAGCGCCTCAATCGTCGAGATCCCCTCCCGGTCGATCAGCAGCTTCACCGTCTTCGGACCCACGCCCGGTATACGCAGCATGTCGAAGACGCTGGCCGGCACCTCCCGCAGCAGCTCCTGATGGTGCCTGCACTTCCCCGTGTCCAGCAGCTCCTCGATCTTCTCCGCGATGCTCGACCCCACACCGGGGATGGACCGCAGCTCCCCCGCCTCCCTTATCGCCGACAGCTCCTGACCCAGGTTCGCGATCGCCTCCGCCGCGCGGTCATAGGCCCGGATCTTGAACGGATTCTCGCCCTTTATCTGCAGCAGTGCTCCGATCTCCGAGAGCACTCCGGCGACTTCCGCATCCGTCATCTGCCCGCCCCTCTGGCGGCAGGATCTCCTGCCCCGGATTACATCTCGAGAAACTCCGCGCTGCGCAGCGGCCAGGGCAGCCGGTACTCCACAAAGGGCTGCAGCAGCCGCCCAAGCTCCTCCCGCACGGACCCGGTAAGCCGGCGCCTCGCCAGTTCCTCCATCGGAAGCTCCACCAGGTCCCTCATCGCCTGCAGCGCCGCAGGCGTCACTCGCGCCGCCGTCCGGCTCCCGCCGCACCGCTCACACATCACGCCACCCTCGGCCACCGAGAAGCCTGCCCCACGCGTGCCGACCCTTGTGCCGCAGCCCACACAGCTCTCGACCTCCGGACCGTGGCCCAGATGACCAAGCACCTTGAGCTGGAACCCCTGGATGAGAGTGGGCGGATCCCCCTCCTCGTCGAGCCCCTGAAGAACCGACAGCAGCAAGTCGAAGAGAGCCGGATCAGCGGCCTGGTCCTCCACCATGACGTCCACCAGCTCCGCGGCATACGAAGCATGCGCGTACCGCTGCAGGTCCTCGCGAACATGGTAGAAGAGATGGACGGGTTGAGCCTGAGTGACGATCTCCAGCGATCGCCCCGCCGCAAGCTGCACCCGCGCGTGACTGAAGAGCTGCAGCCCCCCCGCGAGCTTGCTGCGCGTCCGTCTCACACCCTTCGCCACTGCGGACAGCTTCCCGCGCTCCCGCGTGTACAGAACCACTATCCGGTCCGCCTCGCCGAGGTTGCGATGGCGGATAGCCAACGAGGAAACGCGATATGCGCGCACCCGCCTCACTGCTGGCTGCTCCCCCACACCCCTAGTGCGGCCCGGACCTCGCACTGCGAGTCCTTGCCGAGTGACCGACTCCCTTCCCCGCGGAAGATGCTACCGCAGGACCTCCCTCATGAGCGACCCCTGCTCCCGATCGTACTCCCGAACGATGCCCACTCCGGTGCTGGTCCCGATCCGGTTCGCGCCCGCGTTGATGAGCGCCGTGGCCTGCGCCAGAGTCCGGATGCCCCCCGCAGCCTTTATCCCCATCTCCCTCCCGACCACGTGCCGGATATGTCTGATGTCATCTACCGTCACCCCGCGTGGCCCTCGCCCCGTGCACGTCTTGATGAAATCGGCCCGCGCCCCATTCGCGAACCGACACACCCGAGTCTGCTCATCCCGGCTCGTGAGCCCCACCTCGATTATCACCTTGGTCAAAATATCATCGCCGTCCTCAGTGAGGCCGGCGATGCTTGCTACCGTCACCACGTCTTCCACGTCTTGCTCGACCGTCGCGTAGTCGTGAGACTTCAGGGCTGGCAGGTTCACAACTATGTCGAGTTCGGTCGCACCGTTGCTGATTGCCTGCCGCGCTTCGTACACTTTCACCTGCGTGGGAACCGCACCGAACGGATACGCTATCACCGTTCCCACCTTCACATCTGAACCTCGCAGCCGCTGCTCCGCCACGCGACACCAGCACGGCAGCACCACCACACAGGCGAAGTGATAATCCATGCCCTCGTCGCAGTAGGCCAGCACATCGTCTTCAGTGGCATCCGGCTTCAGAAGAGAGTGATCGATCATCTTCGCCAGGGCGATCTTCGAGAACATCTCCTCTTCCTTCCCAGCCTCAGCTTCGTCGGACCTCCCTGCAGCTCTTCGCTACCGACGCCTCCCTGTCGATCGCAGGCCCCGCGTCGCCCCCTTCAGTTCACTGACGAAGTCCCTGACCTTCTGTCTGAGTCCCGCCGAACTCTGTTCCCGCTCGATGAGCGATACCACCGCGCTTCCGACAACTGCACCGTCCGCCAGCCTGCACACCTCGACCACATGCTCCGGTCGAGAGATGCCGAAGCCCACGGCCACCGGCTTCGCCGTCTCCGCGCGGATGCGCTCGACCATGGCGCCTAGCTCCGCCGGAAGCTCATCCCGAGCGCCGGTCACGCCCATCCGCGAAACACAGTACACAAAACCTGTGGCTAGGTCAACCACTTTCTTCACCCGCGCGCTCGAACTGGTCGGCGCCAGTAGGAAGATCGTGTCGAGGCCGCTTGCGCGCGCGGCCGGCACCCACTCGCCGGCCTCCTCCGCCGGGAGATCGGTCACTATCACACCGTCCACTCCCGCCCCCGCGCTCTCCCGCGCAAATGCCTCGACCCCATACTTGTAGATCGGGTTCCAGCATGTCATCACCACCAGCGGCGTGTCCCACTTCGCCCGAAATCCAGCCGCCATCTCCAGCACACCTCGGGGACTCATCCCCTCCCCGAGCGCCCTCTGCGACGCCGCCTGGATCACCGGCCCATCCGCCAACGGATCGGAGAACGGTATCCCCAGTTCGATGATGTCCGCCCCCGCCTCCGCAATCGCCGGCAGCAGCTCCGCGCACACCCCCGGAGTCGGGTGCCCCGCCACCACGAACATGACCAGAGCCCCGTCCCCGGCCGCCCCCGTCTCCTCAAATCGGGCCTCGATTCGGCTCATTCCTCCTGCTCCGCAAGCACCCGCTGCACCTCCGCAATGTCCTTGTCTCCCCGCCCCGACAGATTGACCAGAACGATGGCCTCCGGCGGCAGCGTGCCCGCCAGCTCCACCGCGTGCGCCACCGCGTGGGCGCTCTCCAGAGCCGGCATGATGCCCTCCAGCCGGGTCAGCAGCTCGAACGCTCGCAGCGCCTCCGAGTCCGTCGCCCCCACGTACTCGGCCCTCCCCGTGGCCTGCAGTTGCGCGTGCTCCGGCCCGACTCCGGGGTAGTCGAGCCCCGCCGCCACCGAATGCGTCGTCAGTATCTGCCCCTCGGGCGTCTGCAGTATCTTGCTCCGCGCCCCGTGCAGGATCCCCTCCGAGCCCGCCGTGAGCGAAGCCGCGTGGGCCCCCGTCTGCAGCCCCCTCCCCGCCGCCTCCACCCCGACCATTCGCACGTCATCGTCCAGGAACGGGTGAAACAGCCCGATAGCATTGCTCCCTCCCCCGACGCACGCAACCAGGTGATCCGGCAGCCTCCCCTCCCGCTCCAATATCTGCCGCCTAGCTTCCCTGCCCACCACCGACTGGAAGTCCCGCACCATCGTCGGATACGGGTGCGGCCCGGCCGCGGTCCCGAACAGGTAGTACGTCGTCTCGGCCGTTGCCATCCACACTCGAAATGCCTCGTTGATGGCGTCCTTCAGGGTCCGGCTTCCCGACTCGATCTGGATTAGGCGCGCCCCGAGCAGGCGCATTCGATACACATTGAGGGCCTGCCGACGCACGTCCTCCTCGCCCATGTAGACGTCGCATTCCATCCCGAACAGAGCCGCCACCGTCGCCGTCGCCACGCCGTGCTGCCCGGCCCCGGTCTCGGCCATCAGCTTCTTCCTGCCCATGCGCCGCGCAAGCAGCGCCTGGCCCAACGCGTTGTTGATCTTGTGAGAGCCCGTGTGCGCGAGATCCTCCCTCTTCATGTAGATCTTCGCGCCGCCGCAGTGTTCGCTCAACCGCCGGCAGAAGTACAGCGATGTGGGCCGCCCCGCGTAGTCACGCAGGTAAGCTCCTAACTCCTGCTGAAAGACGGGGTCTTCGCGCGCAGACTCGTAGGCCGCGGCCACCTCCACCAGCGGAGCCATAAGCGTCTCGGGAACGAAGATGCCTCCGAACGGGCCGAAGTGCACCGCGCGCGACTCGCCGGAGTGGCCTTGCCCTTCAGCCATCTCGGTCAACCGCGCGATCTGGCGCCGCGCGGCCCGCGGCTCCCAGGTCTGCCGCGCGCACGGCCGCAACGAACCGCTGCACCTTTTCGGGATCTTTCCTGCCCGGCTCCGACTCCACCCCTGTGCTCACGTCCACCCCGTAGGGCCGCACGGAGTCAATCACCTCAGCGACGTTCTCCGGAGTCAGACCGCCCGCCATGATCACACGCCAGCCCTCCTGCACCAGTCGGGCGGCGACTCCCGGATCGAAGCGCTCCCCGGTCCCGCCCGCGCGTCCCTCTACATAGGTGTCGAGCAAGATAGCTCGCACATCCTTATAGCGCGCCACCTCGCTCTCGTCAAGGGTCCCGCGCACGCGGAGCGCCTTCACCACCGAGTACGGAGCGAGCGCCTCTATGTACTCCGGCGGCTCGCTCCCGTGTAGCTGTGCGACCGTGCATCCCGTCAAGTCGAGCACGCGCTTCACTTCATCTACTCGCGAGTCCACGAAAACGCCAACGCCCGTGACATACGGCCCGATGCCCCTCAGTATGTCTCGCGCGCGCTCGGGCTCCACCCGACGCGGGCTCTCCGCGAACATGAACCCGATGGCGTCGGCCCCGCACCCCGCGGCCCGCTCCGCATCATCCTCATTCGTTATCCCACAGATCTTGATCCGCGTCATGGTGCTCCCAGCAGTTCCTCGATCTTCGCCGCGGGATCGTCCGCCCCCATCAGCGCCTCCCCCACCAACATCGCGTCCACTCCCGCGTCGCGCACTCGCCGCACGTCGTCGCGCGTGTGAATCCCGCTCTCCGATACCACCAGTACTCCCTCCGGAACGCGCGGCCGCAGTCCAATCGTCGTCTCCAGCGACACCTCAAACGTTCTCAGGTCCCGGTTGTTGATCCCGATCATCTCCGCGCCGCTCTCTACGGCCCGGTCCACCTCCTCCTCGTCGTGCACCTCCACCAGCGCCCCCTGCCCGCACTGCGCTGCCAGCTCCCGCAGCTCGCGCAGCGCCTCGTCATCCAGCGCGGCCGCGATCAGCAGCACACAGTCGGGCCCGTCGAGCCCGGCCGATTCGGCGATCTGGCAGGGGTCAATGATGAAGTCCTTGCGTAGAGCCGGCAGCTCCACAGCAGCGCGCGCACTCGCGAGATCCCCTAAGGTCCCGCCGAAGAACTCCTCGTCAGTCAGCA
>JALGTG010000141.1 GCA_029821495.1 Candidatus Hebobacteria bacterium
GCGCAGCGGCTGACGGAGATGCGCGAGGAAATGGCCGACCGCGTCGCCCAGGCCGACCAAGCGGTAAAGGAGCAACAATGATCGTGCGCTACTCCTACCCGCAGATGCGGGCCATCTGGGAGCAGGAGAACCGCTACCGCAAGTGGCTCGAGGTAGAGCTCCTCGTCGCCGAGGGGTGGGCAGAGATTGGCCGCATCCCCAAGGAAGCGGCCGCGAAGCTGCGTGAAAACGGGGATAAGCTGTTCGCCAAAGGCTTCGACTTCTCCCAGATCGTCCAGCGCACCCTCGAACTCGAGGGCGATGTCCCAGGCTTCGAACCCAAGCCCGGGCAGCCGGTCATCCGCCACGACCTCGTCGCCTTCCTCACCGCGGTCTCCGAGCACCTCGGCGAGGAGAAGGCTTACCTGCACTTCGGCGTCACCTCCTACGATATCGAGGACACCGCCACGTGCATGATGCTGCGGGAGTCGTGTGATCTCATTGCAGAGGGCGCGCAGGCGCTCGCCGACGCGATTCGCGAGCGGGCCCGCGAGCACAAGTGGACGCCGATGATCGGCCGCACCCACGGCGTGCACGCGGAGCCGATCACCTTCGGCCTCAAGCTCGCCGTCTGGCTCGCTGAGCTGGAGCGCGACATCGAGCGGGTGCGCCAGGCGCGGGAGAGCGTCAGCGTCGCGCTGGTTTCCGGGCCGGTGGGCAGCTACGGCACGGTCGACCCGCGGGTGGAGGAGTACCTGTGCCGGCGGCTGGGCGTCGAGCTGCCGAAGGCGACCAGCCAGATCGTGCAGCGGGACCGGTTCGCGCACTACGTGAGCGCGCTCGCCATCATGGCGGGGTCGCTGGAGCGGTTCGCCACCGAGGTGCGCAACCTCCAGCGCACCGAGATCCTGGAGGCCGAGGAGCCGTTCAAGAAGGGGCAGCGCGGGTCGTCGTCAATGCCGCACAAGCGCAACCCGATGACCTGCGAGCGGATCACCGGGCTGGCGCGGATCGTGCGCTCCTACGTCGTTCCCGCGCTGGAGTGCATGGCCCAGTGGCACGAGCGCGATCTGACCAACTCCAGCGTCGAGCGGATCACCCTCCCCGACAGCAGCGTGCTCATCGACTACATGCTGCGCAAGTTCACCGATGTGGTGAAGGGGATGGTGGTCTATCCCGACCACATGCGGGCCAACCTCGAGCGCATGAAGGGCCTGGTGATGTCCGAGCACGTGATGCTCGCGCTGGTTGGCAAGGGCGTGCCCAAGGACGAGGCCTACCGCACCGTGCAAGCCGTCGCGATGAAGGCCCTCGAATCCCACGGCGACTTCCGCCAACTCGCCGCCGCCGACCCCACCATCACCTCCCACCTCACCGAAACCGACCTCACCGCCTGCTTCGACTACGAATCCCACCTCAAACGCGTCAAAGCGGCGTATGAGAGGGTGGGGGTCTAGGGGCGGCCGCTACGAAGCCAAGACAGAGACCGGCCAGGCGGTAAGTTCCTGCCACCCGGACAATGGCGCTCACCCTCAAGAGCTTTGTTCCTCGATCCTGACGTGAAGGCGACCCGTAGTCGCGGCAGGTAGCTCGTCGCACCAGGGGCTGTAGTCGATGGCGAAGCAACCACGACATCGAGGGCGAGCTGAACATCGACGCTGGCGGCGGCAGCACCGCCATCAGCAATGCCTCCGGCCCCGTGGACACGGGCCACTGACGCGCGTGGGCGATCTGCCCGCGGCCTCGGGGTGTTACGGGTCGGGGACGAGGTCGGGCGGCAGAGTCAACAGATAGAGGTCGGCGTCGCATGTGCCCGTGCGGGAAGCATCGCGCCGCATCGCCACCACGATCTGCTCCCCGTCGGGCGTCCAGGACGGCCCGCTTTGCCCGAACGGGAACCAGTATCCATCGTTCCTGCGTACGGAGGCGAACAGCTCGACCGTGCTGCGCTCGGCGATCGAGTAGAGGCGCAGCGCGCCCCTTTCCTTCCCCGCGCTTCCTAACTCCCAGGGCAGCCGCGCTGCCTGGCTCCTCCCCACCATGGCGATCTGAGGCGCGGCTGGAGAGGCCGCCCAGGCGTTGAAGACGCCGTGGAAGTCGGCCGTGCTCGAGCATCTGTCCAGCAGCCGGCGCGCGCCGCCCTCGGGCCCTCGGCGCTCCTCGAAGACGGAGATCGCCTGCCCCGTGTCCGCATCGACGAGCGCCAAGCCGCGCTCCCACGTCTTCTCCTCCGACACCTCGCCCTTTGTCCAGCGGGCGATGACATAACGGTCGTCGTTCGTCCACCCCAGGGGTCGCCACGCCAGCCGGCCGTCGGGATTCGGGTGCGTGCCATGGGTGAGCGCCCGCGCGCCGCTTCCGTCGGCATTCATGATCCACAGATCGGTCCAGCCATCTTGCTGCTCCGAGCGCGGCCGGCCCTCGCTAGTGGCGAAGACGAGGCGCGCGCCATCTCCGCTCCAGGCCAGCGCTGTGATCTCGGCCATCGGCCCGGCCACGACCTGGAGATCGCCGCCGGACGCGTCCACCGTGCAGATGTGGACCCGACCCGCGGCGCCGTGCCCGATGAACGCCAGGCGTGACCCGTCCGCAGACCACACGTTGGGAGCGACCTGGCCCTCCGCGATGGTGTTCCTGGAATGGTGGGGGGCGACCTCGATGACCGGACTCCCATCCGCCGGACAGATGAACACGCCCCACGATTCGTCAGGCCGCAGAAGCTGGAAGGCGAAGCGCAACCCGTCCGGAGACCACACGGGGCGGCCCTGGCAGAAACCGAACTCGCCTCCGCGAGCCCGAAAAGGGATGTCCGTCGTCTTCCCGGAGCGCGCCTCCCACGCCCGGAGCGCGACCTCGTCCTTCCCCTCTTCCGCATAGGTAAAGGCGAGACGCGCGCTGTCCGGAGACCACGTCGCATCGTAGGCGCGGCCGACACCCCACACCTTCGTGTCCAGCCGGGAGTCGAGGTCGAACACCCACAGCTCACGTGTCTTCGGCGGGGTGTGTCCCGTCGGGAGAGCTTCCCGGTAGTAAGCGATCCGCCTTTCGGTGGGCGCGCAGCCGCTGCCGAGCTGGAGACGGGCCTCCCCGTGCTGGGTGAGCCGCTCGACCGTCACCCCGCCGACCGGCCGCGGCCCCCAGAGGGCTTTCTCGGCCGCTATCCACGCGAGACCGACGAGGACGGCCGCAAGGGCACAGGCCCCGAGCAACTTCAGGGCTTGCTTCACCATGACGACATCCTCCCACACCAACCAACCGACGTCAAGACCAGGTCTGAGTAAGAGGAGGCGGGCAGGAGGCACGCTCCTGCCCAACGAACAGGAGGCAAGCCGCTCGAGGCGGCCAAGGCCCCCGGCCTGCATACTGCCCGGCCTGAATGCTGTGACTTCGAGCAGTCAATCGCGCCGGCCTGTCGAAGTAACCAGCAGTGCAACACGGCGCAACAGCCGCGGCACGGCCGCCGCACCGTTCGGCGCCGCTCAACACAGCTCCCTTCCAGGAGGAGAGAAGAGCAGATGCAGTACCGCGACTTCGGCGACACTGGTCTCAAGATCTCCGCGCTGGGATTTGGCGCGATGCGCCTGCCGGAGAAGGACGGCCACGTCGAGCAGGACAAGGCCATCGAGGTGATCCACCGTGCCTTCGACCTCGGCGTGAACTACATCGACACCGCCTACTTCTACAATCACAATGAGAGCGAGACCGTGGTCGGCAAGGCGCTGAAGGGCTGGCGCGACAAGGTGACGGTCTCCACGAAGAACCCCGACAGTTCCGCCGACGCGGACAAGTGGCGGAGTACGCTCGACGACCAGCTCAAGAAGCTCGACGTGGACCGCATCGACGTCTACCACTTCCACGGCATCAACTGGAACGTGTTCGAGGAGAAGATGACCAGCCCGAATGGCTGTCTGAAGGCGGCGCGCAAGGCCCAGGACGAGGGGCTGTTCACCTACCTCAGCTTCTCCTTCCACGATAAGCCCGAGAACCTGGTCCGGCTGGTGGACACGGGCGAGTTCACCTCGGTCACCTGCCAGTACAACCTGCTCGACCGCGGGAACGGGCCGGGCATCGCCCGCGCTCACGAGCGCGGCATGGGCGTCGTCATCATGGGGCCGGTGGGCGGCGGACGGCTGGGCCGGCCCACGCCCCAGATTCAGGAGCTCCTGCCAGCCGACACCGCCAGCACGCCCGAGATCGCCCTCCGCTTCGTGCTGTCCAATCCGAACGTGAGTTGCGCCATCTCCGGCATGGAGAATCTGCAGATGGTGGAGGAGAACTGCGCCACCGCCAGCCGCGCGGAGCCCCTGTCGGAGAAGGAGCAGGCGGCCATGCGGGCCGCCTTCGAGGAGAAGAAGAAGCTCGCCGATCTCTACTGCACCGGCTGCAGGTACTGTATGCCCTGCCCCCACGGTGTTGACATCCCAGGGAACTTCGACTTGATGAACGCCTACCGCGTCTACGGCCTGCTCGATTACGCGCGGGAGGAGTACCGGGGATGGCTGACGCACGAAAAGCAGACCGCCGCCTTCTGCGAAGAATGCGGGGAGTGCGAGCCGAAGTGCCCGCAGAAGATCCCGATCATCGCGCAGTTGAAGGAGACGGAGAAAGCGCTGGGCAAGGGCGCAAAGGAGGAAGCCTGAGGGCCCGCGCGGCGGGAAGACAGCCGGGCCTTCTGCATCTTGGGGGAGAGCGCCGATGTCCGATCAACGCGTCGTGCTGAGGCCGATTCTCGAATCCGATCTCTCTGACTACGTGCGCTGGCTGAACGATCCCGACGTAACGGAGTTCATGCAGATCGAGTCGGGCGGACACACTCTGGCGACCGCGCGTGCCTGGCTGGAGCAGTTCTCCGGTCCGAGTTCGGCGAGCCGCGCCTGGGCGATCGAGGCAGACGGCCGTCATATAGGCAACTGCAACCTGACCTCGCACGGGCCTGGGCACAGCGCCCACTACGGCATCATGATCGGCGACAAGGCGGCTTGGGGAAAGGGCTATGGCACTGCGGCGACCCGCCAAGCTCTCCACATCGGATTCACGGAGATGGGCCTCCACCGAGTTTACCTCGATACGGACGCGCGGAATTTCCGAGCCATCCGCTGCTACGAGAAGTCTGGCTTCCGGCACGAGGGAGTGCTGCGCAAGGCCCGTCTGAAGCGCGGCACGTGGGCGGACACAGTCCTGATGGCAGTCCTGCTAGAGGAGTGGCGCGAAGACCAGGGCTCGTAGGCCAGGAGCTTGCTCTGTGCCCGCCCATCACGGCCTCTCGTGCGGCTCCTCCTCAATACGCCTGATCTTGTACGCCACGTCCGTCGTTAGTCCGTCCGGCGTCCGCACGACGATTGCGCCGTCGTCCACCTCGATGGTGGTCACTTGGACCACCGTGCCAGTGTACGTATCCCACTCCTCGATCTCATAGTCCCCAGCCTCGAAGCCATCGGTCTCAATCTCGGCGACGGAGACGGGTTTCGCCGTGATGCCCTCGCGGTGGTTGGTCCAGGTGTGGTCGCGGTTCTGGACCCAGAGCAGAGCCGACGTGCGGTTCGAGAGCGCAAGGACGCGAAGGTTCGGGCCCGCCAGGTAGTTCGTGAGCCGATAGGAGACATAGCACCAGTCGGCGCCCTCATTCTCGACGAGGATTGAGTGACGGCCGGGGGGCACGTCTATGCCGTAGGCGCCGTCGTAGCTGTGGATGGTCTCGGTGTCGTCGGGCCGATCGTCCGGGAAGCCAGCGACGAGGCGCGCCTTGCCGTCGAGAGAGATCGTGAGGGACGCGCCGCCGTGGCCCGAGACGCCGTCTACGATGACCTCGAACCGCCCGGGCACCGGGTAGTCGACATCGAAGGTCGCGGGGTTGTGCTTGTCCGGATGGTTACGGAGACCGTGGAGCACACGGCTCAGGAGGGCGGAGTTCGTGATCGCGCCGTGCTTGTGGATGACGAACGTGTGCGGGCGGTTGCTGGGATCGTCGGCGTCCCAGCTCCCGCGCTGCGGTGTCACCGTGACGGAGCCGAACTCCGCCGGGCTCCCCTCTTCTCGGCATCGGACCGCGGGCGCGGCCGGGGTGTAGGCCTCGACCGCCCACTCGATGCCGTCGGCGAACGCAGCAACGGGCCCGAAGTTGTCGTACAACCCATGCTTCTCCACGTAGCAGCACCACCACCAGGTCATCGGCGTGCCGGCGCACTGCGAGTGCATGGCCGCCCACAGCCCGTTATGGTGGTGAATGCCCGCCGGGTCGGACCGCTCTCCCCAGGGGGTCCCCACCCCGAACTCGCCGAAGTAGTGCGGCTTGGCGTACGCCTCTGCCTTCCGTTCGGCCCATCCCTTCACGTTTCCAGCCATATCGGCGGCGCCGTAGCTGTGCGACTGCACGAAGTCCATCTCCGGCAGCCCGTCGATCGCGGAGTCGCCGGCCGTTGCAGCGAAGCTCGTCGTAAGGAGGTGCGACCATGGATCTATGGCCCGCACGTACCGCGCCATTTCCCGGTGCCACTCTGCGACGGCCTCAGAGTCGTAGCCATCGGTGAGATCGACCTCGTTCCAGAACTCCCATGCCAGCACCGCCCGCGAGTAGCCCCAGCGCGCCAGCAGGTAGCGCAGCCGCCGCTTGAACAGCCGCTTCGCCTCCGGATCTGTGAAGAACTCGGGAGGCGCGGCGCAAGGGCCGTCGTGGGCCGCATTGTACGGATAGCGCTCCCACAATGGGTGCGGCCCCGTGCTGAGCGAGTTGAACGACTCGATGCACACCAGCACCTCGAAGCCCAGCTCCTGCGCGAGACCGAGGATGTAATCTATCCGCCAGGCCGCCTGCTGGTCGTAGCGCCCGAGGCCGTTGCCGTCCCCGGGGGACCCGGATAGGCGCTCCAGCCCCAGCTCGTTCCATTCGTTTATCAGCCATAGCCGGATGTAGTTCCCGCCGTTGGCCGCAAGCTTCGGCATCCACTCGTCGTAGTCATACGTTCCGCGGTCCTTCGGCCAACACATGTTCTCCCCGATGGGGAAGTAGCTGTCGCCCGAGTCGAACTCGAAGTACAGAGGAGAGCCGCTGCTCGTGCGCACATAGCCCTTCGCGT
>JALGTG010000142.1 GCA_029821495.1 Candidatus Hebobacteria bacterium
TTGTCCCATTCGGTCACTTGGGCCCGCGTAGTGTGTCTCACGAGTGCTGCAGGCCTATGGAATAAGTCTTCAGCGCGCGGACTTGGACCTGGAGGGGCGGACGTTGCGCCCACGAGGGCGCGCGTGGGCCAGGCGCCGGGGAGCAATGGCGGCAGAAGCCCTTGTGAACAGAGACAGCGTCGCGGTCTGGGATGAGTATCGACGGACGCGCGACGTTGACATACGCAACAGTCTGGTACTGCAGAATCTGGGTCTGGTATACCGACTGGCGAACCAGTACGCCGCGCTAGCGGTCGACTCCCTCGAGGATCTAGTCCAGGAAGGCTGTCTGGGCCTCATCCGTGCTGTGGAGCGCTTCCGTCCGGAATACGGTGTACGGTTCTCGACGTACGCGTATCCGGTGATATCCGGGTCCATCAGGAACCATCTCAGATCCCGCAGGCGGCTGCTGGGCAAAGGCGACAGGAGCGGCCATCAGGCGGAGGTCCCAGGTGGAAGCGCGAGTCTGCCGAGCCCGGTTGGTGAGGAACTGGTCGCGCCCGAGGAGCTCGAACAGCTGGCAGGGACGGCCGAAGGCGACTTCGCCGATGAGGTCGTGGTCCAGGTGTTGACAGGGGACCTGCTTGCACGCTTGCCCGATGTCGAACGTCGAATCGTGACTCACTTCTTCTACGATGACCTGACGCAGCGCGAGATCGGGCGCTTGGTGGCGCGCAGCAACAGCCGCGTCTGCCGGCTGCTTCGGCGCGCGCTTGACCGACTGCGGACGGTGTTCGCTGAGGTGCAACGCGAGGAGAGACGAGTCGAGGCCGTGACAGGACACGAGGTGCTCCGGGCGAGTTCAGTGGTCGATGTTGAGACGGGGCTTTTCGGGCCTGCGCATCTGCGGCGCTGCCTCACGCGAGAGATAGGGCGAGCGGAGGCCCTTGGCGCGCCCTTGAGCCTGGTGCTCGTGCGCCCAGGGGGAGCGCACGAGCAGGACGCATCTCGGACGCTGGTCAGGGCAGCGAGACATATCCACCGCCGAGTGCGCGTACTCGACCACGTGTTCCGTGCCGGTCGGCAGGAGCTGGCTCTGATACTGAGTCTGCCGGCGAGCGCGGCCGTGCGCGTCTGCGAACGGCTCGGGAGGAACGGGCCCTCGGTGCCGGTGGAGCACGCGATCGGGAGCTACCCGAAGGACGCAACCACCGCGTCGGGTCTGCTGGCAGCCGCGCACGCGGAACTCGACCCAGAGTAGACAGGCACGGGCCGCCGGGCTTGCTTGACAGCGGGTGCCAGCCTCCATAGAATAGCGGAGCCGCGTGCCAGGGGCCCAGTCATGGTCTACGGCCTTGTTTCGGATATTCACGGGAATCTAGAAGCGCTTACGGCCGTACTCGCCGAGATGGAGGGGGTCTCGCAGTTTCTGTGCCTGGGCGACATCGTGGGCTATGGCGCCGACCCGGGCGAGTGCGTAGATCGGGTGCGGGAGCTTCCGGGTCTGGTATGCGTCGCGGGAAACCACGATCTGGCGGCCATCGAGGAGTACGATCAGATAAGTCGGTTCAACCCGTTCGCGCGCGATGCCATCGAGTGGACAAGGAACCAGCTCAGCGCCGGGCAACGCTCCTATCTGGCGTCGTTACAGCGGAGAGAACAGGTTGAGGAAGCGCTGCTGGTGCACGGGTCGCTGCCGGACGAAATGGCATATATCACGGCCCCGCACGAAGCGCGGCAGTGCTTCGAGGCAATGCCGGGCGATCTGACCTTCGTGGGACACACTCACGTAACCGAGTACTACCGAGTCAGAGATACGACCAGCGTCCCGGAACAGGTTTCTCTGCGGTCAGGGGGACGTGTGGCGCTCGAATCGGGGCTCCGGTGCATCGTGAACCCAGGGGCTGTGGGCCAGCCGCGAGACGGGAACGCGGCCGCGAGCTTCGGCATATGGGATTCGACCGAGGCCACGGTGGAAGTGCGGCGGGTCGGCTACGATGTCGAACGCGCGCAAGAGAAGATGCAGCGCGTGCACCTTCCCGAACACCTCATTGTGCGACTAGCGGAGGGGCGTTGAGCCCCGGGCTACAGTCCCACTGCACACCGGAGATAGTAGTAGGCGGCGGGCGCGCAGAACAACAAGCTGTCGAAGCGATCGAGCACCCCTCCGTGTCCTGGGAGAAGCGCTCCCGAGTCTTTCGCTCCCGCCCCGCGCTTGAGGGATGACTCGAAGAGATCCCCGAGCTGACCCACGAGCCCAAGGATTGCCCCCAACACCAGGGAGTGCGCGAGCGGCAGGCCGAGCCAATTGCCGAGGATGACAGTCAGCGCGACGGCCGCCACCAGTCCGCCGACGCCTCCCTCTATTGTCTTGCCCGGGCTCATGCGGGGCCACAACTTGTGGCGGCCGATGGCTCTGCCCACGAAGTACGCTGCTGTATCAGAGCCCCAACAGGCAGCGACAACAAGTGCCAGCAGTCCCGCTCCGAGAGGAATCGCGGTGCTAATGCCCGCGGGGAGGGAAACGTCGTCGCCCGGAATGGCACGCAGCAGGTTCATATGGCCGAGCAGGACGGGGAGGTATAGCAGACCCAGTAGGGTGGCGTTCCGCCAGCCGGCGTCGTCGATGCCCGCGAGGCACTTCATGCAGATCAGGTGCCGCAACATGAGTGCGAGTTCGCCCAGCGCCCAGACGCAGACGACCAGGAGCAATGGCACCATGGTATAGGGGGCCGGCGTTAGGGTGATGGGCAGCACCAGCAGGTAGCCAAGCGTTGGCCGGACGCGATCGCCGGATGCTCTGGACAGGCCATAGTACTCTCTAAGTCCGAGGATGGCGAGCACTGTCACGAAGCCCGCCAGGTACCAGCCCCCGAGGTAGATGACCAGGAGGGTCAGGGGGACGCCGACAGCGGCTGTTAGCACGCGATGCCAGAGCACTTAGGGCCGGCCCTCCTCTGCCTCCTCGCCCTGCTGGAGCACGACTGCGAGCTCTGCTCCGAGAAGCATGATGGTGGCAGTGAGGTAGATCCAGATGACCAGGACCATAGTTCCGGCAAGGGATCCGTAGAGCCTGCCGTAGGCTGCGCTGTGGGTGGCGAGGCTGCCAAAGACAAGGCGGGAGACCTCCCACATGAGGGCGGCAGCGGCTGCGCCGATGGCGGCGTCCCGCCATCTGACCCGTTCCTGTGGGAGGAAGACGTACATGAGGAGGAACATCAGCCAGGCACCGAGCAGTATGATGGGCTCGTCCACCCACGGGTCGATGCGGTGGAGCACGGGGATTCTGCCGAAGAGAGAACCTGTGGAGGCGAGCGTGGCGGCGGCGGCGGTGCCGAGCATGGTCATCAGGAAGATGAGGCCGGCAGCAGCGGTGGCGCCGAGGGCGACCAGATTGCGCAGGAAGAGCGGCCGGCCGCGTCCGTGTCCGGACCATATGCGAGTGAGGATGTCCTCAAGCGTGTGGAAGAGCCGACTGGCGGCCCAGAGCAGCCCCAGAATGCTGATCGCCTCCACGAACCACGAGCCGCTTGGCTGGGGGAAATGACGGATGGCGTCCTCTATTCCCGGCGTGTCGAGGGAGAGGATTTCCTGAAGGAATGCGAGGATCTGCTGCGTAGGGTCCCCAGAGGCGCTGGGGCCGACCACGCGCCCGAGCAAGGAGATCGCGAGCGCGACCAGGGGGATCAGGCAGATCAGGCCGTAGAAGGCGGTGGCTGCGGCCATAAGGCGGCAGCCGTCGCGGCCGAAGCGCAGCCAGACTGTGTGGGCGAGGCGCGCCAAACGGAGCGCCTTGCCCTTCGGTCCCGACCGCGCGATCTCGCGATCGCGCGGTGAGGCGTCTCTCTCCTGAGACGCCCCACTGCTCTGTCTACCGAACTCCCGGTCGGCCAATTGGGGGCTATCCCGCCTGCTATTCGGGGTCCGTACTCAGCTCGTTGAGGGCAGAGTGGAACTCGATCACTTCCTCAGCTGTGATCTCGCCCATTTCCTCGAACCGACGCCGATCGGCCTGCTTGATGCGCGAGCGAGATGTCTGGAGAACAGAGGGATCCCAGGCGTCTTCTTGCACGAGCTTCTCGCCGACTCGCTTGCAACGGCCGCAACGATAGCGCACATAGACGAAGCTGGGGCCGAGCACGCTCAGGTAGAGCCCTGTCTGGATGACTTCCCTGCTGACGATGCGGTGCCCGCAGCTACATCGAACGACGGTCCGGTTAGTGTCCTTTTGCCCCATATCGGAACTGATCTCCTGACTATCCGGCAGGAGCGGCCTTCTCCGGTCGGGCGACGTACTCCTGCGCCGGAAGCCGGCTCAGTGACTCGTTGACGCCCCTCGCCGTCATCTCAGACGATGGAGACCCCGCGCTGCCCGCTTTCGATTCGGCCGACACGGTAGCTGGTCTCGCCTGACGCAGACAAGCGCGAAGTAGCTTCGTCCGCGACGGATTCAGGGACCACGAGCACGTAGCCGACGCCCATGTTGAAGGTGCGGTACATATCCTCGTCCGGCACGCGACCCAGGTCCTGTATCAACTCGAAGATGGCCCCAACCTGCCAGCTCTCTCTTTCGATGATGGCTCGGCGGCCCTCGGGCAGGCACCTGACGAGGTTGTCGGGCAGACCGCCGCCGGTGATGTGGGCCATGCCTTTGACCTCCAGGTCCTCAAGCAGAGGCAATACGGCGGGCGCGTAGCAGCGGTGGACGCGCAGAAGCTCCTCGCCAATGGTGCGGCCCAACTCGGGGATGAACTGATCGACGGGGAGCCCCGCGACCTCGAAGAAGAGCTTCCTGGCAAGGGAATAGCCGTTAGTGTGGAGTCCGTTCGAGGCGAGCCCGATGAGCACATCGCCGGGTCCAGCGGCGTCGCCGCGAACGGCGCGATTCCGGTCGGTCACGCCGGTGATGAAGCCGACAAGGTCGTACTCAGTTTCTCGATAGATGCCGGGCAGCTCGGCCATCTCGCCGCCAATGAGGGCACAGCCCACCTCCTTGCAGGCAGCGGCCAGGCCTTCGACCAACTCGGCCACCACCTTGGGGGCGAGGGAGTCGGCTGCGATGTAGTCCATGAAGAAGAGCGGCCGCGCTCCCTGGACGAGGATGTCGTTGACGCAGTGATTGACCAGGTCCTGGCCGACGGTATTGTAGCGGCTCATCATGGTGGCAACCATGAGCTTGGTGCCGACGCTGTCCACACTGGTAACGAGGAGGGAGTCTCGCTCGGCCCACTCGGCGAGAGAGAACATGGCGCCGAAGGCACCGATGTCGGCGGCCACATGGGGGGTGAAGGTGGATCGGACGAGGGGCTTGATCTGCTGGAGGGCTGCGTTGGCCTTGTCGATGTCTACCCCGGCGTCTCGGTAGGTGATGGGGCCGGCGTCCCTGCTCTTGGTTCTTCCTCGCCTTCTCGCCACGCGCTCTCCTCCAGGTCCAGTTTGCTGAGCCTCACATCCTTGGGGATGGCAATCGGATAGCGTCCGGTGAAACATGCCAGACAGAGCTTGCGGCGGGGTATCTGCAGGCCCTTTAGCATGCCCTGTATCGACTGGTAGCCGAGGCTGTCGGCCCCAATCGCGCGGCGGATCTCCTCAACGGAGGAGCAGCGTGCGGCAATCAACTCGGACCGGTTGCTGGTGTCGACGCCATAGTAGCAGGGCCAACGGATGGGCGGCGCGCTGATCCGCACGTGGACTTCAGTGGCGCCCGCGTCGCGAATCATGCCGATGATGCCGCGCTTCGTCGTGCCGCGCACGATGGAGTCGTCGACCATGACGATCCGACGGCCGGCGAGCGCATCCCGGAGGGGATTGAGCTTGATCTTGACGCCGAGCTCACGCAACCGCTGGTCGGGCTGGATGAAGGTGCGGGGAACGTAACGGTTCCTGATCAACCCCTCGCCGAATGGCAATCCAGAGCGTTCAGCGTAGCCGATCGCAGCCGGCCAGCCCGTATCCGGCACGGGTATGACCACGTCCCCGTCTACCGGCTGGTCGTCGGCCAGTTGGCGTCCGAGGCCGCGTCGCGCCTCGTGCACCAGGCGGTCGCTGATCTTGCTGTCGGGGCGTGCGAGGTAGATGTACTCGAAGACGCATAGCGCCTGGCGCGGGGTTGTCAGCACGGCACGGGATCTGAGCCCGTCCTCGTCGGCGACGATCAGCTCGCCGGGCTGGGCCTCACGCAGGAACTCGGCCCCGATCAGGTTGAGAGCACAGGTCTCGGAGGCGAAGACGGTGGCCTGTCCGTTGAGGCGACCGACGCAGAGAGGCCGGACGCCGTATGGGTCGCGGACGGCGATGACAGACTTCTCCGTCAGGAAGGTGGCAGAGTAGGCGCCGTGCCACTGTGGCATGCAGGCTGCCAGCGCCTCCTCGACAGTGCCCGTGCGGTCGGCCTCTCTGGCGACCATGCGGAGCATTACCTCGCTGTCGCTGGATGCCTCGAAGGTCTCGCCCTGCGCCTCCATCTCGCGGCGGAGCGCGAGCGTGTTGATCAGGTTGCCGTTGTGGGAGATGGCGATCTTGCCGCCGCGCCACTCTGCGACCATGGGCTGAGCGTTGGCAAGCGTGGTCGAGCCGGTGGTGGAGTAGCGCGCGTGGCCGATGGCCAAGTCGCCACTTAGGCGTTCGAGGGTGGCCTCGTCGAACACCTGGGACACGAGGCCCATCTCACGGTAGAGCGTGATGTCGCGGCCGTCGGCTACTGCGATGCCAGCGCTCTCCTGGCCTCGGTGCTGTAGGGCGAACAGCCCGAAGTAAGTGAGCCGGGAGACGTCCTCATCGGGTCCGTAGATGCCGAAGACACCGCACTCCTCGCGCATCTCCGGTGGCGCAACAAGAGTTTCATTCACTGCCGTTAGCCCTGTTCATCCGTGCTTCCGCCAACACCGTACTGATCCGGAGCGACCGGCTGCTGGGTCGCTTCCGGCGCGCTTGCTGAGCTACACGCTGAGGGGTCCCGCATTCCCTATCCCCGGTGACGCAGATACTCAATGCTTCGATAACGATGCCTGAGTCCCTGTCCGG
>JALGTG010000143.1 GCA_029821495.1 Candidatus Hebobacteria bacterium
GCCGGCCTCGACGAAGAGACTCTGGTGATCTTCACCACCGACCATGGAATGGCATTCCCCAGAGCCAAGGGCACGCTGTACGACCCGGGCATAGGCGTCGCGCTCATCATCAGAATGCCTTCGGAAACCGGTCCCACCGGCGCGGTTGTTGACGACCTCATCAGCAGCATCGACGTGGCTCCCACGCTCCTCGACGCGACTGGATCCCCGCTGCCCGAAACGATACAGGGGCGTAGCTTCCTCCCCCTCCTCACCGGAGAATCGCACCAGACCGCCGACTGCATCTTCTCGGAGAAGAACTACCACGACTGCTACGATCCGATCCGGTGCGTCCGCACGGCCCGCCACAAGTACATCCGCAACTTCGAGCCGCGGCCGAAGATCATCCTCGCCGCGGACATCAAGCGAAGCTCATCCTCCCGCGAAATGTGGCCCTGGGCCGACCAGCCCCGCGAGCCGGAGGAGATCTACGACCTCCAGGCCGATCCGTGGGAGATGACGAACCTGATCGGCGACCCCGCCCTCGCATCGGTGCGAACGGAGTTGTCCGAGCGCCTGGACGTGTGGATGCGCGAGACCGGCGACCCCCTCCTGCGCGGTCCGGTTCCGGCTCCAACCGGCGCGGTTGTAGCCCCCCCTGACTTACCCCACCCGTCCCAATCCCGCTAGACCGACGGCCCGCGCCACATCGTCCTCACAACCTTATGCAGGATGACCAGCATTCGCAGCGTAACCAACTCCCCCGGGCCCGGCGCTACGGCCCACAGAATCCCTCAGCAGCGAGGCGAAGCACGATGGCCAAACTCACTCTCGATACTGCCGTCGAACCATCCCGGGTCTGCCTCGGCAGCGTCTGGTTCGGATCGGAGCTAAGCAAGGACGACTCTTTCGCCGTCCTCGACGCCTACTTCGAGGCCGGCGGGAGCTTCATAGACACCGCCCACGTCTACGCCGCCTGGCTCGAGCATGGCGTCGGCGCCAGTGAGCGCACCATCGGCGACTGGATAACGACCCGTGGCGTCCGCGATTCGGTCGTCCTCGCCACCAAGGGCGCCCATCCCCCAATGGACGCGGAGAAGAAGATCGGCCGCTGCGCCAAGACCGAGATAGAGAAGGATCTCGACGAGAGCCTCGACCGCCTCGGCATAGACTGCGTAGACCTTTACTGGCTCCACTTCGACGAGCCAACCAGGCCCGTAGACGAGATCATCCATGCCCTCGATGGCCTCCGCCGCGATGGACGCATCCGCGCCTACGGCGCCTCCAACTGGGCCACAGAGCGCATCGAAGCGGCCAACAACTACGCGAGCGACCGCGGCCTGCCGCCCTTTGTCGCCAGCCAGCCTTGGTGGTCGCTCGGCGCGGCCGCCGGCGGCCCCCAGGCCCAGGCGCCGAGCGCCCAGGAAGATGATGCACTGCGCTCCTGGCACATCAGAACCGGCCTTCCGATGATCCCCTACTCCTCCCAGGCCAACGGCTACTTCGGCGCAGAAAATGTTGCCTGGGCACAGGATGGCTTCGCCGGTTCGCCCCCGCGCGCCGAGCGCTTCGACTCCCCGGCCAATCGCCGTCGGCTCCAGCGAACCGCGGAGATCGCAGGCCAGAAGGGCGTCACCGCCAACCAGATCGCCCTCGCCTACCTCCTCAGCCAACCGTTCCTGATCCATCCCATCATCGGCACCGGCAACCCGGCCCACGCCCGCGAAGCCGTGGCCGCAACCGGCCTCACCCTCACCGACGCACAGTGCGCCTCGCTCTTCCAGTAGCGCCCGCCCCAGAGGCGGCCCGCCCGCCTCGCGCCACAGTCCACCGCCCCCGCTCCACGATCCGGACCCGCCCGTGTCGAGCGACGCCACAACCCCCCTTTGACACACCTCAACCCGCCCCGCTATAGTTGAGACGGTAGCTTCTGTGAGGAGGCCTTCAGTGGAGTCCATCTACTTCGATCACGCCGCCACCACCCCCCCGCGGCCGGAGGTGGTCGAGGCAATGCTCCCCCACTACCGCGAAACTTGGGGCAACCCCTCAAGCCTACACTGGTCAGGCGCCGCCGCCAGGCAAGCCATGGATCGCGCCCGCGAGCAGGTGGCGGCGCTCCTCGCCGCCCTTCCCGAGGAGATCGTCTTCACCGGCAGCGGAACCGAAGCCGACAACCAGGCCTTGATCGGCGCCGCCATCGCCAACCAGAAGAAGGGCGACCACCTGATCACGTCCACCATCGAGCACCACGCCGTCCTGCATACCGCCCAGTCCCTCGAAAAGCACGGTCTCCAAGTCACCTACCTGCCCGTTGACTCCCACGGTCTCGTAGACCCCGCTGCCGTCCAGAAGGCCATCACCGACAACACCTTCCTCGTCTCCATCATGCACGCCAACAACGAGATCGGCACCATGCAGCCCATCGCCGACATCGGCGCCATCTGCCGCGAGCGCAACGTCCTCTTCCACACCGATGCCGTCCAGACCGCAGGGCACACCCCCATCAACGTCCGCGACATGAACATAGACCTCCTCTCCCTCTCCGCTCACAAGCTCTACGGGCCGAAGGGCGTCGGCGCCCTCTTCGTCCGCAAGGGCGTCCGCATCGCCCCCCTCCTCCACGGAGGCGGCCACGAGCGCGGCCGCCGCTCCAGCACCGAGAACGTCCCGGGCATCGTCGGCCTCGGCGAAGCGGCCCACCTCGCCGCCCAAGATATGCAGTGGGAAATGAGCCACAACGCGGCCCTGCGAGACCGGCTGATCCAGGGCATGTTGGAGCGCGTCCCCGACTCCATGCTCACCGGCCATCCAACCCAGCGGCTTCCCAACAGCGCCAGCTTCTGCGTGCGCTACATCGAAGGGGAGTCCATGCTCCTCAACCTTGACTTCGAGCGCATTGCCGTTTCCTCGGGATCGGCCTGCACCTCCGGATCGCTCGAAGCCTCCCACGTGCTGCTCGCCATCGGCCTACCACACGACGTCGCGCACGGCTCCCTTCGCGTCAGCGTCGGCCGCGGCAACACCATGGAAGAGGTCGAACACTTCCTCGAGGTCTTCCCCCCCATAGTCGAGAAGCTCCGCGCCATGTCTCCCATCTCGCCCGTCCAATCCGCCGATGACTGGCCCGGCGCGGAGCACGAACACCAGAACCACGAGCACTAACCCGCGACCGCCGCTTGCTTCCCTGGGGCCAGCCCCTGGGCCAGCCTACCTGTTACCTATGTACGGTAACTCAAGAATCCGCGGGTGGGAGAGGATTGACAGGGGCGCGGGGGGTCTGGTATACTCCGACAGTCAGGGCGCGTCGGCGGTCTGCGCTTGGGACTGCCAGGCGCGTTAGTGTTACTGTCGGTGGCGGAGGTGATAGAGAGATAGAAAGAGAGCTGCGGGTGAACGAGCGCATACGCGCTCGGGAGGTGCGCCTCATCGACGAGAACGGGGGGCAGATGGGGATTGTAGCGGCTCGCGAGGCGCTACGCATTGCGCAGGAGCGGGACCTCGATCTGATCGAGGTGGCGCCGAGGGCGCAGCCGCCGGTCTGCCGGATCATGGACTATGGGAAGCACAAGTACCAGCAGGCCAAGCGTCGGCGCGATGCCCACAAGAAGCACAAGGGGTCGGAGGTCCGCGTTCTGGTGGTGCGGAATCCGCAGATCGCGCAGCACGATCTGGAGATCAAGCTACGTAAGCTGCGGGAGATGCTCCACGAGGGCGACAAGGTGCGGATCAACCTCCGGCTCAGGGGGCGGCAGATGAGCCGCCCGCAGCTGGGGATAGATGTGCTGAACCGGGTTGCGCGCGAGCTTGGGGATGTGGCACAAGTGGAGGCACCGCCGCGGCGGGAGGGGCGGGTGATAAGCATGTTGGTGGCACCGAAGCCTGGACTGAAGGCGGCGGTGCCGAAGAAGGCAAAGGCAGCGCCAGATGGCGAGAAGCAAGTCGAGAAAGAGCAAGCAGAGAGGCCGCCAGTCGCAGAGCGACCGCGCGAAGCTGAAGACGCAGAAGACAGCGGCGAAGCGGGTTAGCCGCACGGGGACCGGGAAGCTGCGGATTCGGCATGCGTTCAAGAGCCACCTCCTGACGCGGAAGTCGAGCGCGCGGCTTCGTCGCCTGCGACGCCCGGGCTTTGCGTCGGGGGGTGACAGGAAGCAGTTGGAGCGGCTGGTTCCGCCGACGAGCTAGGTGAGTTGAGGTAGGGCGTAGATGGCACGCGTGAAGCGAGGAAAGGTAGCGCACCGGCGGCACAAGGCCGTGCTGAAAGAGGCACGGGGGTACGTAGGTGCGAGGCATCGGCTCTTTCGCTCTGCGAAGGAGACACTGATGCGCGCGAAGCGGTATGCGTACCGCGACCGCCGACGGCGAAAGCGGGAGTTCCGGCGGCTGTGGGTAGCGCGGATCAACGCCGCGGTGCGGGAGCATGGGGTGACCTACAGCCGCTTCATGCAGGGCATGAAGGCGGCCGGGATGGGGCTGGACCGACGGAGCCTGGCGGAGCTGGCAGTGCGAGATCCGAAGAGCTTCGAGAGCGTGGTGGGGGCCGCAAAGAAGGCGCTGGCGAGCTAGCCGACGCACGACGGCAGTATTGCACGCAGAGGCGCATATGTGACGGCGAGCGGATACGCAATCCGCTCGCCGTTGAAGTTCTGGAGAGCTGGCTTTCCGTGCAGCGAACCCTAGATGGAGTCGGGGGAGTCCGCTAGGTAGAGTCAGTGGACTCCGGGGACCCGGCGGAGGATTCCTCGGCGCCGGGCGTCTCGGGTGCCGCGGCGGACGGCTGGAGCTCAACGATGGGTGGTTCCTCGGCGCCCGCGCGCAGCTCGCTGATGCCGAAGACGAAGATTCCCAGGCCCACCACTATGACCATGATGACGACGCCGCCCTGGATGAACACAAGCACGGCATCTCTCCAGCTTTCGCCGAAGACGATCGCCAGGACGCCTGCGGCGATGAGGACTAGGCCGAGCAGGATGGAGATCACCTTTCCCATAATCGTCCCTCCCGTGTGCGGCAAGGTCAAAAGGAACAGCAACGCCTCGCCTGTTGACGCCTGATTCCACCTCCTGCGCTCAGTTCCTTCTCAGGCGCGAGAAGATATGAGCGCGGGGGCGACACGGGGTGGTTGGCGACTCGTTGACGCCCTGCGCGCGGCGCTGCTATACTCCCGCACGGCGGTGAGAGAGTCTCTCGCCGGGCAGATCCGGGGGATTTCCAGAGGGTGCTGCCGGGGTGAGAGAGCAAGGAGGCCTGTGGTGAAGGGAAACGTTCTGGTATATGTATATGGGAAGTTTGCGATTCTAGGGGTAGTAGTAGGCATCTTCAGCAGTCTTTTCGGGGTTGGCGGGGGGATTATCATGGTGCCGGCTCTGGCGCTGATCGCGGGCCTTCCCCAGCATCTGGCTCAGGGCACCTCGCTGGCGGTGATGGTCCCCACGGCGCTGATGGGCGCGTACCGGTATTTCAGGGCGGGGAACGTCCAGTGGGGTCTGGCGCTGCCCCTTTGTCTGGGAGCGATTCCGGCGGCGCACTTTGGCGCGCAGATGGCGCAGCGACTTCCGCAGGCGACGCTGCGCGCGATGTTCGCGCTGTTCATGGTCGCGGTGGCGGCTCGGATTATGCCGACGGCCAGCCTGCGCGGGATGAGCATGCTGTTGGGGATGGCGATGGTGGCTGTGGGGGTGAGGCTGCTGTTCGCGCGGTGAAGGAGAGGAAGCCGGATAAGGGAACGGGCCCCGCCCGATTGGGCGGGGCCCCTTTGTTTGCCGTCACGCAGCGTTTGCCGTCACGCAGCCGCGTGAGGCCTGATCGTTACTTAGTGTTGAAGGTATAGCTGGCTCCGAGCCACAAGTGGCCGCCGAAGGTGCCGCCCTTGATGGTGGGCCAGCCGGGCTCGGGGACGAAGGTGAGGGCGGTGATGATGTCCTGGCCGTCGTAGAGGGCCACCGCGCCGACGGCCGGGTTGGCCGGTCGGAAGAGGACCTGGACTCCGCCGAAGATCCCCTCGTGGCGCCCTTCGCCGAAGAGTGTGTTGTCTTCGGTGCCCAAGCTGACGTGGAGGCGGATGATCGGCTCAGTGGGCGGGCCAGCGACGGGTGGGTTGAGCGTCTTGGCGGCGGAGACGAAGTAGGAGGCGTTGTCGTACTCGCGCGAGAGGTCGCGGCCTCCGAGGACGATGATGGGCCGTTTCAGGTCTTCTTGCTGGAGCACTACGGTGGCGTTCCAGATGGTCGCGGTGCCGAGCTCATTGACGTCGTAGCGGTGGGCGTCGAGCTCGATGCGATCGGTGAGGCCGACGTAGAGGGTCTGGGCTCGCACGTAGTCGATGTCCATCGGGCGGAGCGGCTCGATGAGGCTGCTTTCATCGACGCTGATGTAGTAGACCGCGAGGTCGACCTCGCCGGCCTTGAGCTGGTTGGCGGTGGGGACGGTGACTATGTCGCCCGCGAGCGCTGTGCCGAGCGCGAGGCACAGTAAGACGATGGTAAGGGTTGGCAAGAGCAACGTAGAACGTGTCAAGGTGCGCTCTCCTCGCCCTGGAGGTTTGCCCACTCGACTCGTCGGGTTGGGCAGATGGCGAGGTACTATAGCAGAGGGGTGGGGCAGTGTCAACCGCAGCGGAGTGCGGGCGGTTTGGCATGGCGTTGACACCGCGCGAGGGGTGCGTCTATACTGGGCCGACCATCATGCAGGGGGTGGCTGTGAAGCTCGGCCTGGACACGTATAGCTATCGTTACGCGGCAGGTCTGTGGGACTACACTCCGCGGGGGAGCGCGCCGATGGCGCTGGAGCACTACCTGCAGAAGGCGGCGGACTTGAACCTGGATGGAGTGCAGCTGTGCGACGCGCGCCATCTCGAGAGCCTGGAGTACGGTTACGTAAGCGGTGTTCGGGAGAGGGCGGAGTCGCTGGGGCTTTACGTGGAGGTGGGAACGGCGGGGACAAATGCCGACCACCTGGAGAGCATGGTGCGGGTGGCGCATGTTGTTGGATCGCCGGTGGTGAGGACGTTCGTCGGGAAGCCG
>JALGTG010000144.1 GCA_029821495.1 Candidatus Hebobacteria bacterium
AAGAAACGGGAACACCTGGTACTCCCGCCCCACTCGAAACCGCGGCGCCGCCTGCTTCACTCGCCTCGCCAGCTCCTCTATCGCCGCCCTCCGCCTCCGCCAGTCTCGCGCCCGCGCCTCCGGAAGCGACTCGTCACCCATCACCACGATCACGCGCGCGTCTCCCGTCTCCGCCACCCTGTCCAGCACGCGGCTGTGAACGTACGACTTGCCCATCGCCCGCGTCACCCTCGCGGGACTGGCCGCGTCGCCCGCGTCGGCCGCGCCGACCATCGTCAGCACCGCAAGCCAGCAGCCACTGAAAACCCCAAGCGCTCTCATCCAACTCTCCGGAACTGCCGTTCTCTCACTGATCCCGCCGCGCACCCGCATCCCCCTCCCGCCCATACCTCCAATACACACGTGCTCTATATCTGTTCCGCACTCGGACACTATCTCAAGCATACCCCTTCACACCCCTCTCCGCACCCGCACTTTGCAGGTTTGCCGGCCCGCAGACAGAATCCTCCCCACTGCCTGTCCTGCCGTTGTCGTCTCAGCGCGGCCGTTCACTCTGAGCGGAGGGCGTCACCCATGCGCGTTGCCGATCTCGATACTCCTGCTCTCATCGTCGATCTCGACCGTCTCGAGGCCAACCTCGACCGCGTCGCTGCCTTCGCACGCGCCGCAGACCTAACCCTCCGCCCCCACACCAAGACCCACAAAACCCCTCACATCGCCCAGCTCCAGCTCGCCCGCGGCGCCGCCGGCATCACCGTCGCCAAGCTCGGCGAAGCCGAGGCCATGGCCGCCGCCGGAATAGACGACATCTTCATCGCCCACCAGATCGTCGGCCCCCAGAAGATCGAGCGCCTCCTCGCACTCGCCGAGCGCCTCAAGATAACCGTCGGCGTGGACAGCAGAGACGTTGCCGCCCCGCTCTCAACGGCCTCCGCCCAGCGCGGCATCCGCCTCCCCGTCCTCATCGAGGTGGACATCGGCCTCCGCCGCTGCGGAATACCCCCCGGCCAGGTCCCCGACTTCACTCGCGAGATCAACGCCCTCCCCGGCCTCAACCTCTCCGGCCTCTTCACCTATCCCGGTCAGGTCTACGCCGCCCGCACCGAGAACGAAGTCGCCGGCATCGCCGCCTACGAATGCCGCATCCTCAACGACCTCACCCGCCAGATCTCCCCCCTCCTAGGCGTCGCCCCCCGCGTCAGCGGCGGCTCCACCCCCACCGCCCCCCACTACGTCGCCGGCTGCGGCCTCACCGAAATCCGCCCCGGCTCCTACGTCTTCAACGATCGCACCCAGATAGACCGCTGGGCCGCACAGCCCACCGACTGCGCCCTCACCGTCCTCGCCACCGTCGTCAGCACCCCCGAGCCCGGCCGCGCCGTCCTCGACGCCGGCAGCAAATCCCTCGCCGCCGACCTCGCCCCCGATTCCCCCGGCCACGGCATGCTCAAAGAAGACAACCACGCCGTCCTCGTCAAGCTCAACGAAGAGCACGGCTTCCTCGACCTCTCCGACGCCGTCCTCAAGCCCAAGGTCGGCGACAAGGTCGAAGTCATCCCAAACCACTCCTGTGTCGTCTCCAACCTATTCGACGAGATCGTCGCCGCCCGCGGCGGAGAGGTCCTCGAAACCTGGCCCATCGTCGCCCGCGGCAAATCGCGCTGATCCCGCTCCCAGCGCGCCATCCCTCACTCCCCCACCGGAAAGGACAGCACCCATGACCCAGAAGGAAATCATCACCTCCCCCAACCTCCCCCCACCCAAAGGCCCCTACTCCCCGGCCGTCCGCGCCGCCGGCCTCCTCTTCGTCTCCGGCCAGGGCCCCCTCGACCCCGCCTCTGGCGACGTCGTCCGCGGCTCCATCCAGGACCAGACCAAGCTCGTCCTCACCAACATCGAAGCCATCCTCGAAGCCGCCGGCGCATCCCTCGCCGCAGTCGTCAAGACCACCGTCTACCTCGACGACATCCACAACTTCGCCGCCATGAACGACGTCTACGCCACCTTCTTCCCCGCCGATCCCCCCGCTCGCACCACCATCGAGGCCGCCAACCTCCCCCTCGGGATCGCAGTGGAGATAGACGTCATCGCCCTCGCCGGCTAGCCCACAGCTCTCCCCCCATCTCCGCCAAAGCCCTTCCGAGACCCTCTCGGGGTCCCCACACGCGCCCCCGCTCGCCCTCAGACCCCCTCCTGAGTATGGAATAAGTCACTACTATAGGGGACAACACCGCCTCGGCACAGCTCCCACAGGTGCCGCGCCGAGTTCCGTTTGCCTGTCCCCACTGAAGAAGAGACCAACCCGGCTGACATATGCCTACAGCAACACAGCAACCTGCACGCACCCCCGTGAAGCGCGCCGCCCGTCGCCGCGCCGACAGCATCCCCATCGACCAGGACCCCTTCAAGCAGGCCCAGCTTCGCGACGAGCGCCTCTGGCTGCTCGCCCTCCTCATCATCTTCCTCCTCGCCGTCAGCCTCTTCCTCATCACCGCCACCGGCGACTCCGTCCACGGCGTCCCTCAGTTCGTCGCCCCCCTCACCATGGTCCTCGGAAGCGACATCACCACCTGCTTCCTCCTCGTCATGGTCCTCCTCATCGTCGCCTACATCCGCGAGCGCCTCTCCGCCCACTGGGCCCAGAACCGCCGCCTCATCCAGGAACTCACCCGCAAAGAGCGCGCCCTCCAGAAGAAAGACGAGCAGCTCACCACTTGGGGCGAGCTCAGCCATGCACTCATCGCCAACTTCGACCTCCCACGCCTCCTCGACCTCATCGTCACCACCGCCATCGAAGTCACCGACGCAGACCGCGGCTCCGTCATGCTTCTCGACGACGACCAGCAGGTCCTCACCATCAAGGCCGCAAAGGGCATACGGAAAGAGCTCATCGCCTCTACCCGCCTCAAGCTCGGCGAGGGAATCTCCGGCCGCGTCGCACTCACCGGCAAGCCCCTCCTCCTCAGCCCTGCCAACGGCCACGCCGACCTCGACCCCGATCGCCAGCGCGAGGACGAGATCTCCTCCGCCATCTCCGTGCCCCTGCGCATCGAGGATCGCGTTGTCGGCACCCTCAACGTCAACGAGTCGTCTCGCCCCACCGAGTTCACCAGCGACGACCTCAGCGCCCTCGCCATCTTCGCCGATCAGGCCGCCCTTGCCCTCGAGAAAGCCCAGCTATACCGCGACTCCCAGCAGCAGCTCGAGAAGCTTCTCTCCGTCCTCGATGAGCTCAGCCGCACCCAGGCCCAGCTCGTCCATTCCGAGAAGCTCGCCTCCCTCGGCGTCCTCGCCGGCGGCGTCGCCCACGAAATCAACAACCCCCTCATGGTCATCCTCGGCCGCACCGAACTCATGCTCATGGACGACTCCGCCGGCGACAGCGCCAAGCAGGACCTCGGCACCATCCGCGCCGAGACCGAGCGCATCGCCAACATCGTCCAGGGACTCCTCGCCTTCTCCCGCAAGAGCCGCCAGGACAAAATCGAAACCATTGACCTCAACGAGATCCTCGCTCGCACCCTCATGCTCAGCGAGCACCAGCTCATCGTCGGCAACGTTACCCTCAAGAAGGACTTCGCCCGCAACCTCCCCACCATCCAGGCCAACCCCGGCGAGCTCCAGCAGGTCTTCATGAACCTCATCATAAACGCCCACCACGCCATGCCCGACGGCGGCGAACTCTCCATCCGCACCGGCATCATCCCCGACGGCCGCCTCTTCGCCGAGATCCAAGACAGCGGCTGCGGTATCCCGCCCGAAGATGTCAACCGCATCTTCGACCCCTTCTTCACCACCAAGGAGGAAGGCAAGGGCACCGGCCTCGGCCTCGCCGTCAGCCGCAACATCGTCCAAAGTCACGGCGGGGAAATCGGCGTCCAGAGCACCCTCGATCGGGGAACCACCTTCCGCGTCGTCCTTCCCCTCGTCCCCCCCGAGGAGCCGCAGCCCGCACCCGACCTCCACCTCGCCGCCCTCGGCAAGAGCGCACACTCCCTCGCCTAGCGGCCCGCCCCTTCGCCTCCCTCCGGCTCTCGCACCAACACCACCGCCCCCACCGCGGCGGCCGCCGCCGCCACCGAGAACACCTGGAACATCCCCATCAGCCCCAACGCACCCGCTGCCATCCCCGCCAGCTTCGACCCCAGCGCCGCCCCCAACCCCATCGTCAGCGCCATCCACAGCGACTGTCCGCTCGCCCGCAGCCCCGCCTGCGTCATCCGGCTGACGAACGTGATAGACGAAACCGTCAGCGCCGCGAACGTCAGCGCGTGCAGGCACTGCACGCACGCAATCGCCGCCGGCCCCAGCGCAAACGAGAACGCAAACAACCTCGCCGCGCACCCCACCAGACTCAGCACAAACGTCCACTTCAGCCCGATCCGCCGCATCAGCCCCCCGATCACCAGCATCATCCCCGTCTCCGCCGCCACCGCGATCACCCAGAAATACCCCTTCACATTGTCCGCTATCCCCACTTCATCCAGGTAGATCGAGAAGTACAGGTAGTATGCCGACATCGCCCCCGCCGCCACCACCGCACACCCCGCCAGCGCCACGAACCGCGGCCTCCAGAACACCCGCGCCGCACGCCAGTCGAAACCCCTCCCTCTCGACCCCCACGACGCCGGCAGCATCCCCACCCATCCCGCCGACACCAGCCGGAAGATCGCAAACCCCATGAAGATCGGATACAGGCTCGCCGCCTCCCCGCCCGTCCCACGCTCCAGCACCAACCCGAACACCAGCAGCGGCACCGCGAACCCCAGCGACCCCCACAGCCGCAGCCTCCCGTAGTCCCCGCCCTTTCGCTCCACATTCTCCAGCGCAATCGCATCCGCAATCGCCATCGGCGCGAACGCCACCCCCGAGAACGCCAGCAGCACCCCAAGCGTCGCCTCGAAGCTCGTCACATACATCAGCCATGGAAACGACACCGCCGCCAACACCAGCAGCACCGCCAGCGTCCGCCGCCTATCTCCGAACGCGTCTGCCACCGCCCCCCATAGCGGCGGCGCAACCACGTTCAGCAGCGGCGGCAGCGCCGCCAGCGTCCCCAACTGCGAGTCCGTGAAACCCACCCGCTTGAAATACAGAAACAGATACGGCGCCTGCATCCCAACCGGCAGAAACACCAGGAAGTAGAACACCGCAAATCGTCTCGTCAATCCCCTATCCATCCACTCTCATCTCCATCCCGCCCCCCCTCTTTCGCCCCTCCCGACCCCCCCGCCTACGCACGGAAGCCGCCCCTCCCCACCTCCCACAAACTAAGTCGCCCACCACACCGCTGGTGGGCGACAGACCGGACCTCCCCTACCTCAACGACCCCTAGCTCCTCCCCTCCGGCACCGCCACCGCCGGCACCTCCGCGCACTCCATCTTCAGCTCCGGCCGCGCCAGCTTCCGCGCCCTTCCCCTCCCGCAGTCCTCCGCCAGCGACACATCCGTGTAGAAATGCCCCAGAATATCCACGTACGAGTACCCCGCCTTCGCCATCCCCAACGCGCCGTGCTGCGACATTCCCACACCGTGCCCCCTCCCCCATCCCCTTAGATCGAAGAACGTCCCGCCCCGCACCACCTCCAAGTGCGCGCTCGGCGTGCCCAGCACCGCCCTCACCTCCCCCGGCGTCCCCAGCCTCCCTCTCCCCCTCGTCCCCACCACTTCCAGTTCCCGCACTCGCCCCGTCTCCGTCCGCCTCTTGACCAACAGCGCGCGCACCTGCCCCACTCGCTTCCCCCTCGCCCTCAGCCGATCCTCGATGTCCTTCCCCCTCACCCGCCGCTCCCATCGATAGCACCACTCATACCCCCGCAGGTCCGTCGCCGCCACGTCGTACGGCGATACCACCGGGCTCAGATATGGGAAGTCCCGCCTGACGCTCCCCGGCCAGGCCTCGTCCACCGCCTGCGTCCGGCCCCCGGAGTTAGCATGATAAGCCGCGAAGATCACCCTCCCTCGATGCGTCACCACCTCGCCCCTCGTCGCCCGCACCGCCTCGTCCGACAGCTCCCTCTCCGACCCCGCACCTCGATACACCTGACAGTGCCCCGTCGTGCAGATGTCAAACCCGTCTGCCGCATGCTTCTTCTCGATGTCCCGCACGTACATCCCGTACGTCCGCGACACCACCGCCTGCACCTTGAACGCCTCTCTATGCTCAAACATCTCGTTCGGCACCACCCCCCGCACATAGTCCTCCAGCCCCACCGTGTTCACCACCTTCAGCGCCCCGCCATCCCCAACTTCGATCCGCAGCCTCCCCCGATATCTCCGCCCGTCAACCCCAAGCGGCCTCCCCTCCTCGGCCCCCTCAAACTCGATCCACGGCCCCACGCCTCCCCGCCGCCCCCTCGCCTCCAACACCAGCTCGCCCCTCCCGGCCGTCACCCTCACCTCCCCATCGAACCTCTCGCTGAACTGCCGCGCCTTCCACTCCCCCTCCCCCGAGATCGTCACCGACCTCAGCGCCGGCCGCCCGTACGTCAGCCCAACCCGGATCGAATCCTCCAGCGCGCAGTTCCCGACCCCGGCCGTCCCCATCACGCCCAACGCGCAGACGATCGCCCCAACCTTCCACACCGACAACCTTGCTCCCATCACCATCGAGTGCTTCTCCTTCCGCATACTCCGACCCGCTCGACCCTGATCGGTTCCGGTCCCAACACTATGCCACGCGCGGGCCCCCTCTTCTCTCCTCCTGCGCCTTCCCTCGCCGCCCCGGCCACACACTCACCACATTCCCCGCCGCTATCAGCGCCGCACCCTCCAAGAACCCTGGCCCCAACCCCTCCCGCAGCGCCACCCACCCAAGCGCAACCGCGAACACAAACGTCAAGTACGTTAGTGGTGGCAGCTTGTGGCCCTCACCGTACCGGGCCCCTCTCTCCATCGCGAACAGCCACAACGTGTACAC
>JALGTG010000145.1 GCA_029821495.1 Candidatus Hebobacteria bacterium
AGCACTGGCGGCATCGGCGGCGGCAGCGGTGGCATCGGTGGCGGCGGCGGTGGCCGTGGCGGCGGTGGCGGCGGCACTGGTGGCGGCGGTGGTGGCGGCTTCGGTGGCGGCGGTGGCGGCAGGCGCTAGTGCCGGTCGCTGGCCGCTCGCTCCACGGCCTTGCCTCGGCCTTTGCTCGACAACACCGGGGAGGCGTTCTTCCCTCCCCGAAGGATATCGCAGGATTGTGTTCGGACAACGAGTGAGTCGACCGGGAGGGAACCTATGAGACGAATTGTCACGCTGATCGCATGCAGCCTTGTGCTAGCCCTCTGCACGGCCGCCGCAGTGGCGTCCGACGGAGCAGATCGTCCCTCGGAGGCATTGGTCAGCGTCAAGGTCAGTGGCGCCGAAATCCCAGACGTCCTCCAGTACGTCGCGCGCGACTCGGGCCTCAACATAGTCTGCGATCCCTCCGTTCGCGGACACATCGACCTCAGCGAGCAAGACGTACCCGTCGAGCGCGTGCTGGAGAGAATCTGCGCCGCAAAGGGCTTCCACTGGTGGCGAGGCGAGGACGGTGCCTACACCGTCTCCGCCAACCGGCGGCCGGAGCGCCCCATCAGAGCCCTCGCCGTCCCCGGAATACCTGAGGCCACAAAGCCTGAGACAACCTGGCTGCCCTACACGCTCAAATACGTGCCACCCCAGTACGTCTCATACCTCTTCGGCCAGTCCGAAGAGCCGGGGCCGATGGTGTATTCGGGTGCCGTCGGCGATGTCGGGTCCGTCCTCAACCAGCCCCTGGCCCCTCGCGCTCTCGGCCCGCTCGCCGGTGGCCTCGGCCAGTCTGGTGCCATGGGCGGAATGGGCGGCGGAGGCCGCGGCGGCGGTATGGGCGGCGGAGGCCGCGGCGGCGGCGGAATGGGCGGCGGCGGAATGGGTGGCGGCGGCGGAATCGGCGGTGGCGGCCGGGGTGGCGGAATAGGCGGCGGAGGCCTCGGCGGTGTGGGCGGCGGCGGCGGGTTCGCCAGTTGGCTGCCCGAAGGCATCGAGTCCATGGTCGCCTACGCTCCCCTCAACGCCCTCCTCATCCGCGGCACCGAGGACAGCATCAACGAGCTCATCGAACTGCTGAAGTTCCTCGACCGCAAGCCCCAGCAGGTCATCGTCGAGATGCAGGAGGTCCTCGTCAGCCGCAGCATGAACAAGGCCATGGGCATCGATTGGTACTACATCGCCGGAAATACCTCCGTCACCCCGCAGGGCATGTCCACGGCCGCCAGCATCATCGTTGGCTACAACCCTCCCGGCAGGGCCGACTTCAAGGCCACCCTCACCTACCTGCTCGAGACGGGCCGCGGCCGCGTCACCTCTGCCATCCGCATCGCCACCATGAACCTTGTCCCGGCCTACAACTACGTTATCGTTCAATACCCGTGGGTTACCGTCGGCGGCCTCGCGGGCGACCCTTGGCGTGGGCAGAACCTCCAGACTATCAGTGTGACGACCCTGCCCATAACCAGCTCTCTCTCCATCATCCCGCGAATCAACGGCGATGGTACCATCACCCTCTCCGTCCCCTACAACAAGAGCGCCATAACCGGCACCGTCGCTGTCCCCTCCGAGTTCGGCAGCTATGAGTACCCCATTGTCACCCAGAACACGCTCTACACCAATGTCAACATCCGCGACGGCGAGACCTTCGTCGTCGGCGGATTCGTGGATAAATCGACCACTAGCAGCGAGAGGCGCTTGCCCATCCTGGGGGATCTGCCCCTCATCGGCGACCTCTTCTTCACTCGGCACAGGTCAGACGTGCAGGAGTCCGAGACCCTCCTCTTCATCACCCCCCGCATCCTCAAGGAAGAGGAAATCCCGGCCACCCTCGGGCCGATCTAGCCGGGGCGGCCGCAGTGTGTGACCTCTCAGCGGAAGCGGTGCTCCTCCCGAGTGCCGCTTCCACTAACATCGGGAACTGCCGCCGTGCGCAACTCACAGCCTGATCCTCGGACCTCGGGCCAGCTTCGCGTTGACCTCGGAGACCGATCCTACGACATCCACGTCTCCCCCGGCCTACTCGCACGCGCAGATGACCTGATCGCAGCTTCCGCCGGCCCGGGTCCGCGCTTCATCGTCACCCACCCAACCGTAGATCGCCTCCACGGCGGCGCCCTCCGAGAGGGCATGGGTTCCTCTCCCTGCCAAACACTGCACGTGCCCTCCGGCGAGAGACAGAAATCCGTGCGCCGCGCCGCCGCCCTCTGGGGCGCGCTCCTGGCGGCCGGCGCAGACCGCGGCGCGGTCCTCATTGCCTTCGGCGGCGGCGTCATCGGCGACCTAGCCGGCTTCGTCGCTGCCACCTACATGCGCGGCGTCCCCTTCGTCCAAGTCCCCACCACCTTGCTCGCCCAGGTCGACTCCTCCGTCGGCGGGAAGGTGGCCGTCAACATCCCGGGCGCCAAGAACCTCGTCGGCGCCTTCTACCAGCCTCGCCTCGTGCTCGCCGACCCCACTCTTCTGAAGACCCTTCGCGCGCGCGACTACCGCGCCGGCCTGGGGGAGGTCGTCAAACACGGCGCCATCGCCGACGCAGACCTGTTCTCCTGGCTGGAGGCCAACACGCGCCCGCTCGCCCGGCGCCACCCGCCGGCCATCTCACACGTCGTGCGCAGGAGCTGCGCCATAAAGGCCGACGTCGTGCGCGCAGACGAGCGGGAGTCGGGCCTCCGGGCGATCCTCAACTTCGGCCACACCGTCGGCCACGCACTGGAAACCACCGCGGGCTATGGAGTCCTGCGGCATGGCGAAGCCGTCGCCATCGGCATGGTCGCGGCGGCTCGCATCGCCGGCCTCCTCGGAACCTGTCCGCCTCACGTCGCCGACAGGCTGGTTGCTCTCCTCGACGCGCTTCGCCTCCCCACCCGGATTGCCCACATGCCCCTGTCGCGCATCCTCTCCGCTATGCGCTCCGACAAGAAGACCCTGCGCGGCATCCCGCGCTTCGTCTTGCCGCGCGAAATCGGCGTCGTCCAGCCCGGATGCGAAGTGCCCGCTCACATCGTCGAGACAGCGCTTCTCCAGCTTGGCGCATCAACCTGACCCAGGAAAGGCCCAAATGCTCTTCGACTTCCACACTCACACCACCCACAGCGACGGCGCCCTGCTCCCCATCGAACTCATCCGTCGCGCCGTAGCCCGCGACCACAGCGCAATCGCCGTCACCGACCACGCCTCCCCGGGCAATCTGGCCTCCGTCCTCAAGATGACCGTCGCCGACTGTCAGCTCGCCGAAGACCACTGGGACATTCGGGCCATCCCGGGCGTCGAGCTCACTCACCTGCCCCCCGCAGCCATCGCCGAAGCCGCCGCCGAGGCGCGCCGGCGCGGCGCCGAGATCATCGTCGTCCACGGCGAAACACCCGTCGAGCCCGTCCCGCCCGGAACCAACCTCGCCGCTCTACGCTGCTCCGATGTCGACGTCCTGGCCCACCCCGGCCCCCTCGACGTCGAGCTCGCCGGCCTCGCCGCCCGCAGCGGCATCTTCCTCGAGATCTCGGCCCGCCGCGGACACTCCCTCGCCAACGGCGCCGTCGCCTCTGCCGCACGCCAGGCAGGAGCGCTCCTCCTCGTCAACAGCGACACCCACGACCCCAGTGACATTCTCACCCACGAGTTCGCTCGCACAGTTGCGGCCGGCGCCGGGCTCTCCGAGGAAGAGGCCGAGAACGCCCTTGTCTCGAATCCTCAGCACCTGATCCAGAGGATCGGCCGCCGCCGCGACCGCCGACCGGGCGCAGACTAGCTCACATCCTGCCCGCCGCTTTGACACCTCCGCGGCGGCCGTGTTATACTCGCCATCGTTTGCACCCCCAGCATGAGGCCGGCCACATGGCTCGCGTGAAAACTGCTCTCATCAGCGTCTCCGACAAGACCGGCGTCCGCGACTTCGCCGCCGGCCTCGTCGACCTCGGCGTCAACATCCTCTCCTCCGGCGGCACCGCCGCCCATCTCCGAGACGGCGGCATCGCGGTCACCGACGTCTCCGACTACACCGGCTTCCCCGAGATGATGGACGGCCGCGTGAAGACCCTCCACCCGAAGATCCATGGCGGGCTGCTGGCGCTCCGCGACAACCCCGACCACCTCGCTGCCGCCGAGAAGCACGGCATTACCCTCATCGACCTCGTCGCGGTGAACCTCTACCCCTTCGAGCAGACCATCGCCAAGCCCGACGTAGACCTCATGGACGCCATCGAGAACATAGACATCGGCGGCCCCTCCATGGTCAGATCCGCCGCCAAGAACTACCGCTCCGTGGCGATCGTCGTCAATCCGGCGCGCTACGATGACCTCCTGCAGGAAATGCGCGGCAACGACGCGGACCTATCGGACGATACCCGCGCGCAGTTGGCCCTGGAGGCCTTCGCCCATACCGCTCGATACGACGCCGCCATCCACAACTACCTCGCCGGCACGGTCAGCGCCGACCAGCCATTCCCGCGGTTCTTCCTCCACCCCTACCAGAAGGCCAACGAGCTCCGCTACGGCGAGAACCCCCACCAGCAGGCCGCTTTCTACCACCGCGCGCTCCCCTCTCCCGTCGGCCTCGCCGCCGCCCGTCAGCTCCACGGCAGAGCCCTCTCCTTCAACAACTACCTCGACCTCGAAACCGTGCTCGCCTTCGTCCGCGAGTTCCAGCAGCCGGCCGCCATCGTTGTCAAGCACAACAGCCCCTGTGGCGCGGCCCTCGGCGCGCCCCTCGCCCAATCCTACCGCGATGCCCTCGCCGGCGATCCACTCTCGGCATTCGGCGGCATCATCGGACTGAACCGCCCTGTTGACACCGACACCGCTCAGGCGATCCTCGAAGGCATCGAACGACACGGATTCATGGAGTGCGTCCTTGCCCCAGGCTACCACCCCGAGGCCCTGGAAGCCCTGAAGCAGAAGAAGAATCTGCGCCTGCTCGAACTGCCCGACCTCGCCTCTGCCGACCCCTGGGCATTCAAGCACGTCTCCGGCGGCCTCGTCGTGCAGTCGCCCGACGCGGAGGCCGAACCGTCGCAGCTCGACGTCGTCACCAAGCGCGCTCCCACACCCCAGGAGGAGGCGGCCCTCAAGTTCGCCTGGATCGTCTGCAAACACGCGAAGTCCAACGCCATCGTCATCGCGCGCGAAACCAAAGCCGTCGGAATCGGTGGCGGCCTGACCAGCCGCGTCGACGCTGTCAACCTCGCCGTCGAGAAAGCCGGCGACCGCTCGCAGGGGGCCGTGCTGGCGTCCGACGCCTTCTTCCCCAAGCCTGACGCAGTCGATGCCGCGGCCCGCGCCGGCGTCACTGCCATCATCCAGCCGGGAGGCTCGCTCGGCGACGACGAGGCCATCGCCACCTGCGACAGCCACGACATGGCCATGCTCTTCACCGGAGTCCGCCACTTCCGCCACTAATCCCGTTGGGCAGGAGCTTGCTCCTGCCTCTGTCCGTCCGTCGTCGTGCTGTAGGGCGGGGTCACGGAACCCCGCCACCAATAACCCTTTCGGTGTTTCGCGAGCTTGCTCCCGAAACCGCGGCCGATCGGGCCGGGCTGTTCGGCAGGAGCTTGCTCCTGCCCCTGTAGGGCGGGCATATCTCCGCATGCCCGCCGGCCGTCTTCATCACGACGAACACAGAGGACTACCATGAACCGCACCCTCAAACAGACCGACCCCGAAATGGCCGCCGTCCTCGAAGAAGAACTCGAGCGGCAGCAGACCACCCTTGTCATGATCCCCTCGGAGAACTACGCCTCCAAGGCCGTCCTCCAGGCCCAGGGCTCCCTCATGACCAACAAGTACGCCGAGGGATACCCCGGCGCACGCTGGTACAACGGGTGCGGCGCAGTGGACAAGGCCGAGCAGCTCGCCATCGACCGCGCCAAAGAGCTCTTCGGCGCCGATCATGCCAACGTCCAGGCCCATACCGGCTCCCAGGCCAACATGTCCGCCTACTACGCCGTCCTCGACGCTGGCGACACCATTCTCTCCCTCTCCGTTGACCACGGCGGCCACCTCTCCCACGGCCAGCCCACCAACTTCTCCGGCCGCTACTACCGCGTCCACCACTACGCCCTCGACCGCGACACCGAGCTACTCGACTACGACTCCGCCCGCAGGCTCACACAGCTCTACAAGCCCAAGCTCATCGTCGTCGGCTTCAGCGCCTACCCTCGCACGATCGACTGGGGAGCCTGGCGCGCCATCGCCGACGAGGCCAACGCCCTCCTCATGGCCGACATCGCCCACATCGTGGGCCTCATCGCCGCCGACCTCCATCCCAATCCCATCCCCTACGCCGACATCGTCACCTCCACCACCCACAAAACCCTCCGCGGACCCCGCGGCGCCTTCATCATGTGCAAGCGCCACCTCGCCGACGCCATAGACCGCGCCATCTTCCCGGGCATCCAGGCCGGGCCCCTCATGCACGTCATCGCAGCCAAGGCCATCGCCTTCAAAGAGGCCATGACCGGCGAATTCCGCGAATACCAGCGCCACATCGTCAAGAACGCCCAGGCCCTCGCCGAGACACTCCAAGCCCAGGGAGTCCGACTCGTCTCCGGCGGAACCGACACACACCTCATGCTCTGTGACCTCCGGCCCCTCACCCTCTCCGGCCGCGACGCGGCCAACCTCCTCGAAGAGGCCGGCATCATCGTCAACAAAAACTGCATCCCCTACGACCACCAGCCCCCGGCCATCGCCTCCGGCATCCGGCCCGGCACCCCGGCCCTCACCACGCGCGGCATGAAGGAACCTGAGATGCGGCAGATAGGCGAGATGATGGGACGCGTCCTCCGGAACCCCTTCGACTCCGATCTCCGCATTCAGGTCCGCCGCGAAGTCCGAGACCTCTGCAACCGCTTCCCCATCTACCAGGACAGCGA
>JALGTG010000013.1 GCA_029821495.1 Candidatus Hebobacteria bacterium
CCCTGGCTCCCTCGTGCTCCTCGCCGGCGACCCGGGAATGGGCAAGTAAACCCTATTGCTCCAGGCGGCCAGCAGCTTCTCCGACACCCACGGCGCCTCCCTTTACGTCACGGGCGAGGAGTCCCTCTCCCAAGTGGCCATGCGAACTCGCCGGCTCGACGCACTCTCCTCCGACCTCCTCCTGCTCGCCGAAACCGACATTGACGCAATCGTTCGCCAGGTTGAACAGACACGCCCTCGACTCCTCGTCGTGGACTCCATCCAGGCCATGTATGCCTCCGGCATCAACTCGCTCCCGGGAACTGTGAGCCAGGTCCGGGAGTGCACGGCTCGACTCCTCTCCCTGGCCAAGGATTCCGGCATCCCAGCTCTCCTCATAGGTCACGTCACAAAGCAGGGCGCGATCGCCGGCCCCCGCCTGCTCGAACACACAGTCGACACCGTGCTATCCCTCGAAGGCGACCGCCACTCCGGCTATCGCCTCCTCCGATCCACCAAGAACCGCTTCGGCTCCATCGACGAACTCGGCCTCTTCCAAATGTCCGAGCACGGCCTCGAGGGCGTCCCCGACGCCAGCGCAGCCCTGCTCGCCGAGCGCCGCGCAGGCGCGCCCGGCTCCGCCGTCATCCCCGCTCTGGAAGGCAGCCGGCCCCTCCTCGTCGAGGTCCAGGCTCTGGTGTCCCCCGCCGCTCCCCACATGACCCCTCGACGCAGCGTGACCGGCCTCGACTACGGCCGCGCCTGCCTCCTCTTGGCAGTCCTTGAGAAGCGAGAGGGAATGCCTCTCGCCAGCGAAGATGTGTTCGTCAACGTCCCCGGCGGCATCCGCGTCACTGAGCCCGCCAGTGACCTTGGCCTCGCCCTGGCCCTCGCCAGCAGCCACCACAACGTGTCTGTGCGGAGCCACACAGCCTGTGTAGGAGAAGTGGGCCTCACAGGCGAAATACGTTCCGTGCCCAGACTGGGCCAGCGGCTGTCCGAACTCGCCCGACGCGGCTTCAGGCGCTGCTTGGTGCCGCCGAACCCGGCAGTCGGCGCCCCGGAGGGTATTCAGACCATCGAGGTGGAAGGCCTATCACAGGCGTTCCGGGCGGCTTTCTCGTCCTGAGCCCGAGAAGGCTGGTGCCCCCATGTGTCTAACCTGGGTGGACGAGGGCCGGCGGCCCCGGATCGCGCGAAATCGCGACAGATGAGGAGGTGAGAGTACGCCAATGGCACGCTTGATCGGACTTCTCTTCAGCCTAACCGTGGCAGGCCTGTCAGGCTGGATCGCATGGGCATGGTCCGTCCTATACGTCGAATACATCCGCGGTGCAGAGGACTTCAGCCCCGTCTTCTATCTCGGCGATGGTGCCTCCAAGATCGTCCTGACCATCCTCTGCAGCGCCCTCGGGTTCACCCTCGCAAGTCTCGTCTACCGGCAGGCACTCGACCTGTTCCGCGACTTCATGTTGGACCTCCGCAGAATCCCGCCTCGCGACAAGATCGCTGTCATCTTGGGCGTCTTCGTAGGCCTCGGACTCACTGCACTCTTGGGAACGCTCCTGTTCAGGATCCCGAACCTCGGTCCACCCCTCGTCGCGCTCGTCGGCATCGCCTGCGTCTACCTGGGTGTGGTGATCACCCTGAGCATGAAGGAGGAAGTCAGCTTCTTCCTGGGCCCAAAGGAGTCGGAAGACGCCACCGCCCCGGGACCTCTCCTTCGCCCCAAACTGCTCGACACCAATGTCATCATTGACGGTCGCATCGCCGACATCACCCGAGCGGGCTTCATAGAAGGCCCCGTCTACATCCCCGACTTCGTCCTCGAGGAGCTGCACCTGATAGCCGACTCCTCCGATTCGCTCAAGCGAAACCGCGGGCGCCGGGGCCTCGATATCCTCAGACAGATGCAGGAACGACCCGGCAGTCACGTCCGTGTCTATGACCGATACAGAGCATCCATCCGCAGCGGCGACCCTGTCGACGCCAAGCTCGTCCAACTCGCCAAGGGCGTCGACGGCGCCATTGTCACCAATGACTTCAATCTCAACAAAGTAGCCCAGCTCCAGGGCGTCCCCGTGCTCAACGTCAACGAGCTCGCCAATGCCGTGAAGCCCGTCGTCCTTCCCGGCGAGGAGATGACTGTCACCATCGTCCGCGAGGGCAAAGAGCCCGACCAGGGCGTCGCATACCTCGACGACGGCACCATGGTCGTCGTCGAGCACGGCAGGGACCGCATCGGTGCCACCGTCACCGTTGTGGTCACCAGTGTGCTTCAAACCGTGGCCGGCAAGATGATCTTCGGCCACCCCGGAGACGTCCCAGAGAGGCCCCAGGAGCACTCTAATAGGCGCAGCCGGCATAATAGCAGCGGCGGGTCGCGGAGAAAGACTTCGCACCCCTGACAGCAAGGCGTTCCTTCCTCTCTTGGGGCGCCCCCTTGTCCTCTACGCGCTGGAAGCGCTCCGGGCTGCCCGCGCGCTCGACGAGATCGTCGTCGTCGTTGCTCCCCAGGACGTTGAGCGGGCCCGTCGCTCACTCCTGGAGCCCCAATCCTCTCTCACCGAGCGCATCGTGGCCGGCGCCGATACGCGCCAGGCTTCCGTCCGCGCCGGCCTGGCCGAAATCAGCCCATCGTGCGACCTGGTCCTCATCCACGACGCCGCCCGGCCCTGCCTCAGACCCGAACTCGTCCGCACCTGTCTCCAGGCCGCCGACCGGCACGGCGCCGCCGTCGCCGCCCTGCCAGCCACAGATACCGTGAAAGAGGCCGGACCGGACGGCCTCGTCACCACCACGCTCGACCGCTCGCACCTCTGGCTCGTACAGACTCCCCAGGCCTTCCGCCGCGACCTCCTGCTCCACGCCCACGAGACCGCCGCCCGCGACGGCCTCGCTGCCACCGACGACGCCTCCCTCGTGGAGCGCCTCGGACACCCCGTCCAACTCGTGCTGGGCCACCCGGATAACATCAAGATCACCCACCAGGAAGATGTTCCTCGCAGCGAACACATTCTGTCGCAGGGACGGGACGACGTGTGTAGGGGATTCGCCTTCAGATCGGGTATAGGTTATGATGCGCACGCCTTCGTGGAGGACCGACCGCTAGTGCTCGCCGGGATACGGCTTCGCAGCAACCGTGGTCTGCTTGGGCATTCCGATGCCGACGTCGTCTGCCACGCCGTCTGCGACGCACTCCTCGGCGCCATTGGGGCCGGGGATATCGGGCGACACTTCCCCGATTCCGACCCCCAGTACGCGGGCATCAGCAGTCTCTCCCTACTCGCGCAGACGTCCCATCTTGTCCGAGAAGCTGGCTGGCATGTCGAGAACGTGGACGCGACCGTGATCTTGGAAGAACCCCGTATCGCCCCCCACATCCCAGACATGCGCCGCGCCCTGGCCGACGCGATCGGCACCCTCCCCGACAGGGTCAACCTCAAAGCCAAGACCACCGAGGGCATGGGCTTCACCGGCCGCCGCGAAGGAATCGCCGCCCACGCGATCGCCCTCGTGCGCCCGGCCCTGCCCGCTTCCGAACAGAGCAACCCCGAGGAGCAGAAATGCGGATCAACATCACAGCGAAGGGCGTAGCCCTCCCCCGCGGACTCAAGGAGACTGCAGAGCGCAAGCTCACCAAGCTCGAGCGCCTCCTCCACCGCATCGACACCGTCGACATCACATGCTCCCGCGAACGCCAGTGGCGCGTGGTCGAAATCGTCATCACCGCCAACGGCATCCTCGTCCGCGGCGAGGATCGTGCAATCGACGTCCGCTCAGCCATCGACAACTTGGTGGACAAGCTTGAGCGCCGCGTCAAGAAATCGCGCAGCAAGTTGATCAGTCGCTACCGAGACCACCCCGACACTCGCGAGGCCTGGGATTCCGCCCTCGACGTAGAGGACGAGACCACCCTTGCACCCTCACTCGTGCGCAGCAAGCGCTTCTCCATCAAGCCCATGAACCCCGAAGAGGCCGCCGCGCAGATGGACCTTCTCAGCCACGACTTCTACGTCTTCCGCAACGCCGAGACGGAGCAGGTCAACGTGATCTACCGGCGAAAGGACGGCAATTACGGCCTCATCGAGCCGGAGTTCTGATCCTGACGGGAACGCTGGGCAACGAATGTGTTGAGCTTAGGCCAGTTCCGCGACCTCGTGCGCAAGGAGTTCGGCCCCCACCTTGAGCGGGCCACGCCGGCCAGCGTGCGCGAGTTCCTCGACCAACTTCAAGCTCGCATGCACCGAGAGTCAGGCGAGGGCCCCCCCTATGCCGTTGACGACGTTGATGACACTGCCCGGAGCTACGAGGAAATCGTCGCCCAGTTCTTCTCCCGCGTACTCGACTACCCGGCCGACCAGGCCGTCATCATGCTATGGCTGCTAGCCTTCGAGCAGCACTTCGCCATGATCGAGGAGGACTACTCTCGCCGCTCCCTCTCCCTCTTCGGCGAGGGAGACCCGGACTAGCCTGCCGATGCGTCGGCCGTTGCCAGCCCGCGGGCGCGCCCTCCTCCGCCGGTCGGCAGGACGCTCTCCCCGCAAGGCAGAACCCCACACTTGTGGACACAATCCCGGAGAGTTCGCCGCCGCCCACTGCTCCCGGCTTGGCCAATGCGCCTCGCGGCCTAACCGTCCCTGCTGTTGAACCTATGCACATCTCGCCTTTCGACTACTACCTTCCGCCCGAGTTGATCGCCCAGCAGCCCGCGCGACCGCGGGATGCCTCCCAGATGTTGGTTCTGCACCGAGCCACCGGCCGAATCGAACACCGCACCTTCCGCGACCTCCCCGCCTTCCTCCAGCCAGACGATGTAGTCGTCCTCAACGACACCCGCGTAATCCGCGCCCGCCTCCGCGGCCGCCGCCAGCCCGGTGGCGGCAGAGCCGACGTGCTGCTCCTCTCACCTCGCGGCAAGAGCCTGTGGGAAGCGCTCGTCACTCCCGGCCGTCGCATTCAGCCGGGGCGCCGCATCGTCTTTGGCGACGGCGAGCTCATGGCCGAAGTCCTTGCCAGAACACCCGCCGGCGGCAGAATCCTGCGCTTCTCCCAGGGCGACGGATCTCCCAGCGGCGCCGACGACCTGTCGGTCGCCCTCGCGCGTCTGGGCGAGATGCCTCTCCCCCCCTACATCCACCGAGCGATCGCCGACGAAGACGACTACCAAACAGTCTATGCGGACGTCCCCGGCGCAAGCGCCGCGCCAACAGCCGGGCTCCACTTCACCCCCAATATCCTCGCCGCCATCCGGGCGAAGGTCCATGCTGTCGCCTCCGTCACACTCCACGTCGGCCTCGGTAGCTTCCGCCCCATCCACACCGAAAATGTGGACGATCACCAAATGCACGCCGAGCGCTGCCTCATCTCCCAATCTGCGGCCGACCTTCTCACCAAGGCGCTCGCAGACGGCAGACGGATCGTGGCGGTCGGTACCAGCACCGCGCGTGCCCTCGAGACCGCCGCAGACCACGGCGCCATCCGCGCCCGCGATGCCGACACCGACCTCTTCATCCGGCCCGGACACCGGTTCCAGGCCGTCCACGCACTACTCACCAACTTCCACATGCCGCGCTCCACCCTCCTCCTCCTCGTCTGCGCGTTCGCAGACCCAGAGCACGTGCTGCGCGCCTACAACGAAGCCGTCGCGCGCAAGTACCGCTTCTTCAGCTTCGGCGACGCAATGCTTGTCCTCTGAGGCGACTGAGAGCTACCGTGCGCTCCCCCGAACTCGCCAAAATGTTCGACCTGGAGGACACCTACTGGTGGTTCGTTGCCAGGCGCTAGCTCGTGCGCGCCTTCCTCGAATCTGCCTTCGCCGCGCGCCCCAACCCCCTCATCCTCGATGTCGGCTGCGGTACCGGCGCCACCCTCAAAGCCCTGGTCGATCTCGGCCCCGTCGTGGGAGTAGACCGCGCCCCCGATGCCCTTCGCTACTGCCGACGCCGTGGCCTGCGCAGCCTATCTCTTGCCACTGCTGAAGCACTCCCCATCACCTCCGACTCCGCGGATGCCATCCTGGCACTCGACCTCCTCGAGCACGTCGCCGACGACGCCGCGGCCCTCCGGGAGTTCGCCCGCGTCCTCCGACCCGGCGGCATCCTGCTCATCACCGTCCCCGCCTGCCCCCAGCTCTGGAGTGAGCACGACGAGGCGCTCGACCACCTTCGCCGCTATCGCCTGCCCCATCTTCGCCGGATCCTCCTCAGCGCCGGCCTCCGCATCGATAAGCTCTCCTACCTGATAACCTCCCTCCTCGCGCCCATCGCCGCCTTGAGGCTCCTCCAGCGACTCATACCCCGGCGGAAGCGCAGACCCCGTACCGCCTTCATCGTCCCCCCGAGGCCCATAAACTGGCTGCTGATCGCCCTGCTCCGTCTCGAACGTCGGTGGCTCTCCCGTTTCGGCCTCCCCATCGGTGTTTCCCTGATAGCCATAGCTCGCAAGCCCTGATCCCCCTCGCCCCCCCAAGCACCGGTCCAGCAACTTTCACACTTGGTTCACATCTTCGCAGTTGCCCCCGCTGGCACGCGGTGCTATAATCCTCACGAGCATACACGGAGATGAGTCTTCAGATTCGCATTATTGGGAAGGGGTGCTTCTTCTGCAGACAGCTCCGGAAGATCGTGGACAGTCTCGTCGCAGAGATGAATCTCCCTGACGCCAAGGTCGAACAAGTCGAGGAAATGGATGCTCTCCTCGACTACGGCGTTGTCAACCCGCCCGCACTAGTCGTTAACGGGACGCTCAAGATGATGGGGCGCGTTCTTGTCCGTACCCGTGTACGACAAGCCATCGAGGAAGAGCTGGCTGCCCCCAGTCCAAGCTCCGACGCTGGCCCCGAGGATGACTGACAGCACATGAGCAAGAGCGCCGGCCATGCCACCGGACAGGGCCGCAAGGTCCTCCTGGTAGACGACGAGGACTCCGTCCGAGAGCTGATCGAGCTCTACCTGGTAAAGGAGGGCTTCCAGGTCATCAATGCCCGAGACGGCCGTGAAGCCCTGCGCGCGAACGGCGAGCACCATCCGGACCTCGTCGTGCTCGACCTCCTGCTCCCAGGCCTCGATGGCCGCGAGGTTTGTCGGCAGATCAGGGCCCGCTCCCGTGTGCCCATCATCATGCTCACCGCCCTCTCCGACGAGGTCGACCGCGTCGTCGGTCTCGAACTGGGCGCCGACGACTACGTCGTCAAGCCCTTCAGCGCCAGGGAACTCGTCGCCCGCGTGAAGGCCGTCCTGCGTCGCGGCGCGACCACGGGCGAGGAGGCCGAAGCACTCGTCTTCCCGGGCCTCCGCATCGACCGCCTTCAGCATCGCGTCGAAGTCGATGGCAGGGAGGTCCACCTCACTCCAACTGAGTTCCGCCTTCTCTGGCACCTTGCCAGCGCGCCCGGTCGCGTCTTCACCCGCGCAGATCTCCTCGATCACATCTGGGGCTACGACTCCGAATCCGATGCACGCACCGTTGACGTCCACGTCAAGCGCCTCCGGCAGAAGACCGGCGCCACCGAGTCCCGCTCTTTTGCAATTACCACCGTCTGGGGACTCGGCTATAGATTCGAGACCCGCGCCCTCCCCGACTCCGAGCCCTCTGAACCTGACGACGGCCGCTGACTCACATGCGTAGCTTCTTCTGGAGGGTCTTCCTCGCCAACCTCCTCACCCTACTCGTCGCACTTGGGACGGTCGGCCTCCTTCTCAACGCTACTTTCCGCAATCTCTACTACAAGCGCGCCTCCGAGCACCTCCTCGCCACGGCCACCGACATGGCCCGCCAACTGGAGCCGCTCCTCTCAGACTCGGAGCGAAGGCGGGAACTCGAGACCTTGCGCGTCGCCATGGAGAGGAGCAGCCAAACTCAGGTGTGCATCCTCCGAAGCCACGGCGCCGACAGCGAGGTGTTCGGGAAAGGCCCCTTCGGGGAACAGGCAGACACCCCCGGTCCCGGTGCCCATCAAGCGCACGCTGGCCAGACTACCGTTGTGCCCTCGGCGCTCGCCCTCTGCGCCGAGCGGATGCTCATCGCTCATGTGCCCTTTACCGACCGCCAGGGCAATAGATGGTCGCTCTATGCCAGAGCAAACATGGGTCAGCTTGTCGATGAGACCGTCTGGCAGTTGCGCCGGCTGCTGCTGCTCGCCGTCATTGCCGCGATAGCCGTCTCGCTCCTGCTCGCGCTTGGACTCTCTGGACGCATCACCGGCCCACTCCGCCGCATGCGTGAGCTCGCCACCACCATGGCGGCCGGCGACTTCAGCCATCGCCTTGGCATGTCCGGGAAAGACGAAGTCGGCGACCTCGCCCGGTCCTTCGACTCCCTCGCCGATAGCCTCCAGACCAGCCTGAGCGACCTAACACAGGAGCAGGCGCGACTCCACGGCATCCTCGCCTCGGTTGCCGAGGGCATCATTGCCGTCGACGCCGAGCAGCGCCTCACCCTCCTCAACCCGCAGGCCGCCACACTCCTCGGCCTCGACCAGGCAACTGCCGTCGGCGCTCGCATTGATGAGCTCTCCCTCTCCGAAGAGATCAACCGTCCGTTCGTGGAGTGCGTCAGCAGCAACCGTCTCTGTAGCGTTGATCTCGAACTCTCCCGGCCCCGGCGCAACCTGCTCCTCCAAGTCGCCCCCGTACGCGCCTCCGGCAGCGGGCAATGGGGGGCGGTCGCCGTCGTTCGCGACACCACCGCCGCCCGCCGCCTCGAAACCATGCGCCGCCAGTTCATAAGCGATGCTTCGCACGAAATCAGGACCCCCCTCACTTCCATCGGTGGCTTCGCCGCCGCCATCGCCGATGGCACGGCCGCCACTACCCAGGAGCGCAGCCGCGGCGCCACAATCATCCTTCGGGAGGTCGAACGCCTGAGTCGCTTGGTCAACGACCTGCTCGACCTCTCCAGAATCGAGTCGGGCGCCGTTGAGCTCAAGCTCGAACAAGTGGACCTTCCTGAGCTCGTCCGCTCCGCGGTTGAAGCCTTCGAGGCCCAGGCGCGGGAGGAGGGAATGCACATCGAGCTCGACCTGCCGGGAAACCTCCCTGCAGTCCTGGCCGACTCCGACCGCATCTACCAGGTCGTTGCTAACCTGCTCTCAAATGCGTTGCGCTTCAACAGCCCCAACGGCAAGATCGCTCTCACCGCCCGGCAGACCAACGCACACGTGCGGCTCGACGTCAAGGACACCGGCCCGGGCATTCCCGCGGACCAGCTCCCCAACGTCTGGGAGCGTTTCCACCGCGCCGACTCCTCCCGCGCCCGCGGCAAAGGAGGCACCGGCCTCGGCCTCGCAATCGTCCGCTCCATCGTAGAAGCCCATGGAGGCTACGTTCATGCCGAGAGCGAACTCGGCAAGGGGTCGACTTTCAGCTTCACGCTGCCAGTCACATGAACGACCAACACGCCACCGCCGCCCGTCTACAGCGCAAACGCCGTCCCACTACGCACTCCTGGCTGGAGGTGAACACCGCAGCCGTTCGCCACAACACCCGCCTCCTCAAACATCTCCTCGGACCCGAGTGTCGCTTCTGGGCCGTCGTCAAAGCCAACGCCTATGGACATGGCGCCGTCCCTGTCAGCAAGGCCGCGCTCGCCGCCGGCGCTGACGGCCTCGCGGTCTCCTGCCTCATAGAGGCCGCCGAACTCCGCAGAGCCGGCATCCCTGCTCCCATCCTGCTCCTCACCGCAAGCGAGCCGCGAGCGGCCCCCTGGACGATCCGCCTCGACCTCGTCCAGACCGCCTGTGACGAAGACACCGTCCGCGCCCTCTCCCGCGCCGCTCAGCGACTCGGAAGACCGGCCGAGGTCCACCTCAAAGTAGACACTGGAATGGGCAGGCTCGGCGTCCACCCGGAGCACGCAGCATCCTTCGCTCAACTCATCCATAGCTTGCCCGGCCTCTCCCTCCAGGGCGTATTCTCACACCTCGCCACTGCCGAGTCCGAAGACACTGCCTATGCACGCGCTCAGTTTCACCGCTTCCAGCAAGCGATCCGCCACATCGCAGCCGCCTCCATCGATCCGGGTATGCGCCATCTCGCCAACAGCGCCGCTGCTCTACGCTTCCCCGACATGCGTCTCGATGCAGTCCGCGCCGGCCTGCTGCTCCACGGCATCCTGCCCGATGCCCCCGGCCTGCCATCCATAGACCTGCGCCCCTCCCTCACCTGGAAGACCGCCCTCTCCTTCCGCCATCGACTCCCCGCCGGCAGCCCCGTCTCCTATGGCTGCACCTACGTCACGCCCCGCGACACCCTCGTCGGCGTCTTGCCTCTCGGCTATGCCGACGGCTACCCCCGCCAAGCCTCCAACCGGGCTCATGTCCTCCTGCGCGGCCGCCCATGCCCCATCATCGGCGTCGTCTGCATGGACCATACCATCGTCGACCTTACCGCCTCCCCCGACGCCCAGGTGGGAGACGAGGTCGTCCTCATCGGCCCACAAGGAGACTCTCGCATCACGGCGAACCAGCTTGCCCAGTGGGCCGGCACCGTCGTCCATGAGGTCCCGACGGCCATCGGCAAACGCGTCCGGCGCGTCTACCTCGATACAGAGCAGCCGACTGATCCACGTCGCGGCGCCAAGGGTGATGCAGAATGAGTTCTCTGACCCGCGCACTGGCAGCACCTGCAGTTCCCTCCGCCACCACTGCCTGCTGTCTCATCTTGCTCCTCCTCAGCACCCCACTCTGCCTCGCCCAGCTCCCCGCAGCCGAAGGCGCACTCGAGGAAACCATCCCGTCCGTCGGCTTGCCCAACTTCGCAGCGCGCACTGTCCCAGGCGAGTCAGTCGTCGACCTGGCGGACTTCGCCTCCGGTTACCTCGCCGATTCTGGGTCACTACCCGACTTCTTGCAGCTCCAGACCGCTGACGGCGGCCTCCGCAGGGCCTCAGCCGGCGAGGCCTTCGCACTCCTCGCCCGCACCGTCCACTTGTGGCAGACCATGGGATCCCTTCCCTCCACCGTCCCCCTCGCCCCCGACGAGATCAACGCTCCCCTCATTGATCCTCAAGATGTGCCCAGCTCCGACTTCGACCCCGACGCCGGCCGCGAGATACCTACCGACCAGTTCCTCGCACAGTGCGGCGAGACAGTGCGTTGGATCGACAGACTCCACACCATCCCCACCGCCGTCTGGGTCGACGGCCAGCGACTCTCCGCAGTCGACTACTTCGCAGGCCTGGCCGTCTGCATCCAGTACGCCTACTGGGAAGGCCAGCTCTACGACACCATCTACATACCAGCCTACCTACCGCCTCAGTCCTGGATCGGCCGACGTCTCGACCGCGACGGGGCCGCCTCCTCCTCTGCCGCCCCCCAGGGAGGCCAGCCTCAGCCCGAGGTCCCGTACCAAGAGACGGGGCAACAGGAGTCTCCCCAGCAACCACCCTTACTGCCCACATTCGCCCCTGCGGCCCTCGAACTCCCGTTGCCGCCCGCACCTGAGCCCCAGCTCGCCCTCTTCCCCCGATCCGGCTCCACCCTGAGTGACAAGGCCGATCTCGTGGCCAGCTACTCCGGCCCGCCCGCTCGCTTCGTCCTCTTCTCCGTCGACGGAGTCACTCGCTCGATCACCAACTTCCCCCCCTACAGCTACCGCTGGGACACCTCCACCCTCGCCCCGGGCCCTCACACCGTCGGAGTTCAGGTGCTCGGCGAGGACGACGTCATCCTTGTCGATCAGCTCTGCGGCTATATCGTCGCTCCGCCCGAGCGCGAGCCCACCCATCAGCTGATGGACGATCTCTAGCGGCCATAGCATGCCGCCGCGTGACCCCCAGACTGGTTCCAGGCAGCGCCAAGGTCGGCCCTCATGACTGCCATCTCCCCAGACACCCTCCTCCTCAACTGGCTGCTCGTACTTCCCTTCTTCTCCGCCCTCTGCATCGAGCTGTTCCCTCGTCTCACCCTCCGCGTGCACTCAGAGCAAGAGGCGCGCGCCCTCGCACGCGCCCCGTTCATACTTGGCGCCCTCGTCTGCGTCATGGGCCTTGGCTTGAGCGTCTGCCTCCTCCCCCTCACCTTCGGCGGCAGCTCCATCACCGCCGACTACTGGTGGACCCGTGACCTCTACCACCTCCGCCTCCGGGCCGACGCCCTCTGCACGCTTGTCCTGCTGGCCCTCTACGCCATTGGCCTCCTGATTCATATGCACCTCCTCGGCCAACCCGCGGCGGATGCCGCGCATCACCGGAGCGCTCTCCTCGTGACGGCCATTGGCTGTGGCGTCACCTCCGCTCTCAGCGCCGATCTGATTCTGCTCACCTTCTCCGTCTGCGCCGCCTTCGTCGCGCTCTGGCTGCTGGCCGCCCTCGATGCCCCTCGCGCCTCCAACCACCTTCTTGGCACAGCCTACATCGGCGGGCTGCTGATAACCGCTGGCGTCCTCATCATGTGGCAGGAGGCGGGAGAGACCTCCATCGCATCGCTTCAGTTCTTGCTGCTCGCCGCCCACCCGAGCGCGCTCCGCCTCATCGGCATCCTCCTCCTGCTCGGCATGCTCCCCTGTCTCGTGTGCGTTCCCGGCCACGGATGGCTGCCGCGCCTCACGCGCGAGGGTATCTCCCCAGCGCTGGCTCCAGCGGTGCTCCTCCCCCTGATCGGCGGATCAGCACTCCTCCGGCTGTTGCCCGGATCGCTCCTCCTGCCCAACCTCCCCACTCTCGCGAGCCTTGGACTCATACTCGGCCTGGCGTCCCTGTGGTGGGGCGCTGTCCGCGCCTACCTGTCCCAAGACCTCCGCCACCTTGCCTCTTGGCTCACCGTCGTGCACTCAGGCTACCTCCTCATCGCGCTCGCCGCGGCGGCAGGCCCCGCCGCCTCGCCGCGTCTACTCGAAGCCGCATCCCTCCACCTCCTGCTCGCCCCTCTTGCCCTGCTCGCCGTCTGGTGCGCAGCCTCTGCCGTCGCTGCCCGTGTCGGCACCGACTCCCTCCCCGCTCTGGGCGGACTTCTCGCCAAGATGCCCATAGCAGCTCTCGCGCTCCTGTGTGGCGGCCTCTCGCTCGTCGGACTGCCGCCCCTGGCGGGATTCCTGCCCCAGCGTCTGTTGCTCTCCGGCCTCGCCGAGTCTGAGCTAACCTGGCTCATGGCCGCCATACTCGCCGCCAATCTGCTGGTAGTCCTGGCCTTGCTGGACGCCTTCCGGCGCGCCTTCCTCCGCCGCGAACCCTCACCGCCCCTGAGGTGGAGCTCGCCCTGGCTCTCCGTCACGCTCTCCCTGCTCGTGCTGGCCCTACTCGTCCTTGGCCTGTGGACCGCTCCTCTGACTCGCTGGGCCCACCTCGTCTTCCGCACCGCCCTCTCGATGTCACCATGAATACGCCACCTACACAGATCGCCACGATTACGCTCGCCCTGGCAGCGTGCGGGGCCATCGTCCTCGTGATCGCAACGGCGCTCGCCCTGCGGCCTCGTCGAGCCGCTCACAGCTTCAGATGGATCGTCATAGCAGCCTTCGCCAATGCCATCCTGGCCCTGGCCGCCGCATCTCACATGCCGGCATCTGGCGGCCTCCAAGCCGCAGCCCTGCATCTCATAGCCGTTCTGCTCGCCGCCGCTCTGGGCGCTGCTGCCCCCGCCCGCGCCGATGCCTCCCCGGAGCCCTCCCCGTCGGCCCTCCCTGCCGCCGCCAGGGGGCTCTCCTGGCTCACCCTCTTGGGCATCCCTCCCACCGCCGGATTTCATGGAAGAATACTAGTGTCTCGTGCGCTACTACTTGCGGGATGGGAGTGGCTCGCGGTGCTAGCGATGGTGGGAGGTGCAGCCGCGCTGTTGCCCGCGTTCTGGGCGTTCCGTTCCCCGCGCCCCGCTGCCCTGCGGGGCTGGCGGGCAGCTCTGGTCATCTTGCTCGCAGCCGCCATCCTCGCGCTGGGGCTCTACCCGGAAAGCGGGCTTGCCATTGCCCGTCTTGCCGAAAACCTACCGGTCCGAGGCGGACTGGGCTTGCAGTGAGAGGCGGATTATGATAGGCTCTTGCGACACTCAGGGGGATCTGGCGAGGCGTTCCCTGATAGGCGGGAAATGGCTTCGTCGCGCCACGGTGCGGATTGTGGGCCATGTCCAGCACAGGCCGGCGACGCGAACTCACAAAGAGAGCGGTAGTACTATAATCATGCGCCATCTTGCCTGTCTAGCTACGTGCCTGTCTTCTCTCGCCCTACTCGCCCTTCCCGCAGCCGCCGACACCACCTATACCGTCCGCTCCGGCGACTCCGTATGGTCCATTGCCAAACGCCACAGCGTCTCCTACCTTGCCGTCCTCTCGGCGAATGAACTCGCCAAAGACGACATCATCCGGCCCGGCCGGCAGCTCACCATCCCCGAACCGCCCTCCTCCGCCGGCCGCTCCACGGCCGCTCCACAGGTCCGGGGCTTCCACGTCGTCCGCTCCGGGGAGAGCCTCTGGCTCATCGCAAGACGCTACGGCACCAGTGTGCGCGCTCTGACCGCGGCAAACGACCTCCGGCCCAGCGGCGTGCTGCGGGTGGGCCGCCGGCTCCAGATCCCGGGCGCTCCCCAGACCTCAGACCCGCGCCCGGAAACCACTTCCTCGGACACCGCAGCGGCCGAGCATCCCGCCCCGCGAATGCACCGCGTGCGCAGCGGCGAATGCCTCTGGACCATCGCACGCGCCTACGGGACAAGCGTCCAGAGACTCGCCGCAGCCAACAGCCTCCGACCCGAGAACATACTCCGCCCTGGCCGCCAGCTCACCATCCCCGACTCCAACGGCGGCAATCCCTCCGCGGACAGGCCTGCCACCAAGCTCTACACCGTCGGGAGAGGCGACTCCCTCTGGAGAATCGCCCGCGCCCACGGCACCACCGTTAGAAGCTTATCCGCAGCCAACGGCCTCCGGCCCGAGCGCATCCTACGGGTCGGCACCGTCCTCATGGTTCCGGCGACCCCCGGGGACAGCCCCATATCCTCCCAGCAGGGCCAGCACCGCTTCGTGCAGGCCGCGCTCCAGTACCAGGGCGTCAGATACCGGTGGGGCGGCATGAGCACTCGCGGCATGGACTGCTCCGGCCTGGTGGCACGTGTCCTCCGAAACCACGGCATCAGCGCCCCTCACAACGCAAAGGCCCTCTACAACCTGGGCGTAAAGGTCTCCCGCCAACACCTCCAGTCCGGCGACCTCGTCTTCTTCCACACCACCCGCCCCGGCATCTCCCACGTTGGCATCTACGTCGGCGACGGGAGCTTCATCCACGCCTCCAGCGGCAAGGGCCGAGTCCGTATCGATCGCATGGACACCGGGTACTACTCTCGGAGATTTGTGGGCGCTAAGAGAGTCGCCTAGCCCCGCTCCTCCGGCTCCTCTCCCATCGCCTTCCGACCCTCTTCTCGGCTCCTCAGCCGCGAGTACCCGCGCTTCCCCTTCTTCGTCGTATGAAACCTCCCCGGCGGCAGTATCGCGCGCCCGAACCCTCGCCGCCGGCGCTTCTTCTTTCTCATCTCGCGCGTTCTCCCTCCAGGGAGGTGTTCGTCATCCGGAACAGAACTCATCCTGCGACACACGGGCGAGCTCCCCGACCCCAATCCAAGAGGCCCAGCCCAGTTGACACGACCCATCCTCTACGTGCAGCAGCTCCCGGAGGCCCATGACCTGCCACCGCCCTCCTACATGACCGAGCGAGCAGCAGGTCTCGACCTCCGCGCCGCTGTCAACACTCCCACCTCCCTGCTCCCCGGAGCATCCCAGCTCGTCCCGACCGGCCTCCGTATCGCTCTCCCCCCCGGCTACGAGGGGCAGGTTCGCCCCCGCAGCGGCCTCGCCGCCGAACACAGTGTCACAGTGCTGAACGCGCCCGGCACCATCGACTCCGACTACCGAGGTGAGCTCCGTGTGCTCCTCATTAACCATGGCGCCGAACCCTTCACCGTCAATCGCGGCGATCGGATCGCCCAGCTGGTCATCACTCCCGTCACTCGTGTACAGGTTGAGCTTGTCTCCGAGCTGGACACAACCGGCCGCGGCGCCGGCGGATTCGGCCACACCGGCCGGTGAGAGGATACCCGTGTCCGCATTCGTGATTGGCATCGCCGGTGGCAGCGCCTCCGGCAAATCAATGATCGCGGCCCGTCTCCGCGAGCTCCCCAAACACTTGCGTGCCCACGCCTGCGAACGGGCCCACATCGCCCTCAGCCGTCCCCGAATGGTGCCAACGTCACCACCCCGAGCCCACCGCAATGCGGAAGATCTACGCTGACCTCCATATTCACATCGGACGCACCAGCGCCGGCAAGCCGGTCAAGATCACTGCCGCGCGCGACCTGACCTTCGAGAACATCGCCAAGGAATGCGCCCTCCGCAAGGGCATCCAACTCGCCGGCATCGTGGACTGCGGCTCTCCGGCCGTCATGAAGGACATAGACACACTCGTCGAAGCCGGGGAGATGGTCGAACTCCCCGCAGGCGGCCTCCGGTACCACAGCGCCACCACTGTCCTCCTCGGCTGCGAACTCGAGACCGTCGAGGATGATGGCTCTGCCTCCCACCACGTCTCCTACTTCCCCCAACGCGAGCAGCTCAAGGTCTTCGTCGGCCTCCTTCGCCGGCTCGTTACCAACCTCGACCTCAGCTCCCAGCGCTGCCGCCTCCCGGCACGCCAGCTCCTCCGCATGACCCACTCCGCCGGTGGCATCTTCATCCCGGCCCACGCCTTCACGCCCCACAAGAGCCCCTACGGCTCCTGCGTCCCTCGCCTCCGCGACATGTTCCCCGAATCCGGCCTGGCCGACCTCGCCGCACTCGAGCTCGGCCTCAGTGCCGACAGCCGCCTAGCTGACCGCATTGCCGAACTCGCCCCGCTCACTCTCCTCTCAAACTCCGACGCCCATTCCCTGCCCAAGATCGCGCGTGAGTACAACGTGCTCTGGCTGGATGAGGTCAACTTCCAGGAGGTCCTCTGGTCGCTCCGCCGCCAGCACGGCCGCCGCCTCCTCGCCAACTACGGCCTCGACCCCCGGCTCGGAAAGTACCACCGCACCTTCTGCACCCAATGCGAGACCATCGCACCAGCCGAGCCTCCCGTCCTCTCTTGCCCCCTCTGCGGCAGCCACAGCGTCGTGAAAGGAGTGCTCGACCGCATCGCCGAAATAGCTGACTACGCGGAGCCTCGCCCGCCCGAGCACCGCGCACCCTATCACTATCAAGTTCCGCTCCAATTCCTCCCGGGGATCGGCGCTGTGAATCTCGGCAAGCTGCTCAACCGCTTCGGTACGGAGATGCACGTGCTCCACGAAGCCGCGCCCGACGAACTGCAACTGGTCGTAGGGCAGAAGCTCGCCCACCTTGTCGTCCAAGCACGCCAGGGCAGCCTGCCATTGCTCGCCGGCGGCGGCGGCCGCTACGGCAAGGCCATCGCCGACGACTCCGAAACCCAGCTCACCATGGGATGGTGACGTGTCAGGAGCATTCATCACCCTCGAGGGCATAGACGGCTCCGGCAAGACGACCCAGGCCGGCCTCCTCGCCGACTGGCTGCGCAAGGAGGGTCATTCCGTCCGCCTCACCCGAGAGCCCGGCGGCACTCACATCGGCGAGACAGTCCGCGATCTCCTCCTCTCCCCGGACCGCAACATGACTCCCACGGCCGAGCTCTTCCTCTACCTCGCCGATCGCTCCCTCCACGTCGCCGAGGTCATCCGCCCCGCCCTCGAAAAGGGGCAAGTGGTCGTGTGCGAGCGCCATGCCGACTCCACCCTCGCCTATCAGGGCCACGGGCGCGGCCTCGACTGCGACCTCCTTCGCCGGCTCAATGCTCTGGCCACCGACGGCATCTCTCCCGACCTCACAATCGTCTTGGATATCCCCCCCGACCACGCCCGACTGGACGAGAACAGCCTGGATCGGCTAGAATCGGAGGGACGCGAGTTCCTCGCGCGCGTCGCCGAGGGATTCCGCAAGCTCGCACGCGAGGAACCGGAACGGGTCAAGCTTATCGATGGATCTCCCGATGCCCACATCGTCAACGCGCAAGTCACCAGCCTCGTTCGGCGGCTGCTCCAAACATAGTCGTCCCCTCGCCGGGCGGGCAAAGGACGCGCCATGAAGCTTGTCATCGCAGTCGTGCAGGACAAGGACCAGCGCAAGGTCACCGACGCGCTCCTCGAGCGTGGCTACCAGTTCACACACATCTCCAGCACCGGCGGCCTCCTCCGGGAGGGCAACGTCACCTTCCTGATCGGCGTCGAAGAGCACCAGGTCAACGCTGTCGTCGAAGTCCTCGGCACTCACTGCAAGACCAGGGAACAGCTCATCAACGTCTTCCCTCCCACCATCGAGCCGATCGGCACCTGCATCCCCACCCCCGTCAAAGTCCAAGTCGGCGGCGCAACTGTCTTCGTCCTCGACGTTGAGCGCTTCGAGAAGCTCTGAGGCCCTCCGAACGTGCGGCTCGGCGACCTGATCGGACAAACGAGAGCGGCCACCGCCCTTCGCAACGCCATCACGCGCCACCGCGTCTCACACGCCTACCTGTTCTCCGGCCCCCATGGCGTCGGCAAGTCTACAGCCGCCCTCGCCTTCGCCCAGGCGCTCAACTGCGACCGCCCCAGCCCCGATGACCCCGCCGCCGCCTGCGGCCAATGCCGCTCCTGCCGCCTCATCTCGCAGGGCACCCACCCCGACGTACGCCTCATCAGCCCTCCAGGGAAACGTGAAACGTCGGTAATCCCCATCGACCGTATCCGCCGCGACCTCGTCTACGACATCAACCTCAGACCCGCTATGGGCCGCCGCAAGGTGTACATCCTCGACCCCGCCGACCGTACCGCCCCCTTCTCCATTCACACTATCCTCAAGGCGCTGGAAGAGCCGCCGCCGTACGCCGTCATAATCCTCGTCACCTCCCGCCCCGCGCTCCTCCCCCCCACGATCCCCTCCCGTTGCCAGCAAGTGGCTTTCCAGCTGGCCGGCATCGAGGCCATTGTGCACCATCTCCAGACCCTGGGCCTGGACGCCCCCGTCGCCGCCGCCATCGCTGCCCTCTCGGGCGGCCGTGTCGCCTGGGCCGTAGGCGCAGCCCACCATCCCGATGTGCTGGCCGTCCGCAACGCACTCCTCGACCTCTGCGCCGGCCTCCACGCCCGCGCAGCCTCCGGCGGCCTGCGCCTCGCGGAGGAGATCAAGCTCCAGGCCCTCGCCCTCTCACAAGCCCAGAACGACGGTGAGGAACAGACCGAAACCGAGGATGCCTCCTCAGAATCTGGCTCCGCCCCTGCTGCCGCCGGCGGCGGCAGACTCCGGTCTGACCTTCCCTGGTGCCTGGACGTCATCGTCTCCTGGTACCGCGACCGCCTCGCCGCCGCCCACGGCGCGCCTCTCGTCAACCCCGACTACGCCGAAGCCGTCAGTCGCCGAAAGAGCGGGCGGATCGCCGCCGACGAGCGCGCCATTGCTGCTATACTGGAGACCAAGCATAGCCTCCAGCGAAACGCCAATGTCGACCTCGCCTTGGAGTCTCTCGCAATCAAGCTCCTGGCCGAGCCGGCTACCATGCGGTCTTCGTCACACTCGGAAAGGGGGCGCGCCCGATGAGAAGCTGTCTTGCGCTCTTGGTCTGGCTGGTCCTTGCCGCTGCCTGTGCCTACTCCGTCTGGCAGGTTCGGCTGCTGCGACAAGACGTCGACCAACTCCAGACGCGGCTGGTCGCAAGCCAGCCCGTTACCAGGGAGTCAGTGCTCGAGCATGCCCGTGCCGCTCTCGAGGCCCTCGGCCGCGGCGAGCTCGAAGTCGCTCAGAGAGAGCTCGACCGAGCGGGTGAGCTCATCGAAGAAACCCGTACCCTCGCAGCCGCCGAACGCGACCGCCTCACACGTCGCCTCGCAGCCGCCCGAAAGGCAGTTGCCGAAGGCAGCGCCACCGCAACCGACTTCGTTCGCGAGCTCGTGCAGGACCTCTCCCGCAGCCGCGACGCCCCACAGCCCGAAGACAGCGATCGCACCTCCGCGGAACCATAACCCGCTCGGCGGTGTCCAACAACTAGACAGGGCAGAGCGCTCGCGCCGGGTATACTAGTGTGAGTGCCCCTGGTCGTTCCCTAAGGAGGAGTGTCATGCCGTTGCGTTCCAACACGCGCACAGCGAAGGTGGCCCTCACGGCCTCTCTGCTTCTCGCATTGCTGGTGGTCATTGCACTCGTTGTCTTGATCGACAGACCCTCGCGCAGCGTGGCCGACGCCGCGCCCCCACCCGACCTCGCCGTCCTCGAAGCCGTTCAGAACGGCCTCACTTGGATCGCCGACACCGTCAAGCCGGCCGTCGTCTTCATAGAAGCAGAGGAAGCCCCTCTCGCCGGACGCCCCGGGGCCGGGTCCCAGCCGGGGCCCTTCGTTCTGCCGCCCGATTTCGTTCCGGCACCCGACGTAGACCCCGATCGGCTCCCGCCTGGGTTCCGCGATTGGTACCGGGACTTCTTCGGCCCGGGCGGCCCCGCTCCCTCACCCCGCGGACAACAGCCAATGCCGCGCCTCCCCGCGGTCGGCCAGGGCTCTGGCGTGGTGATCGACCCCGATGGCTACATCCTCACCAACCACCACGTCGTCGGCAAAGCCGGCAAGATCCAAATCCACCTGCCGAGCGGCGAGACCTACACTGGCGATCTCGTCGGAACCGACAAGCTCAGTGACCTCGCAGTCATCAAGATCGACCCCGATCAGCCGCTCGTCGCGGCCAAGCTTGGCGATGCAGACGACCTCAATGTCGGCAACTGGGCCATGGCCATCGGCTACCCCTTCGGCGCCAGAGGACTCAGCAGCTACGGCGGCGGCAGCGGACGCTTCGATGAACCCCTCCGCTACGAGCCCACCGTCACCGTCGGCATCATCAGCGCCCTCGACCGCCAGATCGAATCCAACATTCCGGGCCGTCCCTTCCGCCACCTCATCCAGACCGATGCCCCCATCAACCCCGGCAACAGCGGCGGTGCCCTCCTCAACATCCGCGGCGAAGTCATCGGCATCAACCAGGCCATATTCACGAGTCGTCTCTCTGGCGGCAACGTCGGCGTCGGCTTCGCCATCCCCATCGACACACACACCAAGCAGGTCATCGAAGCCCTCAAGGGCGGCGAGCCCGTCGTTCGCGGTCAGCTCGGAGTGCTCGTCTCGCCCCTCACCCCGGCCATCAAGGGCGTCTATGGCGTCGACTCAGGCATCTTCGTCGAGGAAGTCCTCGAGGACACCCCTGCCGACCGCGCCGGCCTCAAAGCCGAAGACGTCATCACCAAGTTCGGCGGCAGCGACGTTACCTCAGTCGACTGGTTCGTTACCCGCGTCCAGAACAGCCGCCCCGGCGCCACCGTCAAGATAGGCGTCATCCGTGACGGCAAACCCATGACCCTGGACGTCACAATCGAGGCCCTCTCCCTGGAAGTCGCACAGAGAGAGCGGGCCCCCGTAGAGAGGGACAGACTCGGCCTCACCGTCGAGACCATCCCTCCCGAAATCCGGGAGGAGACGGGGCTGTCTGGTGGCGTCCGAGTGGCGACAGCCAACCCAGTGGGAGACGCAGTCCGGGCCGGCATCAAAAGGGGAGACGTCATCCTCAAGATCAACCGCCAGCCGATCACCGATGTCGAAAGCTACACCCACATCGTCGCGCAGCTCAAGCCCGGAGACCCCGTCGTCATCCGTTCCTGGCGCGACGGCCGCACCCTCACAGCCCAGATCGCGCGGCTCTCTGAGTAAGCCCAGCTGCCCCCTGAAGGGCTGTTGTAGCAACGCGATAGTGTCACCTCTTTTGCAGAGCGAAAGAGTCACATTCAAGCGATTCTGGTGGCTCCGATGATGGCGCCTGGGCCGGCGCGGCGGATGTTGGCGGCAGGTCGGCCTGCACCGAGTTGGTCCAGTAGATCCAGTTCTTGGGTCGAGGGTTTGGAAGCCAGGAAGACCCAGACATCGTCGTGGGCGGCGGGGAAGCCCTTGCGCCGGCGTCGGGTTCGGGTGAGTTCGGCGATCTGGGTAGCGGGAGCCTCGGCAATGACGCGGTCGCGGTAGTACACCCGCCAGCGGCCGTCTAGCAGTTGGCGTACCTCCACCGGCAGCTTGGCGTAGCTTCGCTTGGCGGGACCCGGGGGGATGTCCAGGATCATGCCGTCGAGACGCACGGCGTTGTCCGGGCTCACCTTGGCCGGGTAGCACAGCGAGAGGATGCGCTCCAAGGCGGCTGGTTTGGGGGCTTTGCCCCAAGCTGACTCAGCTTGAGCGGGGGCCTGGGCGAAGCGCTCGTTGTGAGCCTGGAGGAATCCGGGCAGAAACTCGTTGGCGGCGGGGATCTCGGTGATGCCAGCCAGGCGCAGGCTGGCGGCAAGCCGATCCTGGAGGGTGTTGAAGAGCCGCTCGATACGCCCCTTGGCCTGGGGGCTCAAGGCGAAGATGGGTTCAACCCCCAGCGTTTCCAAGGCTGCCCCCACCTGGGTGGGGTGCTGTTTGCCCGCCAGCTCCTCTGCCAGGCTCCAGTGGCTGTCATTGCGCTTCAGCGTGCCGTGCCGATCCTGGTAGACGCTGGCAGGAACCCCCCAGCGCACCACCACCTGCTGCAGCAGTTTCAGGTAAGCCCAGGAGGTCTCAGCCGGACAGAAGAAGGCTCCCAGCACCTTGCTGGTGGCGTCGTCGATCGCCGCCATCAAGCAGCAGGCTGGATAGTCTTTGCCGAACCACTGGTGAGGGCTGCCATCCCACAGCATCATCAGCCCCTGGGCCTGCTTGCGAGACCGGCGCTTGCGATGCTTCGGGGGCTTGTGCTTGCGCTTGGGCGGTATGCCTGCCGCTCGGCGCCAACGGCGCACGGTCTCCCTGGATACCACCATCTCCTCCTGCTCTCCGAGTATCTCCGCGAAGTGTGTGTCATTGAAGTCGAAGTAGCGCTGCTTCGAGAGTGCCAGCACCCTCTCCCGCTGCGCCTCCTCGCAGCGATTGTGCGGGGCCCGGCCCCGGTTCCCGTGCAGCAGCCCTGTCAGACCCTGCGCCTTCAGCTTCGCCTTCAACCGTAGCGCCTGCCGATAGCTCACGCCCAGCGCCGGCGCGGCCTGGGCCAATGTCAGAGTCTCATCCACCACCTTCTGCAGCAACTCGTACCGTCTGATGTCCTTCTGACTCACGTACAGTCCCTCGTGTTCCATCTAGCTCTATTACTACACGCCCCTCACCAATAGGACATTCTCCCTGTGCATTCTTCATGTGACATAATCGCTGTGCAGATACACTGTGCACGCATTGACTTGACAGCCAACTTGCTGTGAGGTAGACTACCGCCGGCTGGCCTGCGAAAAAACAAGAGCTGTCCGGCAGGAGAACGCGATTTCAGCCCTCGACGCGCCTGCTTCGCGCCATCGTGACGTTCCGATGACGAGAGGTAGGCGCGTTCCCCTTTCCCTCAGCAACAGCGACAACGACCCAAGCGAAGATGGCTGCGAGACCTCGGCGGCGGTCTGATCCTGCGACGAGCGACGCGGCGAGACGCCGGCGCGCTGGCTGCGTTCAACTCCGACGTGCTCTGCGAGCCGGGGTCCGATGACAGGCCGGAGGAGATGGCCGCGTGGACGAGAGACCTGATGTCGGGCGACCATCCGACGTTCAAGCCGAGCGATTTCACAGTGGTCGAGGACACGAACACGGGCGCGATAGCCTCGGCGATGTGCCTGATTCCGCAGACGTGGTCGTACGAGGGCGTGCGGCTCGGCGTGGGGCTGCCGGAGCTGGTTGGGACGAAGCCGGAGTACCGGAGGCGGGGGCTGGTGCGGGCGCAGTTCGATTTGATCCACGAATGGAGCGCTCGGCGGAATCACAGTCTCCAGGCGATCGGAGGGATACCGAACTTCTACCGACAGTTCGGCTACGAGATGGCGCTCGAACTCGCAGGCGGCCGCATGGGCTTCAAGCCGGACATTCCAGCGCTGAAGAAGGGGGAGCAGGAGCGGTACAGGGTGCGGCCGGCCGGCGAGGCGGACGTGGCGTTCATCGCGCGGACGTACAGTCGCGGCATGGAGCGCTATCTGGTGTCGTGCGTGCGGACCCCCGCGGTGTGGCGCTACGAGCTGAGCGGGCGGAGCAGAAAGGCGACCCTACGCCAGGAGCTGCGAGTGATCGAGAGCGGCCGTGGGGAGCGAGTGGGATTCCTGGCGCGCTGGGCCATGCTATCGGGCGGCGGTATCGGCGTGTCCGCCTACGAGTTGAAGGCCGGCGTGAGCTGGCTGGCCGTCACGCCGAGTGTGCTGCGCTGCCTGGCGGCCGAAGGCAAGAAAGAGGCGA
>JALGTG010000014.1 GCA_029821495.1 Candidatus Hebobacteria bacterium
CGAAGAATGTATAGGAGACTACGCGCTCTGCGGAAGGTGTCGCAACTTGCTTTCCTCTCGGGGTTCGTGGTTCTCTTTGCCTTTGCGGTCTTCCCCCCGAGGACCCGCATCCCGGTCGATCTCTTCCTGCGCGCGGATCCGCTGATAGCCCTGTCGGCCGTTGTGTCGCTACGGGATCTCGTCTTTCCACTCGTCTGGTACGCTCTGCCGGTGGTCGTGTTGAGCCTGTTCCTGGGGCGCGTCTTCTGTGGGTGGGTGTGCCCCATGGGGACGACGATCGACATCTGCGAGCGCGTGCTGCGCATCAAGGGCCGGCGGCCGACAGCGGCGCCGGGGTGGCGGCGGCTCAAGTACTACCTCCTGGTCGCGCTGGTGGTCACCATGGTTGTTCCGGCGGCGCACCGGTCGACGCGGGAGCTGGGGCTGGCGGATACGGTCGGGCTATCGGCCGTGTACCTGATGGACCCAATTGCGCTGCTGACGCGGACGCTGACATGGGCGGGGGTGCCGGCAGTGCAGTGGGGGCTGGGGATGATGAGCGACGTCACGACAGTGTGGTCCGGCTCCGACTTCGTGCTGGATCATCCGTCGCTGGACCGAGCGTTGTACCCGATCCAGATGGGCGTTAGCTCCATGGCGAGGGAGCCGGCGACGCACTTCCGTCTGGGAGCGATGACCTTCCTGGTGTTCGTCGGCATCGTTGCGCTGGGCAGATACGCGAATCGATTCTGGTGCCGGAACCTGTGTCCGCTGGGCGCGCTGCTGGGGGTGCTCGGGAAGATCTCTCCTGTACGTCTGAGGGTGTCGGAGAAGTGCACGCGCTGCATGCGCTGTGTGAATGAGTGCAAGATGGGCGCCATCGGGGATGACCCGCACGGCTATCGAGGGCCGGAGTGCATTGGGTGCTATACCTGCGCGGCCGTTTGTCCGGAGGGTGCGATTTCTGTGACGACCGGGCAGCAGGAAACCGGCAGGGAGGACGAGCTACAGCTCGACCGGCGGCGGCTGTTGGGCGCGATGGGAGCGGGAGTTGCGGCGGCGGCGCTGCCCAAGATGGACTGGGCGGCGAGGAGAAGTGTAGCGACGGAGAAGGTGCTCAAGATATCGTCGGCGCGGCTGATTCGGCCTCCCGGGGCGCTTGGGGAGGAGGAGTTTGTGACGGCCTGCGTGCGGTGTGGGGAATGTATGAAGGTCTGTCCGACAAACGCGCTTCAGCCCGCCTTTGGCGAGGGGGGGCTGGAAGCTCTGGGGACGCCCATTGTTGTGCCTCGGGTCGGCCCCTGCGCCCAGGCCTGCAATCAGTGTGGCGAGGTATGCCCAACGGATGCAGTAGAGTCCTTCGCGGTGGAGGAGAAGCCCTACCTCTACCTGGGAACGGCATTCGTGGATCGCAGCCAGTGCATTGCGTGGTCAGCAGAGCTGACGTGTATGACGTGCGATGAGTCGTGCCCGTATGATGCGATCACACCGAGCGTCAGCGAGGGAGGTGTGCCGCGGCCGGTGGTAGATGACCGCATCTGCGTGGGATGTGGTATGTGTGAGAGCGTGTGTCCAGTGGAACCACTGGGAGCGATTCGGGTCTATTCTTCTGGGGACAGGAGACACTGGACGCGGCGAGAGCAGCGGGAGCTGTGGGAGCAAGCGGAGCAGGAGAGAGGGTCCGAGTCGCCGTATCCGGGCATTTGAAATGGTCCTGGGGCTGTTTGCCCCAGGGTGAGAGGTGATCGTAGAGTGCAGCGTTGGCGGCTGGCGTTAGGCGCGGCGTTGCTGGTGTGGGTGCTGGGTGCTGCCTATCTGAGGGCGCGACGGTACGGGCGCGACCTGGGCTTGGCGGTGCTGATGGGCGGTGGGGGGATGCTCCTCTTCGCTACGGCCGCGCTGGGGCCGCGTCCGCCGATGACAATCGCGGCGGCGAACGCGATGTCAGTAGCGTCGGTCGTGCTCGTAGGGGGGGCGCTGGCGGTGGTGCTGTGGCGTGGTTTCCGAGAGTGAGGATGAGACGACGGTGTCACGGAGTGCCTCTGCTCGAATAGTCGGCCAGGTGCTGAACGACCGCTACGAGATCCTCGAGAAGATCGGGGAAGGCGGGATGGCGGTCGCTTATCGCGGCCGCGACCGGGTGCTCGGGCGGGTCGTCGCCATCAAGGTGATGCGGCCGGAGCTGGCGGGCGACGCCGCGTTTGTGGGGCGGTTCCGGCGAGAGGCGAGAGCGGCGGCCGGAGTGACGCACGAGCACATCGCAGGTGTGTACGACACGGGCAGCGATGGGGACTACCATTACATAGTGATGGAGTACGTGGAGGGGCAGAGCCTGAGCGACCGGCTGCGCAGAGAAGGCGCTCTGCCTCTCGCGGAGGTGCTGCGAATAGGGACAGAGGCGGCCGAGGCGCTGGAGGCGGCGCACGAGGCGGGGATAGTCCACCGAGACATCAAGCCTCACAATGTTCTGTTGGGCCGCGATGGCCAGGTCAAGGTTACGGACTTCGGCATTGCGCGGGCGGCGGCTGGCGCGGGGCAAGCGGATACGAGCACCATAATGGGCTCGGTCCACTACATTTCTCCGGAACAGGCGCGGGGAGAGGCGGTCGGCCCACAGGGCGACCTGTACTCGCTAGGGGCCATGCTGTTCCAGATGTTGACGGGGAGGCCTCCCTTCGAGGACGGGGACAAGCTGGCGATCGTCCATAAGCATGTCTATGATGTGCCGCCGCACGTACGTGAGCTGCGCCCGGAAGTGCCGCCGGAAGTCGACTCGGTGGTGGCTCACTGCCTGGAGAAGGATCTCTCGCGACGGTTTGCATCGGCGCGGGAGCTGCTGAGCTATCTCGGGGCATGTCCGAGGTCCGAAGATGCCGCGGCGCTCTCCTGGCCCGGAAGATGGGCAAGAAGGACGGGCCGCGCGGCAAGAGGTGCGGGAAGGTGGGCGAGACAGCGAGCGGTGTGGGGATTGCTGGTCGTGGTGTTGGTGGCCGGCGCGGTGATAGGGATGAGCATGCTGGCCACTGCCCGGGGACGCGCTTCAATGGTACCGGTGCCGGATGTGCAGGGGATGAGTGAGGCGGCTGCGAGGCAGCTACTGGCGGAGGTCAACCTGAGCTACCGCGAGGTCGGCACCCGGCCGAGCGACGGGGTCGCCGAGGGGTGCGTGTTGAGTCAGACTCCGACGGCGGGGCTGGAACTGGCGCGGGATGGGTTGGTGAAGGTTGTGCTGAGCAGCGGGCCGAGTCATGCCGTGGTCCCGGATGTGACGCGGATGTCGGTGACACAAGCACAGCGCAACTTGGAGGCCGCGGGTGTGGTGGCGGGAGGGGTGCGGGAAGCCTATGATGCAGCCGTGCCGAAGGACTACGTGATGGGGACGCTGCCCGCGGCTGGGACGCGTGTTGTGCGGAGCACGGCCGTGGACATGGTGGTGAGCCTGGGGCCGGAGCGCGCACTGCCGGGCGGGCAGACGCTGCCGGGCGGGACAGGGCCGGGGGAGGGACGGGAGTACACGCTGAACTTCACGGTTCCCGCGGCCGGGCCGGGGGAGGAAGAGGTGGATGTAACCGTGGAGGTGGTGGACGAGCACGGGTCGAGGATCATCTACCAGGGGCGACACGTGGCCGGGGAGAGAATACCGCCGCAGAGCATAAAGGTCGTTACCGCGACGACAGCGCGGATACTGGTGGACGGAGAGGTGCGCGCGAGGAGGCAGTACCTGCCGTAGTCGGTGCGAGTTGGGAGACTCGAGCGCGCGCCATGACCCCCGATTTGACGGGGGTTTTTGCTTTGCTCGGCCGGTGTTGCCAGGTGGTTACGGGGCGCTCTGGCGCCGATGGTAGCTTCCCAGACAAATATGGAATAAGTGACTAGCTTTTGCGGCAGGGCAGGCTCGCGGCAGAGGATTGGGTGGCGCGGTGGCGGCTGGCCGGCGCGCGCGGTCTTCCCGATGGGAGCCGCTGCTTTCCGCGGCTCATGCCGCTCGAATCGGGTAGGTATGCGCAAGGAATTCACCGCAATCGGTGCCGCCTCCACGGTCATCGCCTTCGTAGCGGGACTCGTCCTCTGCATGCAGGTGGCGACGACGAAGGTAGAGCTGGCGTGGGAGCCGGCATGGGCGGTGCTGTGGGGAATCGAGGCAGCGATCTTCGGCACGGCCGTCTATGTGTGGCGGACCCGCGTTTCGCTGCCCGGTTGGGTGGTTGGGATAGCGGGCCTGACGCTGATTCGATTGGGGCTGACAATGGGCGGGGCACTGGCGCTGGCAGCGAGTAGAGAGAACGGCCAGCTGCCGGCTGCGATTGCCCAGACTTCGGGGCTCGCCCCGCGAATGTGCGGGATGTTGTTCGCACTTATGGTGTTCTATCCGCTTCGCGCGTTTCTCCCGATAAGGTCTGCCCGGACACTGAGCCGACGTCGTTTTGCGGACAGCGCGGCAGTGAAGACGGCGATGGGCACAGCCGTGGACAGCGACTCCGAGTTGGTGATATGGACGGGGTCACCGCAGAAGGCCGAGGGGTACGAGGCAGGGCCGGCCGCGGCGGCAAGCATGCTGGATAGAGCTCCGCGGCGAGTCGATATCGACGGCACAGTGGAACTGCCAGCGCGAGTGGTACTGGCACAGATGCCGCCCGAACTGCTGAACGATAGAATGCAGAAGATCGATGACTCGCAGATGATGTCTATACCGTTGTCGGCGGTCATGCCGCAGCTTAAGGAAGCGCAGGTCGCGTTCCGACCCTCTGAGATTGCGGAGTGGCTTCCCGCGTCGGCAAGGAGGGCGCTCGTGCGGGAGCCGGATCAGGGCGACGAGGAACGGTCGGTGGTGCTGCCGCTGGCGCTGATCGTGCCGCACCTCGCCGAGGAGGCGCTTGCGTTGCCACCGCCATCGCCGCCGGCATGGGCGAATGTAGATGAAGCACAGCGCGTCGTGTTTGCGAGGATATAGGGTGGCAATTGAGGGAACTGCAGCCAAAGGGAAGGGCCTGAGCGGATGGCTTCTGTAAACTACGCTCTGAAGGAGATAAGCTGTAAGGTCGTCTACTACGGGCCCGGAATGTGCGGCAAGACTACGAACTTGCAGCACATCCACCAGCAGACAGTGCCCGACAAGCGAGGCAACATGGTGTCGCTGGCGACGCCCGGGGAGCGGACGCTGTTCTTCGACTTCCTGCCGCTGGAGGCCTCGCAGGTATACGGGTTCCGCACGAAGTTCCAGTTGTACACGGTGCCCGGACAGGTTATGTACAACTCGACGCGCAAGCTCGTGTTGCGCGGTGTGGACGGGATCATCTTCGTTTGCGACTCGCAGTGGGAGAAGATGAGGGAGAACCTGGAGAGCTTCCGCAATCTGACCGAGAACCTCGGGGCGTACGGCTATAGCTTGGAGACGACGCCCTATGTGGTGCAGTACAACAAGCGGGACCTGCCCAACATCGCGCCAGTGGAGTATATGCAGTATGTGATAAACCCCCGCCAGGTGCCGAGCTTCGAGGGCGTTGCCATTCGCGGGGAGGGAGTGTTCGCTGCCCTGGACGCGATCTGCTCATTGGTGCTGGCGAACCTGTCGGAGAGGCAGAAGGCAGGCGTAATGTAGCCTGCGGATGATACAGGGCATGGCACTCACAGGCACATTCGAAGACGTAAGCTTCGCAGAGCTGCTCCAGATGCTGAACGTCGGGCACAAGATGGGTCGCTTGACGATCTGGCAGGGGGAGCAGAAGGCGGTCCTCTTCGTCACTGGCGGCGAGGTGACGCGGGCCGTGTCGCGCTGGGCTCGGGGACCGGAGCTGGTATACCGGCTCCTGGGTTGGAAGGCGGGCGACTTCTCGTTCGAACGCGACAACGAGCCGGTTATGCGGAACATCGAAGAGAGCACCGAGGCACTGATCTTGGAGGGGATGAAACGGCTCGACGAGTGGGAACGCGTCGAGGCGGAGATGCCGGAGATGAACGTGGTTCTTCGGCAGCGGGCATATGCGGTCAACAATCGGTTCGACGAACTGAGTGAGTCGGCTCAAGCTGTGCTGCGGCTGGTGGATGCACGGCGGGACGTAGCGACCCTCATAAGGGAGAGCGGGCTGGAGCCGATGGAGGCTCTGAAGGCAGTGACAGAGCTACTGAGTGAGGGAATTGTGGAAGAATGGAATACGCCAACTCCGAGGGGAGATGTGCTGGTGACGCAGGACCGATTGCCCGAGGCGACCGGCGCAATAGACTTCAGATCCAGCAGCTACTTCGCGTCGAAGCGGCAGCTCTCGGAGCGTCGGACGGCGACGGTGCCAGAGGATGGCGACGACAGGGACCCCGGACTGAACGGGGACGGCGACACGGGGAGTTGATTTGCTATGGGTTTGCTACCTAAGCTTGCGGCAACGAATACGTCGATCGGGCTCGACATAGGCAGCAGCGCGATCAAGTTGGTCCAGCTTCAGGGAGGGAAGAACGGGGTATCGCTGTACAAGGCCGGCAGCGCGCCCACCCCCAGCGATGCGGTGAAGGGCGGGGTGATCGTAGATCCGCTGGCCGTGGCGAAGACGATAGGCTCTCTCCTGGAGGCTCTGCAGGTTGACGGAACGATGGTGTCTGCGGGGATAGCAGGGCCGACGCTGGTGGTGCGCGAGGTGCCCCTGCCGGTGATGTCCGACCGGCAGCTGCGGAAGTCGATCCAGTGGGAGGCTCGGAACTACATATCGTTCCCAGTGGAAGACAGCGTGGTGGAGTTCCAGGTGCTGGACCGCCCGGCCGCCAGCTCTGGCGGTCAGATGCGAGTGATGTTGGTGGCCGCGCCTCGTGACATGGTAGACAGTCAAGTGGAGGCGATCGAACTGGCGGGTCTGGAGCCGGTGGCGGTGGAGATCCAGCCCTTCGCCTCTCTGCGTGGGATATTGGCCGCCAATGGACACGCACAGGACGAAGGGGACACGACGGCCGTCCTCGGCATTGGCGCCGCGTACACGGACATTACGATAATGAAGGATGGAGAGTTCATCCTGACGCGGACGATACCGATTGCGGGCGATGCCTTTGCCGAGGCCATCAAGAGCGCTCTGGATGTGGATACTGCGGAGGCGAACCAGTTGAAGGAGACCGCGATGCAGGTGGTCTCGAGCGAGGAGGAGCGGGCGGCACTGGACCCGGCCGCGCAGCAGGCCAGCCGCGCCATCGAGCCACTTCTGGACGAGCTGATCCGAGAAGTGAGGCGCTCGCTGGCTTATCACGACTACCAGCAGCAGTCGCCGGACGCCGGAGCCGGCGATCTGGGTGTGAACCGGATCCTGCTGAGCGGGGGCAGCGCGAAGCTGCCACGGATCGCTGAGTACTTCCAGGCCCAGCTGGGGGTTCCGGTGGAGTTGGTGAGTGTGTTCGACACGGGGGGGATAAGAGCGAGCGGTGTCAACCAGGACTATCTGAAGTCGCACGCGCCGATATTGCTGGTGGGGACAGGGCTCGCGCTGCGCGGACTGCTGCGCAAGCAGCGGAGGCGCGGAGGGGAGGAGCAGCAGTGAGCGTCTGTGATATCAACCTGATCGCTGGACGACGTGCGCAGAAGGTGCGCGCACTCACGATAATGCGATGTGTGGTATACTCATTGATCGCGATTCTGGTGGGTGTGGCACTAATGTATGGGAAGATGCTGGTGGCGACCAGATCGGTGCAAGGGCACATTGCCGAGGTGGAGGCGAACCTAACCGACCCCGCTCTCGCTGATGCCGTGGACCGGATTGGCTTTCTTGAGGGCAACATCACGGAGTTGCAGCCGCGAGTCACGTTGCTCGAGAAGGTGCACGACAGCGAGGAGGCGTGGATTCGGATCCTCCGCGATATGAGCGGTGCGATACCGAAAGGTGTCTGGGTCTCGCAGATGACTTCTCGCCGCGGCCCAGAAGAGCAGACGCTGACGCTGCGGGGATCGGCCTATCGACAGCGCGATATCGGGGACTTCATGTTGCGGGTAGAGGACTTGACCTGGAGCGGTGCGCCAAACCTAGGGTATACGCAGACGAGCATGAACGTGCAGGGCCGCAAGTCAATCGACTTCGAGGTGACTGTACCTCTGAAGCGGGCAATCGGGAGTGATCTGCGATGAGTTCTGGTGGAGATCGGAAAGTTGTGTTCGCCCTCCTCGGGGTAGCCGTGCTTTGCCTGATAGGCCTCGGGGCGAGTTTGTATCATGCCAAGACAAGCGAGCTGTCGCGGCTGAAGCAAGAGCTGGAGAAGAAAGAGAGCAGGCTCGTCGAGGTGAGAGGGAAGCTGACGGATCTTCCCTCGCTGGAGGCCAAATACTCGGATCTTCAGGTCCGGCTTTCGGTGTTGGAGCCGTCTCTTCCGGACAGCGCGTACATACCGACGTTCCTGCGACAGATCGAAGGGCTGGCAACGGGCACAGACAACGCCATCCTGATGATCCGCCCCAAGCCAGTCGTGCAGCGGGCGAGTGTCCCGACGACGACCATAAACAACGAGACCGGGAAGATCGTACACGGCGCGCCGGTCGGCGAAGCGGCTCAGGCCCCGGTGTTCCCCTATGATTTCGTGCCGATAGAGCTGCGACTGGATGGGACGTACTGGACGGCGATTGACTTCCTGTCGGAACTCCAGGAGTTCCCGAAGATGATCGCCGTGAACGATGTCTCGTTCAGCCCAACGCAGAGTGCGATGTCCACTAACCGGTCTCCGAGGCTGACGGCGACGATGGAGCTGACGGCTGTCGTCACGAAAGGGGGCGATGATGCAAGGCAGGGGTAAGGAGATTGCGCTGCTGGCGCTGGCGGTGGGCGCGCTGGCGCTGGCCATTTACACTTTTCGCGGTAAGCCCCAGGCGACGCCCGCGCTGCCGGCCACACCAGCCGCGCCGGTCGAAACGGCTGAGGAGGTAGCGGAGGCGCCGGAGGGCGAGCCGGGGACTGAAGAAGCGAGTTCGGGGGAGGCGGCCGGGGACCAGAAACGCAACCCCTTCTCGATGATGACAGGAGAGACTGCGGAGCTGGCGAGTGCTGGCGAACCGGGGCCGGCCGAGCCCGCGGCAGGGGAACCGATGAGTGAGCAGCCGACCGGTGCGGCTTTCAGGCTGGAGGGGATCGTGACGGGTCCGCCAACATTTGCGGTGATCCGGCACGAGGACAAGCCGTACTTCGTGAAGGTCGGCGATGAGATAGGGGACGGATATCGCGTGGACGCGATCAGGAGTGGACGTGAGGTCGTACTCGCCGGAGAACGTGGGACGATAGTTCTCAGAACCGGAAAACCATCCTAAGGACGGGAGGGAGGCAGTAGCGCCATGACTCGGACATGTAGTCTAAGATGTAGCAGCGCGGCCGTCTTGCTGTTGGCCCTGCTGCTGGCGACCAGCTTCGCGTGGGGGAACGGGCAGGGCAGGCCCGGCGCTGGCGCAGCAGCGCCTGTTGGCGCGGGGCCGGCGGCCGGTCCAGCACAGTCGTACCCAGGAGCCGCCCGTGCGCCGGGCGGAGAGCCGCCCATCTCGACAGCTCGGTTTACGCTCGAGTTCGTCGATGCTGAGCTGGTGGACGTGTTTCAGGCACTGGCCATGCAGAGCGGGGTGAACATTGCTGTCAGCGGCAGCGTGAAGGGGAAAACTACGCTGCGGCTGCGGAATGTCAGCCTGGGGCAGGCACTGAAGATCGTGACGAAGCTCAATGGCCTCGACTATGCGTGGGTAGAGGCCGCCTATGTCGTGGGCACGCCCGAAGAGGTGCAGGCAATGCGGGTTGCGGACCTGCGCACTTCGGTGGTAGTGCTACAGCACATCCCGCCGGAGTACGCTCGGGAGGTGCTGGGCGCGCTGACTCCGGAGGTCACGGTCACGGCCCAGAAGGGCGTACGTTCGGTCCTATTGCTGGGCACGGAGGATGGCCTTGCGAAGGCCGAGCGCGCGCTGGCCGAGATCGACCAGCCGCCGATTCTGATGCCGCCCACGACAGAGATAGTGCCGGTCCGGTACCTCAAGGCCGAGCAGATGGTTGACATGATCGAGCGGGCCGTGCCGGAGGCGACGGTTCAGCTCGGCCCGCAGGAGAACAGCCTGCTGATCACGGCCGACGCCATGCAGTGGGATGCTATTCGATCCCTGATCCAGGCCACCGACGCTCCGCCGGCACCGGCACAGGCGACCCAAGAGGTCTACTACGTGAAGTACCTGAGCGCGACTGAGTTGAGGGATGCGCTCGTCGCACTGGTGCCGGACCTGATGGTGACGCTTGCGCCGCGCTCCTTCACGCCCGCGGTGGCGAAGCCGTCGGGCGGCGCTGGAGGCACGGCTCAGATGCTGGCCGCGCCGCAGTTCGGCACGACCGCCGGCGCAGGGACCTCGGCAAGTGAGGCCGGGATCTCGCCGGTGACAGCCCTGATTCTGTCAGGCGCGCCGTACACCGTGGAGCACGGGCTCAAGCTGGCAGTGAGCCTGGACACACCGCCGCCGCAGGTGCACATCCAGGCCATGGTGACAGAGGTCAGCCGAGACGAGGTGACGCGACTCGGGATCGACTGGGGTCCCTCGGTCGAGGCGGGGCTGGGCTCGACCGGTGTGCCGTTCATCATTGGCGAGCCAATCCCGGTCGACGCACCAACCAGCATGATTCCGGCGACGGGCCTCGCAGTTGGGAGGATCGAGCGGAGCTTCCTGCAGTGGAGCGCTTCGATCCGAGCACTGGAGGAGAAAGGCCGGGCGCGAGTGCTGTCCAACCCGAGCGTGACGGTGTTGGACGGACGGCAGACGTCTCTGCACACCGGGGAGACGTACTACTACGAGGTCGCGGTGGCGGCTGCGACGACGGGCGGCATCGTCAAGGACATTCGCACGTTCGACGTCGGCATCAACCTCAACGTGACGCCGCGAGTGAACGATGACGATACGGTCACCTTGACCATTTCGCCGTCGGTTGCCGCTCTGAAGGGGACGAGCGAGTTCATGCTACCGGTGGTGACGGAACGGACAGTGGTCACCTCGGTCCGCGTGAGAAACGGCGACACTGCAGTGATCGCCGGGCTGGTGACTGACGAGGAACGGATAATAGTGAAGAAGGTCCCGTTCCTGGGCGACATTCCGCTCGTTGGGGAGCTGTTCAAGCACAGAGAGCGCCGGCCCTCGCACGGGGAGGTGCTGGTGCTCGTGACGCCTACTATTGTCGACATGTAGCTAATCGGCCCGGGGCACCGGGCCGGGGGTCGGAATCCGAAGAGGGAAGACGATGCTGAGAATCTGAGGCGACATGGCGAATCATGGCGCCGGCATTGGGGCTCGCCCGACGCCGAGCGGGTCCCTCCTCTTTGGTGGGATGCCGGGCGACTGGAAAGGACGCAAGGCAAGTATGGAAACGAGGACAGTCGCCGACATCGTACGTGAAGTAACGGACATCTCGGACGGCCAACTCCAGCAGGCGCTGGACGTGCAGAAGGAGACGCGGGAGCCGCTGGCCCAGGTGCTGGCGAACATGGGCCTGATCTCTGAGAAGGACAAGGCTCGGGTCCTGGGTCGCCAGTGGGGCATTCCATTCGTAGACCTGACAGAGCGACAGCTCGACCGCGACCTGCTCAAGTCGATCCCTCTCCATCTGATGCAGCGCTGGAAGGCGGTGCCGGTGGACCGCAACGGCCCGCGTCTGGTAGTGGCGATGGTGAATCCGCTTGACGTGTATGCCATAGACCAGATGCGGCTGGTGGCCGGGATGGACATCGAGTCGGTGATCGCGACGGCCGAAGACATCAACTCGGCTCTGGGGCAGTCCATGTCGGCGCGTGAGGAGATCGGCGCTACGCTCCAGGAGATGAATGACGAACTGGGGTCCGACTCGTCGGCTGACATTCAGGTGGAGGAGAAGGCGGATGCCGGCGAGGACATGAGCGTAGACCAGCTGCGCGAGATGATGGAAGACGCTCCGGTCGTGCGGCTGGCGAATCTGATCATAAGACAGGCTGTGCGAGACAAGGCGAGCGACATTCACATCCAACCGGAGCAGAACCGGGTGCGGGTGCGATATCGCGTTGACGGCGTGCTGCACGACGCGATGACCGTGCCCAAGAAGGCGCAGGCTCCGCTTGTCTCACGCATCAAAGTGATGGCTGACCTCGACATTGCGGAGAAGCGCGCTCCGCAGGACGGCCGCATATCGCTGCGCGTGGCGGGGGGGGAGTTCGATTTCCGCGTGTCGACGAACCCAGGCGTGAACGGTGAGAAAGTGGTGATGCGAATCCTGGACAAACGCGGTGTCCAGACACGCCTGAACGAGCTCGGCATTTCGACGGTGGTGTTGGACGACTTCGAGGCCTTGATTCAGCAGAGCTACGGAATCATCACGGTGACGGGGCCCACAGGGTCAGGGAAATCTACGACGCTGTACTCGGCACTCAATACTCTTAACAGCCCGGAGCAGAACATCCTGACGATTGAGGATCCGGTGGAGTACCAGCTCCCGGGGCTGACGCAGACCCAAGTCAACCCGAGGGCGGGGGTGTCGTTCGCGAGCGCGCTGCGGACATTCCTGCGGCAGGACCCTGACATAATCCTGGTGGGGGAGATTCGAGACGCGGAGACGGCGCTGATCGCAACGGAGTCGGCGCTGACGGGACACCTGGTCTTCAGTACGCTGCACACGAACGATGCCCCGACGGCGATTGCCCGCCTGATAGAGATGGGGGTCGAGCCCTTCCTGATCGCCTCCGCCGTGATCGGAGTGGTAGCACAGCGACTGGTGCGGGTGATCTGCCCGGACTGCAAGGAGTCTTACACGCCGCCGGTGGAGGCCTTCCGTCGCCTGAACCTTGCGATGGACCTGGAATCGGTGACGTTCTATCGAGGCAGAGGATGCGAGCGGTGTCGGCAGACCGGGTATCGCGGTCGAATAGGAGCCTTCGAGCTAATGCTTGTGACGGATCATATCCGCGAGTTGATACTGCGGAAGGCGCCGACTCATGAGCTTCGGCAGGCGGCGCTCGAGGCGGGCATGTCGACGCTGCGACAGGACGCGATGCAGAAGATTCTGGAGGGGGTAACCACGATGGAGGAGGCACTGCGCGTTGTCTACGCTGGCTAGCACGAGTCGTAAGCTCAGAATCGAGGATTACTCGCTCGATGACATCCTCGCGATGGCCTCCGAGCAGCGGGCCTCGGATGTGCACATCACGGTGAATCTGCCACCGACGGTGCGGGTGGACGGCCGCCTGCGGCCCTTGAACTTCGAGCGGCTTCAGCCGCGAGAGTGCCAGCGAATCATCTACAACATCCTTACAGATCACCAGATCAGCACGTTCGAAGAAGCGCACGAGCTGGATTTCTCTCACGGGATAGCGAAGCTGGGACGCTTCCGCGTCAACGTGTACCTACAGCGAGGATCGGTGGCGGCAGCGTTCCGGCTGATACCCCGGAGCATCCCGACTCTGGATGAGCTCGGGTTGCCGGGTGTGGTGCGGACAATCGGGAGTCGGACGAGCGGCATGGTCCTAGTCACGGGGCCGACGGGGAGCGGGAAGTCCACTACGCTGGCGGCGATGGTGGAGCACATCAACAGGACGCGGGACTGCCACGTCATCACCATCGAGGACCCGATAGAGTACCTGCACCGCCACGACAGAGCGATGGTGAACCAGCGCGAGCTGGGCAGCGACACCTATGGCTGGGCAGACGCGCTGCGTTCGGCACTCCGAGAGGACCCGGACGTGGTGTTGATAGGTGAGATGAGAGATCTGGACACGATCGATGCGGCCCTGAAGATCGCGGAGACGGGGCACCTGGTGTTGGGGACCCTGCACACGCGGAACGCGCCGCAGAGCGTTGACCGCATTATCGACGTATTCCCGCCACATCACCAGGAGCAGATCCGGGTGCTGGTGGCAAGCACGTTGGAGGCGGTGATCGCCCAGCAGCTGCTGCCGAAAATGGGCGGAGTCGGACGGGTATCGGCAGTGGAGATCATGGTGGTGACTGCCGGCATTCGAAACCTGATCCGAGAGGGAAAGACGCACCAGATCTACGCGTTGATGGACACCGGCGGGGGGGAGGGAATGCAGACGATGGACCGAGCTCTGGCGTCGCTCGTGCGCCAAGGTGTGGTGCCTGCCGAGGAAGCGCAGGCCCGGGCGATAGACCAGGACAACTTCCGACGCTGGCTATCCACCCTGTGAAGTGACGGAAGAAACAGGGAATAGAGAAGAGAGCCGGGCCGCAATGGGGTAGGTGCCCGGAGGAGGCTCAGTCGTGCCGACCTACAGATACAGCGCAATGGATACGAGCGGTCGCAACGTAAGCGGGACGCTCGAGGCGGATAGCCTGGAGTTGGTGCGGGCGAAGCTCGCAGACCTCAGCTACCACATTCTGACAATCCGGGAAGCCAAGGCTCGGGGTGGTGCGCAAGGCTGGTTTGCCGGCATCCAGCGAGTGAAGCTGCGCGACCTGGTGATGTTCAGCCGTCAGTTCGCGACCATGATAGATGCTGGGCTCAGCGTCGTTAAGTGTCTTGATATTCTGCAGAAGCAGGCTCGCAACCCGAAGCTGAAGGACGTCACTGGGGAGATCAAGCGGGATGTCGGCGGTGGAATGAGTCTGACGGAGACGCTCCAGAGGCACCCGCGCGTCTTCAGCGCGCTGTACGTCAACATGATCCGTGCCGCCGAAGCGGCCGGCATTCTGGACCAGGTGCTCGACCGTCTGGCCACCTTCCTGGAGAAGGAGCAGGAGACGCGAAACAAGATCAAGTCGGCGATGATGTATCCGGCGGTGGTCTTCTGTTTCGCGACGCTGGTGCTTCTTGCGCTGGTGTTCTTCGTGCTGCCCAAGTTCAAGGGCATCTTTGAAACGATGGGGCTCGAGCTGCCGCTGAGCACGAAGTTGATGCTGAATTCGTCTGACTATATGCGCGACTACTGGTACATAGCGCTCATCGTCACCGTAGGAACAGCGGTGGGCGCGAAGCTCATCGCGCGAACCGACAAAGGTCAGTACGCTATTGACGCTGCCAAGCTGCGCTTGCCGATTTTCGGCGATCTCATGCTGAAGACCTCCGTCTCGCGCTTTGCGCGCACGTTCGGCACACTCATCAGCAGCGGCGTGCCGGTCCTGCGGGCACTCGAGATCGTCGCGGATACTGCCGGCAACCGGGTGATCTCGGACACGGTGGTGCAGGCTCGTGAGAGCATAAAGGAGGGGGAGAAAATCAGCACTCCTCTATTCGGCAGCAAGATATTCCCCGTGATGGTCACGCAGATGATCGCGGTTGGCGAGGAGACGGGGCGGCTCGATCAGATGCTCGTCAAAGTGTCGAACTTCTACGACGAAGAGGTCGACGCCACGCTCAAGGGCTTGACTTCGCTGATCGAGCCCCTGATGATCGTTGGTCTGGGGCTCATCGTAGGCTTCGTGGCGGTGTCTGTTATCTCGCCGATATACTCGCTCGTTGGTTCCATGGGGCAGTAGGCCGGCGAGATAGGACAGCGAGCACGAAAAGGAGGCGAACAAGGGCCGCGCGGCCGTCATCCGGCCGCGTGTGCCCGGTGGCGACATGGCAAAGCGCAAGAGGAAGGCGCCCGACAGACAGGAGACTGAGGGGATCATCCTGGAGTATCGGCGCACAGGCGAGACTACGTTACGGGACCGCTTGATCTCCCAGCACCTTTACCTCGTGCAGACCGTGGCCCGGAAGTTCACTGGGCTCGGGGAATCGCACGAGGATCTCCTGCAGGAAGGTGCCATGGGCCTCATCAACGCGGTCGATCTGTTCGACCCGGAGCGGGGAGTGCAGTTCTCCACCTACGCGACACACCTGGTGGAGGGTCAGATCCGCCACTACCTGCGCGATCGAGGGAAGCTGATCAAGCAGCCTGCCTGGGTGCAGGAACTGACGACCAAGATCATCAAGGCCTCGGACGCGCTGTCGCAGGAGCTCAATCGCACGCCGACGCTGGAGGAGATCGCCCAGCGCGTGGACACAGCCCCGGACAATGTGAGGCGGATGATCGAGGCGCGGGAACGCAGCAAGGTGGCCTCGCTGGACGCGGCGCGAAGCGACGAGGAAGGGCAGAGCGCGGCGGTGGACCCGGAGAAGCTGCGCACGGATGATACGGACGAGGTGCACCTGCCCATCGAGGACCGGATCTTCCTGCGGGATGCCATGTCGCGGCTGAAGACCCTAGAACGGAAAGTGGTTCACCTGTTCTATTATCTGGACCTGAACCAGACGGAGATTGCCAGAAAGCTGGGTATTTCGGTAAACTACGCTTCCTATCTGCTGCGGCGCGCGGTCGCGAAGCTGAAGCAGGCCTTCGATGCCTCTCAGGAGCAGATGTGGGATGCTCCTCAGCTGGAAGAGGAAGCCGCGCCCAGCGCGGACGCGTACTCGCTCTCGTTCCGACCAGCGCCGACCGACGGCGTCACGAAGCTCCCCACGCAGCAGCAGTTCCTGGACCGATTGACGCAGGAGGTAGCGCGCGCCGCTCGCTACCCGCAGCAATTCTCGCTGCTTCTGGTGGAACCGGACTGCGGGGATGTGGATGAAGACCAGCTGGTGGTGTTGGCGAGACTGCTGCGCGCGAACGTGCGGAGCATCGACGTGGTGGCGCGTCTGACGGCGGCGCGCTTCGCGTTGCTCCTCCCCCACACCGGCCGCGAGGCGGGCGTGTTGGCCGAGAGGATCGTGCGGACGGTGGCCGGTCGTCTGAACGAAGCGCAGGTCCCGGTTACAGTGAGCACGGGTTATGCTGTCTTCCCGATGAGCGGCCGAACGACGGAGGGACTGATGTCGGCGGTAGAAGGCGCACTGGCGGAGGCGAGGCGACAGGGGGGCAACTGCTGTGTCCGGGCCGAGTCGGAGCCACGAGGGAAGGGGCAACCGCAGACGGCCGCCGGATGAGTCAGCAATCGAGCCTATAGACCGCCCAGGAGAGATACGAAGCCCTGCCAGGAGATGGCAGGGCTTCGTATCTCAAATCCGGCGGGCAACTGTGGAATAACCCTCCCAGACGTAAGTGCCTGGCAGGGCCAGCAGTGCCGACTGCCGGGACCGGCCAGCGTGGGCCGGGACAAGACAACAAACCCCAGATTCGCCATAGGGCGAAGGGAGGAAAACCGCAAGATGATGATGCGAATGGTAAGCAGGAAGCGCAAGGGCTTCACCCTGATCGAGATGCTCATCGTGATCGTGGTGATCGCCATCCTCGCGCTGATCGTGATTCCGCGATTGCTCGGCGCCGGTCGTAAGGCGAAGGAGGCTACGCTGCGAGGCGACCTCCACCAGCTGCGGAACTCGATCCAGCAGTTCGAGGCCGACTGCGGCGACTATCCGGCTGCGTCCTCGCAGCTGATGACGGCGCCGGCCGCGGGTTCCAATGGTGGGACCGGCATTGCCCTGGACGTGGTTGGCTGGCAGGGCCCGTATCTGCGGACCCCGGACAACAACTTGCCGAAGGATCCGTTCACCGACAGCAGCACGACTTGGAGCTACACCCCCGCCACAGGTCACATACAGAGCGGCTCGACTCTGACGGCGCTCAACGGAGACGCCTACAGCTCCTGGTAATGACAGCACTAGTCGCAGCTGTGACGTGCTGAGTGAGTTGGGGATAGCAGAAGCGGACGCAACAAGCGGCGACTTCTGCTATCCCCGTTTAGAGGGCTAGGATGGGCCTACAGATGAGCAACCGGGAACGTGGATTCAGCCTAATAGAGGTTCTGATCGTGGTCTTCATTCTGGCGGTGGGGCTGGCGAGTGTGAGCGCGCTCTTCGTCGCCGGCACCGTCTCGACACGAAAGGCACAGCGCATAAACGCGGCCGTGAATGCAGCACAGCAGCAGCTGGAACGGCTGCGGAGCGCGGGTTTCTCGGGTTGCATTGTTGACCCGGATGTGTTCAAGAGCGAAGATGGCTACACAATCATCGAGCAGCACTCGGACATGACCGGGCAGATTGGATTCACCGTTCCCGATCTGCCGGCCAGTCAGGGCACGATTGACATTGCCTTCTACGACAGCGGCACTGGAGTCTACCCGAACCTGAAGAACGTGACGGTCACCCTGACGTGGCTGGGAGGGGCAGGCACGGGAGGCACCACACGGTTGGAGACCTTCGTCGCGAATCGTCCTGAGTAGAGGTGAATGCCGGATGAACCGCGCGATCCTGAACCCACACAAGAGGGGCGTGACCCTCGCCGAGGCGCTGACGGTTGCAGTCGTGCTCGGCATAGTCTTCGCGTCAGTCAGCGCGATCTACTCGATGTCTATGCGAGGGTGGTACCTGGGCACTGCGGAGACCTTCGCGGAGCAGAAAGCATCCTGGGTGATCCGGCGAATGGGGCCCGACCTTCGCCAGGCGATGAGCGTGACCCCGGCCGCGCCGCCAAACGACTCGGTCTACTTGGTGCTACAGATACCGGCCAAATCGTATGACACTGGCGAGGGCGCCTATCTCAATCAGGTTGCGGTGGATGGTTACGGCGACCCTTACCTGGTACCGGGCAATTACGTAGTCTACTACCGCGGCAACGAGAACGGCAGCCTCGACGATAGCGGCGACAGGCTGTGGCGGAAGGTGGCGGCTCCGGACGGCACCGTGCTCAAGGAGCAGGTGCTCGCCGACAACGTGGCGGACAACCCGAACGACGATACCGGCAATCCGAAGCCGATGTTCATCTACTGGCCCGACATCTATCGCCTGCGATCGGTGGAGATCACAGTGACGGTGTTGGAGTCCCGGGGTCACCGGGTTGCTCGCAAGACCGTGACTGGCGAGCTGTCGCTGCGAAACAACTAGCGGGCGGCGAGACCTAGGAGAGCACCCATGGACAGGATGAGACTCGGGTTTCACAGGAGAAGGGGAGCCACGCGGGGCAGCGTCTTCCTGCTAGCGATGGTCGCTTTGGTGGTGCTGCTGCTGCTGGGAACATCCCTGGTGCAGACTGCCGTGCACGGGCTGGCCTGGGCGTCTGACGATCGCAGGGAAATGGAGGCATTCACGCTGGCCGAGGCCGGCGTGGATATGGCAATCACGAAGCTATATGAGGACTACGACAACATCAACGACACAATCGGAGCGGGCAGCCCCTATACTGACACGTTCTCGCTGACCCAGGGAACCGTGGCCTACACCGTAACGGCTCCCTACAACGGGATTTCGGAGAGTTGCATGATCGTGTCGGATGCTACTACCTGGGCGAACAGGCAAGCGCGGATACGCGTCGTCGCCGCCTATCAGGCGGACGTAAGCCGAGTCTTCGAGGGGGCGATCTTCTCGGACAGCCCGCTGGTACTGAACGGCGGCGGAGGGATCTACCCCGACGAGAACGGAGACGGCGGCGACATCTACGCCAACGGCGACATCACCTTCAACGGGACTTCGTTCACGATGACCCCGGATGGCTCGATCTACACGACAGACACAGTGAACTGGGTGCCGCCGGAGGTGCCGGCGACCCACGTGTACCAAGGCGTGGCACCCCTGACGATGCCTGTCATTGACATTGACTACTACGAGAGCATAGCCACCACGACCTACAACGGCAATCAGAACTTCACCGGCGCTGGTGACCTCGACGGCCTCTCCGGTGTCATCTTCGTGAAGGGTAATGTCAACATCGCCGGCAATTACACGGGACAGGCCGTCATCGTCGCGACCGGGAAGGTCCAGATAAGTGGCAACGTCACCGCGGGCAATCCAGACAGTGACACTCTCGTCATCATGAGCCCCAAGTCCGTCAAGATTACCGGGAACGTGCACATCGACGGCCTGATCTACGCGCACAGCGTAGTGGACGAGGGGGCCACAACCGCCAGCGGCAACGTAGAGATCAACGGCGCCATCATAGCCGACGTCGTGCGCACAAATGGCTCAATCACCATTACCTACGACGACGTCTGGAAGGGCCTCCCGCTCCCCGGGGTCGGTAAGACGCAGTGGGCTCCGATTTCCTGGGAGGAATTCTACCTCTGACCCCTGCGCGATCTCCGCTGATCAGGAGGGAATGACTTGCCGCGTCGGCCATTCAAGGACCTAACCGATCCAGACGAGAAGCGGAAGGAGATCGTCTGGATCGCGATAAGCTTCATCGCCATCCTGGCCACCTGGTTGGCGGTCGTTCTGATCTTCGGCTACCAGCCGCTCATCCTAGGGGTCAGCTACGACGAGGCCGTGCTGCTCGCGGGGCTGGGCATGCTGGTGTTCTGCATGGCGCTGTATCTGGCGGCCCGAGAGCGGGAGCAGCGGCACGTGAATCGGCGGCTGCTGAAGCAGCTGCGGGACGCCGTCAGCCGGTTGGATGACCGCCTCGAGCAACTGAAGGGCCTCTGTGCGACGAGCGCGGAGCTGGCTGGCTCCCTCAACATAGACCATATCTCCAGGTCTGTTGTGGACTCGCTCACGGAAACGGTTGGGGCCCGCTCGTCTTCGCTCCTGTTGGTGGACGGCGAGACCGGCCGTCCGATGTACACACGCCACTCGGATGCCGTTGGAGCTGAGGTCGGGCCGCTGGATATGCAGCTCGTCGATGACCGGCGGGGCACGGATGCCGTCCCCGCGGACCTGAGCGCACAGATCGAAGCGTGGAACGAGCTGCGCAGCATGATCTGCGCGCCGCTCCGGTTGAGCAATGGGTGGACGGGAGTCCTCAGGGCGCGCCGGGACGAGGACGAGAGGCGGTTCACGCCGGATGATCTCCGCTTGCTGACAACACTCGCGAATATGACAGCCAAGGCCATCGAGAGCGCGCATCTGCACGCCGAACTCCGCGAGAGCTACTTCATAACAGTGCGCGCACTGGTGAACTCGCTCGACGCGCGGGACAACTACACGGCTGCGCACAGCCAGCGCGTGGCGGCACTGGCGGCCCAAATCGCAGAGGCTATGGGACTCCCTAAGGAGTCCATTCGCGACATTGAAGTTTTCGGACCGCTGCATGATGTTGGGAAGATCGGCATCCGGGACGCGGTTCTCCTCAAGGCGGGTCCGCTCTCGGATGAAGAGCGGCGGCTCTGTCAGGAGCACTGCATCATCGGAGAGCGCATCATTCTCCCACTCAAGCCCAGCCGAGAGGCGTTGGCGATGGTGCGGAGTCATCACGAGTGCTGGGATGGTCAGGGGTATCCCCATGGGCTGGCGGGGGAGGAGATTCCGGTGCTTGCCAGAGTGCTCCAGGTAGCCGACTGCTACGACGCCATGAGCACCGATCGGCCGTACCAGCCTGCAGTGAGTGAGCAGGAGGTGCTGGATCACTTCCGGCACTACGCAGGAGAGCGATACGATCCTGCTGTGGTCGATGCTCTGTCAGTCGTTCTCAACCAAGGAGGCGCGGAGGACGCCCGTAAGGGATTGGCCAACGAAGATGCCCAGGGACCGCCGAGGCGGAAAGCACTGGTCGGAGCGGCCAATGCCGGAGAGCGATAGGTCGAACTTCTGAGACCGACACCAGCTAGTGCCAGCGGCACCAATAGTGAAACGGCGGAGATACTGCAATGAGCGTGGTTGACACAGAGCAGAGGTCAGCAGCAGACAAGCCTCAGGCCAACTCGGACAGCGAGCAGCTGGCCGAGATCCTCGTCGCGGCCGGTGTGGTGGACCGTCACATGCTGGACCGCGCGACCGCGATGCAGCGCACGCAGGGGCGGTGGCTGGGGAGCGTCTTGGTGGAGCTCGGCGCGGTCGGGCCGGAGGAGATCGTCCAGGTTCTGAGTAACCAACTCGGTCTGAGAACACCTGATTTGGAGAACCTGACCGCCAACACCGAGGCACTGCACCTGCTCCCCGAATCCATGGCGCGGCGGTTCGGTGTGGTGCCGGTTTCCATCCTCGATGGCACTCTACATGTGGCGATGGTGAACCCTTTGGACACGCTTGCCTGCGACTTGATCCAGGCGCGCACCGGCATGCGTCTGGAACCGATGATTGCCACTGAGCGAGCAGTGCGCGCGGCCATAGACCGGCTCTACGGTCGCGTCGCGACAGACGCCGCAGGGACGGCGGCCGCTCTCGGGGAGGCGAGGGACGGCACCTCGGACGAGGCGGAGGTGCTGCACGTAGACGACCTGCTCCGGCTAATGGTCGACCGCGGCGCATCCGATCTGCATCTGGGTGTGGGCACGGCTCCGACCCTGCGCATTGACGGAGACCTGGCGGGGATCACCTCGCACAAGCTGAGCCCCGCCAAGATGAATGAGCTGATCTACAGCATTCTCAGCGACGAGCAGATTACAGAGTTCGAGGAGACCTGGGAGTTGGACTTGGCGTATAGTGTCAAGGGGCTCTCGCGCTTCCGGGTCAACGTGCACCGGCAGCGGGGGACCATCGGCGCTGTGTTCCGCTCGGTGCCGATTGATCCACCGTCACTCGACGGGCTCAACATGCCGGAAGCACTGAAGAGGTTCTGCACGAGGCCGCGGGGACTGGTGCTGGTCACGGGGCCAACCGGCTCCGGGAAGACGACAACGCAGGCCGCTATGATCCGAGAGATAAACGTGTCGCAGCGCCGACACGTGGTGACAATCGAGGATCCCATCGAGTACCTGCACAGAAACGAAAAAAGCATCGTGGTACAGCGAGAGGTCGGAAGCGATACTAAGACCTTCGCGGCCGCGCTGCGACACGTCTTGCGCCAAGACCCCGACGTGATTCTGATCGGCGAGATGCGAGACTTGGAGACGATATCTGCGGCGATCACGGCCGCCGAGACCGGTCACCTGGTATTGGCGACGCTGCATACGACGAGCGCGGCACAGACGGTGGACCGGATCGTGGACGTCTTCCCTCCCCACCAGCAGGAGCAGATCCGCGTGCAGCTCTCCACCGTGCTCGAGGGGATAGTCTCGCAGACACTGCTGCCGCTGTCGGATGGCAAGGGGCGCATCTGTGCTCAGGAGATCCTGATGGCCAACTCGGCGATCCGAAACCTGATCCGGGAGGGGAAGACGCACCAGATACCATCTGTGCTCCAGTCGAGCGCCTCAGAGGGAATGCAGGCACTCGACCAGGCACTGAAGGTGCTGGTGCGCTCGGGGAAGGTTGCGCCTCAGACCGCCATGGCCGTGTCCAGCAACCCGCAGGACTTCAAGATGTTCCTCAGTATGCGCTGAAGACGGCTTGCCCCGCACCTGCAGGGCCGCCGCAACTCGCAACGCTCCGCCAGCGGCTACGGCGGAGCGCTGCCTTGGCCTCGCTGAGACGCAGCCACAAGATCGCGACCTAAGCTACCATCCAGAGGAGTGGATGTCGCCTCGTCCGCAGATCCAGCTCACTCGGCGATGGTCACTTTCATGTTGAGGAGCATCTGCGCGGTCATGCTGCCGGCCGGCATATCCGGCCCCACCATCGAGAACGTCATCTCCAGGCCGATTGCGCCCTCAGCGTGGACGTACACGCTGTTCTCGTAGTCGTAGTAGTAGAGCATGTCGCC
>JALGTG010000015.1 GCA_029821495.1 Candidatus Hebobacteria bacterium
AGCGCGCTCCGCTCATCCGGCGTGAGGGGATCCCCCAGCAGCTCTCGCAGTGCCATTACATCCTCCGGCGAACTGCCGATATCGCCAGCGATCGACACGCCTCCGGCACTCATCCATCTCCCGCCCCTATAGTCCGGCGGATGAGCAATCACTCTCAAGCCTCCGCTTGCAGTGCCTCGAACGGTCACGGATAGAGGCAGCTCATCTTCCCACCTCACGCTGCCCTCCTCGAGTGCCTGCAGGTACTCCTCAGATATCCAGTAGCGTCGTCGCAGCTCAAGCAGCTTCCCAATCGCCCGCCGTTGCTCCGGGGTCCACTCGGCCCAGGGGCGGACCAGCCCCCGGACCGGGCCTGCGAAAACGGCCTGAAGGTCGTCGGCCGGCAGACCCAGCACGAACTCGACGATCTTCCGCCTTCTCGGGTCCAGCATCGCCAGCAGAAGCTGATCGTCTACCCCCTCATACCTGGCGACCAGCTCTTCCCGCGACATCGAAAGGGCCTCGCGCACCTCCGGCAGCTTCTCAGCGAGCTCCCTGCGGTTCTCTGATCGCAGCTGCTCCGCGGCCGCTCGCAGCACGCTGACCGCAGCATCCCCCTCTGCCTGCAGCCTTCTCAGAGCCCCAGCCGCTATGGTTGTGGCCAGCAGGCAGTAGCTCGGCTCCTCATCCTCGCCCCAGACCCCGAACCCACAATCCGTCACCCAACTCAACTGCGCCATCAGCTCCCGCAAGGTCGGCGGCTTCTGGGGATTCAAGTAGAGATTGACGCATACCCGCTCGTTGTCGTCCCCCGGCGGCCAGAACCCAATCTCCACCCCCGTCTGCTCCTTGACGCTGGTGAAGACGTTGCGCAGCGGCATCCCCGCACCCCAGAACCTCACCCTCCTCTCCAACCGCGGATCGTACTGCTCCCCACCCGCCCACGACTCCGACGGCAACCACGAGAGCATGTCGGGGCCCGTGGGAGCGCGGGGAGTGTCCACACTGCTTGCGTTCTCAGCGCAAGCCACCCCGCACACCGCCGCTGCCAACGCCGCCAGCAGTAGGATCGCCTTGCCTCGCATCGTCGTCCCCCCTCCTCTGTGCCTCGTCAGGGATGCCTTCGGGCCATCACTGATTAGACGCGCCAACCGCGCAGCTTGTTCCCTACCCGCCGTCCGCTCACATCATACACCCCAGCCACCTTCGCCGCGCCCCGCGAAATGCCCCGCACAACCGCGATGTAGGCCCGCGTCACAAACGCCTGCGCCCTGAAGCCGAACACCACCGAGTCGCCGATCTCCACCTTCGCCGACCTTCGGTCCAGCAGCGCGTAGTAGTCGATCCCGGCGGGCGATCCCAAATCTGCGTCTGCGCGCTGTCCCAGCGCCTCCTCGCCGGTCCTCCCCACGAATGCTCGTACCTGATACTCGGGGATCACCGGATCTACATACAGCCCACCGCCGATCACGTATGCTTGATCCCCCTGCACGTCGGTGACCTCCGTCACGTAGCACATCGCCGGCTTCTCCGGCAGGTCCTCGTAGGCGTGCCATGGGGTCGTTCCCGTGAATCCGTGTCCGGGCTCGACGTGCGTGGCTCCCGCCTCCGCCAGCGTCTGCATCGTCTCCGCCGAAGTTGTGCCCGGAGCGTTGACCTGCGTGATCTTCAGATCCAGCTCCCGCCTCAGCCGCTCCGCCGCCCGTATTATCGTCTGCATGTTCTGCGTGAGCACTAGCCCCCGCTTCTCCGCGTCGAACAGCAGCGTGGGAAAGCTGGTCACGCCAACCACGCGCACATTCGGCAGCCGGCCGATCTCTCGCGCCGCCGAGACAGCATCATCGAGCGCGAAGCCTCCGTCATGCGTCGGATAGAACGTGTCGCCCGGCGCCACCACTCGCAGCAGCACATCCTGCGTCCGCCCCGACGCCTGCGCTGCCTCCGACACTTCTCTCGCCTTCTGAACGTTGAAGACTGTCCACGCCTCGGGTGCCAGGGCCGCGATGCTGTGCGCCTCCGAGCGCGGGATCTGCACCAAGTGTCCCACGTGTCCGATCTGCGCTTTCTGCCGCGCCAGCATGCGCGCCCCCATCCAGTCAACACAGACGAGCTTCGGCATCCCGGCGCGGGCAACAGCGCGCACAAACTGCGGGTTGCGCCCAACCTGCTTGGCCATCGGATAGACTTGGAGCCCGGCGCGGTCGGCGGCCTCCTTTATCAGCCGCGCGTTGGCGCGGATCGCGTCTAGGTCGAGCACATACGAGTTCGGCGGTATCTCGCCGGCCTGGTGGAGCGTCACAGCGGCCGCCAGCAGACTCGGGTTGCGCCGCGCCAGGGTCTCCAGAAACATGCTTTCTCCTCCGGGTCCGATGGCCTCATCTTCCGCGCTCTCTGCAGCGCCACCTTTCAGGCCCCCATCGAGCAATAGCTATCTTGTTGGGATGTGAGAGTGTGCCTGCGGCGAAGAGTAGCTTCCGGCGGAGAGAACAGCATTCAGCCTATGGACGACGACAACGCTCTGGAAGCAGCCGAGCCGGAAAACGGAGTCGAAACCAGCGAGACCGGCCCGGGACCCGACGGCGACCCCCGTTGGCGAGTCACGCTGGGCACGATGTGGGTGGCCCAGCTGTTCTGCATCATTGGCTTCTCCTTCGTCATGCCCTTCATGCCGTTCTACATCCGCGACCTCGGTGTCACCAACCCCCGAATGGTCCCCATCTGGGCCGGGCTTCTGGGCACTGGTGCCGGCCTCGCTATGGCCGTCATGGGGCCGATCTGGGGCTCGGTCGCAGACCGGTACGGGCGAAAGATGATGGTCCAGAGGGCCATGTTTGGCGGGGCGATAGTGCTGACGCTGATGGCGTTCGCGCGGAACGTGTACCAGCTCCTGGGTCTCCGCATCATCCAGGGCAGCGTCACCGGCACGGTGCCGGCTTCCATCGCCTTGATCTCCAGCGTCGTCCCCCAGGCCCGGCTCGGCTTCTGCCTGGGTCTGATGCAGATGGCCGTGTTTGGCGGCGCCTCCATTGGCCCCTACATCGGGGGCATCGTGGCCGATAACTTCGGCTACCAGGTGCCCTTCGTGGTCACCGGGTGCCTGCTCTTCAGCGGCGGCTTGCTCGTCTTGCTAGGCGTCAGGGAGCGCTTCGTCCGTCCCACGCAGACCGGGCAGTCGCCGTCCGCGCCGCTCCGTCAAACACTCCAGACGCCGGGGCTGCCGGCACTCCTTCTCGTCTACCTGACCATGAACCTGAGCGCCTCCTTCGCCATGCCGATCTTCCCCCTCTTCGTGGAGGAGATCGTGGGAACTCCCGACCGCGCGGCCACCGAGACGGGCCTCCTGCTCGCGATCACCGGGATAGCCGCCGCGGCCTCCGCCGCGATGCTCGGGAGATTGAGTGATCGACTCGGGTACAAGACCAGCCTCGTCGCCAGCACCCTTCTTGCCGGGCTGATGTGCTTCCCTCACGCCGCCGCGCAGACCGTCTGGCAGTTGGTCCTGCTGCGGATCGCATTCGGCCTGGGCATCGGCGGCATGATCCCTGCCATGAACGCGATGGTGGCCACCACCGTGTCTCGTGCCAGCGTCGGGCGGGCCTACGGGTTCACCGTCACCGCCTCTGCCCTCGGCTGGGCGACAGGCCCCGCACTCGGCGGTTGGGCCGCCTCCGCGCTCGGCTACCGCCTTCCGTTCGTGATCGCCGGCGGCCTATTGGTGCTCGTAAGCATGGGTCAGCAGCGCTGGCTGACGTCGAAGCGATCGGGTTCTGCTTGAGCGCGGCCGAGGATGACGCCTGGGGCCGGCGAAGTGGAAGGCCCGGCAGGGACTAGTACGAGCACAGAGGCAGCAACATGAGTGCAATCGAGTTCGGCATCGTGGGCGCGGGCTGGCGGTGCGAGTTCTACCTTCGAATCGCACGCGCCGTCCCGGAGCGCTTCCACGTCGCTGGCGTGGTCGTGCGCAACGACGAGAAACGCCCCGCCTTCGAGGAAGCCTGGGGTGTGACCGCCTTCGCGACGCTCGACGACATGTTGGCAAAGGCCTCGCCCGATTTCGTCGTCACCTCCGTAAGCTGGCCAGGAAATCCGCCGCTCCTCGAAGATTTGGCTCAGCGCGGCATGCCCGCTCTTTCCGAGACCCCGCCCGCGCCTGACCTCGAAGGGCTGATCTCGGTCAACAAGCTAACAGAATCCGGTGCGAAGATTCAGGTCGCTGAGCAGTACTGGGCCCAGCCCCACCACGCGGCTCGCCTGGCACTGGTGCGGAAGGGCCTGCTCGGGACCGTCACACAGGCCCAGCTCTCCGCCTGCCACGGCTACCATGGGATCAGTCTCCTCCGCCGGTTCCTGGGCGTCGGATACGAGTCGCCCAAGATCACCGCCACGCAGTTCACCTCACCCATCGTCACGGGTCCGGACAGAGACGGCAAGCTCGACGAGGAGCGCATCGAGGATACCGCGCAGGACATTGCCTGGTTCGACTTCGGGGACCGCCTCGGCGTCTTCGACTTCACCTACGACCAGTACTTCAGTTGGATCCGCAACGAGCGAGTGCTGGTGCGGGGCGAGCGCGGCGAGATCATCAACGACCGAGTCTCCTACCTCAAAGACTTCCGCACCCCCATTGAGCTGGACCTCGACCGCCAGCTTGCCGGCCTGGACGGCAACCTCGAGGGCAGTTACTTCAAGGGAGTCAGGGTAGGGGAGGAGTGGGTCTACCGGAACCCGTTCGTACCGGCACCCCTCACCGGTGACGAGATCGCCATCGCCACCTGCCTCGTCAGGATGGACGAGTGCGTTCGCACCGGCAGGAACTTCTACCCCCTGGCCGAGGCCTCCCAGGACCACTACCTCAACCTGCTCTACCAGCAGGCCATCGACGAACGACGGACCATCACGGCCGAGCCTCAGCCCTGGGCGACGTAACCTGCATCACCAGTCGAGATTCAGAGACTTGAACTCCCCGTCCATCAGACCAGCGATGCGGGCCAGCTCATCCTCCGTCAGCCGTCCTCCCGCGGCCGCCGCGTTCTCATCCAGGTGCTTCACCGACGTCGTCCCGGGGATGACAGTCGAGACCGCGTCGAAGGACAGCGCAAACTGCAGCGCCGCCTGCGACCACGTGCGCCCCGTTCCCTCCGCGAGAAACTCGACCTCCTCCGAGAATCGCTGACGGCGGGCCGTCTCTTCTTCTCCCCAGCGCTCGCGCGCGTCATCCAGCTTGCGAGGCGACCCGGGCGAGAGATCACCCCCGAGTATGCCTGAATCCAGCGGGGACTTCACGATGACCCCAACGCCATTCTGTTCGGCGAAATCGAGGAACTTCTCCGCGGGGCCCTGGTGGAACAAGTTGAAGGTGATCTGGATCGAGTCCACGTGCCACCTGCGGATCGCCTCCATCCCGTAGTCCCCGCCCTCCAGCGACATCCCATAGCAGCGGATCTTCCCCTGTGCCTTTGCCTCCTGCAGAGCGGCGAGCAGCTCGTCGTCTTCCAGAACAGCAGGCGGTGGGCTGTGCAACTGGTACACGTCAATGTAGTCCGTCTTCAGCCGACCCAGGCTCTCCTCCAGCGATCGGCGCATGTGTCCAACGCTGAAGTCCTTCCCCTTCCCCGGAATCGTGCCGAACTTCGTCGCAATGATGACGTCATCGCGGCGGCCCGCAAGCACGCGCCCAAGCCACTCCTCGCTCCGATACCCGGAGTAGAAGTCCGCACTGTCGAAGAAGTTGACACCGAGGTCCAGCGCGCGAGTCAGCAGCTGCGTGTAGTCGGCATTCGCATCGATCCCGAGCGGCCCGCAGCCCAGTCCCACCTCCGAGACTCGCAGTCCCGTGTCGCCGAGCTCCCGGTAGTCCATGCCGAGTCCTCTCTCATGCCCCCACTGCTTACCCGCGGATCTCTCACCGTCCAATGTGTGCCCCGCTGCGACGCGACCATCCGCTCGCCCGATCATTGGGATGCTGCAGCGGCGTTCATCCCCGAAGGACTGTCACTCTACGCTGCAGCCGGCCCGGCGTGTTGCCTCAGACTCGCGGCCCCCACCTCACCTGACGTACCGGCACTTCCCGTCCTCTCGCAGTCGGCCGCAGCCTCCCCCCAGCCGCGCGCCCGGCATGAAATGTCGGCACGACGCCCTCTGTTTGGCTCCCCGAGCTTTGCATCTGCCGCTGCGGTCCACGTGGAACGGCTTGTACAGCCTCCCACCAAAGTAGACGGCGAGCCCAAGTATGAGGGCGATCGTCACCGGCAGCGATATCTTACCGGGTACCCTGAGAACAACCGAAAACAGGTAGTAGAGACCGGCCACTGCCGCGATAGGCCCCAGTATGACCGCAATACTCATCACCCACGACGGCAGCAGGGGCTCTTCGACTTTTCTCTGACTCATGGCGCTGTTCTCTCTCCAGAATCACCCTACCATACACTGCAATGGTAGCATACTCCAGCGGCCGTGGAAACCCTGGGTCGCGCCTCCTTTCCTCCTTAGCTCGGCTGCGGCCGTTCGCCCTCTCACCGGCGGGCTCGCTGCTTGCGCGCAAGGGGCGCGTGTGGTTGAGGGGGAACGTGGATAGCAGCACACTACGGACGGGTTCTGTGGTCATACAGGATTTGCCCCGAATCTTCACCTGGCCTCTGCGCCGTTTGCGAGAGGGCTATGGTCTGCGGGATTTGCCCTCCCTGGCTGCGGCACGCGCGCGTGGCCACTCCCCTCCCGACTGGGAGACAGCGCTCAACGAGCGGGAGACAACGGCACAGGTCGAGGTGATGCGCACGACCCCTCGCGTGCTCTTCCTGGAGATCACCGGGCGCTGTCCGATCGACTGTCTCATGTGCGCCCGGCGCTACCGCAACTGGACCTATGGAGACCTCGCTGAGGGCGTCTTCGACCGCCTGTGCCCGGCCCTTGCCCGTGCGGGACTCGTTGTGCTCGGCGGATTCGGCGAGCCGCTTGTGGCCCGCCGCTTCGACCACTACTTCGACCGGCTCTCCACACTCGGCGTGCCTGTCGCACTCCAGACGAGCGGCTACCGCCTAACCGCAGAGAGAGCAGCGCACCTCGTCGCGGGCGGCCTTCGACACCTGCATGTCAGCATCGACTCCCCGGAGGAGACGACGTACACTGCCATCAGACCCCGTATCTCCTTCTCTGATGTGAAGGACCGGGTTCGCCAAGTCGTAGCGCTGAAAAGAGAAACAGGCGCCTCCTGGCCGGCGGTCCACATCGTGTTTGTCGCCATGAGGAGGAACATCGAACAGCTCCCGGCGATGGTGGATCTTGCCGCCGACCTCGGCGCGGACCAGCTCACGGTTCAGTACCTTGTCGTACACTCCCAGGACATCAGGCAGGAATCTCTCTTCTACCACCAAGGCCTGGCGAACTCCAGCCTCGACGCCGCAGAGGACCGTGCGCGGCAGCGAGGGATCACGGTTGAGCTGCCCGACCGATTTGGTGAAGGCGCACCCCGGCGAGACCTGCGGTGCCGCGACCCGTGGCAAGTCATGTTCGTCCGCTGGAACGGCGAAGTAAGGCCCTGCTGCTACGCGCCGGATGCTGTGATGGGCCGCCTTCCGGAGGACACCTTCTGGGCCATCTGGAACGGGCCCGCCTACCGCGAACTCAGACGACGCTTGAACACGGACCGGCCGCCCGAGTACTGCCTGGCCTGCGCCGCCGGCCGGAAACGAGGCGTGGACGACGAGGCGGCACACATCGCGCTCGCCTCTGAGTCCTAGTCGGCCCATCGGCGCGGCCGTTCAAGCCGGCTCACTCCATTCGGAGGTTCATCATGGGGAAGACAAAGCCGCCCCAGCATCCGGCCGCGGAATGGCCCTTCAAGCTGCCCGACTCGCTTACGCCCGATCAAATCGGCGAAGTACGCCACCGCGTCGACGACCTGGACGCCAAGGCGCAGTACGGATGGGGCCACACCATCGATTTTGGGCCCTTCATCAAGGAGGGCGTCCTCAAGGACAACTACCTCTACATCGGGGGGCACTTCGACGCTTGGGGTTGGTGGCCGCAGTCCATGCAGGACCTCCGCGTTGCCGACATAGGGTGTCATACAGGCGGCCTCAGCCTCCTAATGGCCCATAGGCGCGCCGCCGAGGTGCTCGCCGTGGACGAGATTCCCCAGCATCTCGCCCAGTGCTCCTATCTTTGCCAGCTCTTCGAGGCGAGCAATGTCCGACCACTTGGCGCCTCTCTGTATGCGCTGCCGGACCACGTCGAGCCGGGGTCCCTGGACATGATCGTACTGAGCGGCGTCCTCTATCACCTCAGCGATATGCTTGTCGGTCTGCTCGCCCTGCGGGGCCTGCTCAAGATCGGCGGCGTCCTCCTGATCGAGAGCAACGTAGTGCCCGACGATGAGCACTCCTACGCCAACTTCGGCCGCTTCGCCATGGGGATGTGGTGGCAGCCCTCCACACTCTGCCTCCGCGACATGTGTCAGTTCATGGGCTCCGAGGGGGCCGACATACGACTCTATCGGCCCAACCGCTGCCTCTGCCGCGCCGAGAAGGTCACCGATGATCCCATCCCGTTCCGTCGAGGCCTCAATTACCCCTTCGAGGACTTAGCGGACGCCGCTCCCCGCAGCTTCGAGCTCAAGCCCATGGCGCCCAAGTGACGGGCCCTCTACCGGGGAACGCGACTTCCGTCCGGTCTGACCCGCAATAGACGAGCCGTCACTAGCGATCTCCGAACCCCTCTACCCCCAGCACCCGCCGCGTCCTCGCCAACAGCGCACGCGTGAGCGCGCCGCGCTCAGTGAACACCTTCTCGAACCACGCCAACGGCGTCGCGTCGAAGGCGATGTTGGCCACTCGGACCCCTGAAACGCGCGCCAGGTCAGCGGGGTCATGTGGTGTCAGCGCCGCATGCCAGCCCGGCGGGCAGATCTTGTGCGTCTGTGCAACTGCGTAAGCCGGCACGCCCTCCTCCCGGGCCGCGAGCACCGCCGTCCTCGTCCCGGCTTTGTTGATCAACTCGTCGCCGTCGCCTATCGCGTCTGCTCCGACCAGGACCGCGTCACATCGCGGGATGAACAGCCCCATCTCTGCGTCGCTGATCAGCGTCACACGCAGCCCGCTGGCGGCCAGCTGTCGCGCCAGCACGACACCCTCTCGCTTGGGCCGGGACTCGGTCACCACCACTTCCCCGCCACCCCGACCCCAGATCAGCAGAGCATCACGGCAAGCGCTGCTAGCGCTGTGCGTGAGCACGCGCCTGCAGTTTCTCAGCGCTCTCGCCGCATGCTCCGCAGAGCCGCGCGTGGCTGCCACCAGCTCTCGCGCCAAGTCGCGAGGCGTGGTCCTCCGACGCATGGATTGAGCAGCCAAATGGGGGAAGATCCCCATTGACGGATGGAGCGACGAGAACGCAAGCAGACCCCTTCCGCGACTTCGTCCCCGCAGCCCTCCCACTGCTCGCAGACCTCTGAGTGCCATGTCCGTCGCGCCGCTCACAGTATCGCACGCAATCTGCTCCATCTCCCGCCAGAAGCGCCGCCCTCCCCACGGCGGCCATACGCGAGCGAAGCCCGCGGCGAGCCCCGGCACCGTATCCAACGAAGCCATCGCCGTTGGCTCGACCCACTGGGAGGCCGCCGACTCCCAGTCAGTCCGTATGGGCGCACCGTCCCGCAGGCGGAACAGAAACGTGAACACGAGCCACGAGCGCCCTACCTCGTGGTCCGCCACCAGCAGCGGCAGCCCGATCCCGCGCAGGGCGGCATCCTCGGCACAGACCCCCACCTCTTCCCGTAGCTCCAGGCGGGCCTGCGCCAGCGGCGGCCGCTCAACGTATCCGCTCACGCCCGCCCACTTGCCCTGGTAAGTGCTGACCTGCTCGCTCCGCTGAAGAAGCAGCACCCTCCCCCGGCGGTACACGAACGCGGTGACGACTGGCACGGCCTCGGCTGCACCCGGTGACATGGTCGCCGACTATCTTAGCCGTGGCCCGCGAGCGGCGCAAGGTGGTGCCGCATGGTATCCTCCCGGGGACCGACATCGAGGCCTCCATGCACCCTCGAAGCCCGTTCCATTGCCGCACACTGCAATGCAGGAGCGCACTCCGCCTGTGTGGAACAGCCGAACCATGGCGCCGAAGGAGACTGAGTTCACAGAGATTTCAGTCCTGACCCACGGCGAGGCGGCCGAGGGGGTTTCGGATATACTGCTGTCGCTCGGTGCCAGCGGCGTCGCCGAGGAGCGTCGTCCCCTGGCTGTGCGCCTCACTGCCTATCTTCCCGCAGATGACAACCTCGAGGAGCACATGCGCGCGGTCCGCGCGCGTCTGTCCGCCCTTGAGAAGCAGGGCCTCCGGGTCGGTCCGGGTACCGTCGGCGTCCGCACCCTGGGAGGCAAGGCATGGAGCGAAGCCTGGCGCGACCACTTCCAGGTGCTGAAGGTGGCCCCTGGCTTGGTGCTGGCCCCAAGCTGGGAGGACTACCAGCCGGAGCCCGGGGAGTCTGTCCTTGTTCTCGATCCAGGGGCCGCATTCGGGACGGGCGGCCACGCAACCACGCGCCTCTGTCTCCGGGGTCTTCTCTCACATCTCAGACCCGGTGACCGAGTGGCCGACGTTGGCTGTGGCAGCGGCATTCTTGCCATCACTGCTGCGATGCTCGGGGCGAGCCACGTGGTGGCCACCGACAACGATCAGAACGCACTGCCCGTGGCCCAGACAAACGCGCGCCGAAACGGAGTCTACGGCAAGATCCACTTCGAGCAGTGCGATTTGCTCCCCGAGCAGTCCGACTCCTTCGATCTCATACTCTGTAACATCGTGGCCGAGGAGATTATCCGGCTCGCCGAGCAGTTCCCCAGTGTTCTCGCTCGGGGCGGCCGCTTCATAGGTTCGGGATTCCTCGCGACGACTGTTCCCAGGGTGGAGGATGCCCTCGTCCGCGGCGGCCTGGACCCGATAGGGACCCTCACTGAAGAGGGTTGGGCGGTCTGCATCGCAGCGCGGCCCGAGCGGCGTCGCTGAGCCAACCGCCAGCCTGTCGTTGTGAGCAAGTGCCCCGCGCGCAGCCAGCTATCCCGCCGCTCGACCCTTGCCTACCGGCGTCTCCGTGCCCCGCGTGCTAGCTCCCGCGGTCCCCACGCCCCGCCGCGCAGGAGCCTAACGCTCTCTCATAGCGTCCACCGGTCAGTCTCTGCGAGGCAGGCAGCGTTGGACAGGCACCTGCGCACGATGCGGGAGGAGCAGACTGCCCATGGCGGGAGATGGGCGCCGAAATCGCCAGAGCCTGGCTCCAGGCACCTCCCCCCTGCCTCCTCCATCTCAGCCCGCGGCTGCGGCGGCGGCAGGCTTACGCCCCGCCTGTGTCGAATCCACGTGCCGTGCTCTCCTCCGTCGGCATAGACATTATCGAGATCGAACGCATGCGAGACGCCTTGCATCAGCGGCCCCGCCTGGCCGGCCGCTTGTTCACCGCGCGGGAACGTGCCTACTGCGATCGCAGATCTGATCCCGCTCCCCACTACGCCGCCCGGTTTGCCGCCAAAGAAGCGACCGCAAAGGCCATCGGGCGCTGGCTCCGTTGGCATGACGTGGAGGTGACCGCCGATTCACAGGGCAGGCCTGGCATCTCGGCGGCCGGCGAGGCGGCCGCACTGGCGCGAGTGTCCGAGGGAGGGCGATTGCTCGTCTCCCTTTCTCACAGCCGCGACTACGCCGTCGCGTGCGTCGTCTTGGTTTCCCCGCAGGAAACGCAGGATCCCACCTAGAACTTACTTACTGGGGAAGTGCCTCCGTGAAGATCGTCACCGCCGAGCAGATGCGGGAGATCGACCGCAGGGCCATTGAAGAGCGCGCCATCCCCGGGCGTACGCTCATGGAGAACGCTGGCCGCGCGGTGGCCGAGGCCGCGGCGCGCATGACCGAGTCCACCCCCGACCGGCCGGTGGCCGTCATCTGCGGTCGCGGCAACAATGGGGGCGACGGCTTCGTGGCGGCCCGCCACCTCGCGGCAATGGGGCGCAGAGCGGAAGTGCTCCTGGCCGCGCACCGAGACCATGTCTCGGGAGATGCCGCCACGAACTTGACGCGGCTGGACGCAGCCGGCGTTGCTGTCAGCCAGATGGAATCGGCCGGAGCGGCCGCCGGCGCCTGCCGGCGCGCGGGCCTAGTCATCGATGCTCTGCTCGGCACGGGCATCTCCGGCGGTGTGCACGGCCTGGCCGCGGAGCTCATCGACACCATCAACGACTGCGGCGCGCCCGTGCTCGCCGTGGATCTCCCGTCGGGGCTGGATGCCAACTCCGGCCGGCCCCTGGGCAGTGCGGTACGGGCCGATGAAACGGTGACCATGGGTCTCCCCAAGCTCGGCCTCTTCCTCCACCCGGGAGCCGACTATGCCGGCCGCGTGACCGTGGCGGACATCGGCTTCCCAACGGACCTAATCGGTGAATCGCCGTCTATCGCAGAGCTCATCGACCCCGAGTGGGTGCGTCTCCTCGTTCCTCGGCGCGACCGTGCCGCTCACAAGGGGGACTTCGGCCGCGTGCTTGTTATCGCAGGATCGGTCGGCATGACGGGGGCCGCGTGTCTATGCGCCGAGGCCGCTCTCCGGGTCGGCGCCGGGTTGGTCACTGTCGGTTGTCCGGCCAGCATCAACGATGTCCTCGAGGCCAAGCTAACGGAGGCGATGACATTCCCGCTCCCGGAGACCTACGACCGCGCCCTGGACACCCGAGCGCTGGCGCCCATCCTCGAACTGGCAGAACATGCCAGCGTGCTCGCCATCGGCCCCGGCCTGTCTCGGGAGCCCGAGACAGCAGTGCTGATTCGCCGTCTGGTAGCACGGGTGGACAGGCCCATGGTAATCGACGCGGATGGGATCAACGCCCTCGCTGACGCCGCTGTCATTCTCGAGGGCGAACACGCCCCCGCGGTGCTCACTCCACATCCTGGAGAGATGGCGCGGCTGATGGGCGTTTCCGCCGCCAAGGTACAGGAAAAGCGCGCGCGCTTCGCGAAGGCAGCAGCAGATAGGTACAATAGTGTGATAATGCTCAAGGGGGCATGTACGCTGGTCGCCGAGCGCGGGCGGCCGCTGACGGTGAACCCAACCGGCAATCCGGGGATGGCGAGCGGCGGCACGGGAGATGTCCTCACTGGCGTGGTGGCCGGCCTGATCTCCCAGGGCCTGCTGCCTTTTGAGGCCGCCGCGGCGGGCGCTTACCTGCACGGGCTCGCCGGCGACATTGCCGCTGCGCGCTTGGGGGAGCCGAGCCTGCTGGCGGGCGACGTGCTGAAGGCCGTGCCTGACGCCATGCGGCACGTGATGACAGGAGAATGGCAATCTAGATGAGTTATCGCTCTCATAGGTCCATTTCATTGCCGAGCGCGGCGCATCCCAAAGCCACAAGCCACGGTTCACCTTCGTGATGGCACCGGAATCGCCGATTCTCGGGCAGGCAGTCGCTTCGGCGGTTCTTCTGGTGGCTGTGCTGGTCCTCTACCTGCACCGCTTTGCCCCGCCTTGGCGGTGGATAGCGGTCGCCCTCGGCGTATGCACGCTCGATCAGGCGGCGAAGGTGCTGGTGCCGGCACACATCGGGCACGAGCGAATGTCCCTCCTCGGGGGCTGGCTCCGCATCACGTACTCGCGGAACTGGGAGCAGGGCTTCGGCGGGAGCTTCTCCTATCTCCTCTTGGTTACCGCTATCTGCGTGGTCGCGCTGTTCTTCCTCTACGGACGTCTGGCGAGGGTCAAGTACAGGATGTCGCTCCTGGCGGAACTCGGGTGCGCTCTCATGATCGGCGGATATGTCGGCATTCTGCTGGACCGGATCAGGCTCGGCTTCGTAGTGGATTTCCTCGAGTTCGGCAGGGCGAGCGCGTTCGTCTACAACCTCGCGGACCTGGCGGTCTTCCTTGCGCTCGCACTGCTCATCGCGCGCGGGCTGCAGTTCCTCGCCGAGGTGCGGTCGCGGCGGCTGAATCTCCAGGACAGGGTCATCTAGAGCCATCGTGTGCGGCGCCGCGGCACTCGGCACGCAACTGGCGCATCGCTTCAAGAGCGATGGAGCTAGGCCCGAGGTGGCGGCGCTGGCGGCCCGCCTCGGAGTGGAGATCGTGAGTCGGGATGCTCCACCTCCTGCCCAGCCTCGCTTGCGCAGCGAGTATCAGCCCGAGCCACCGCGGATCATACTCTATCGCGCACCCATCGATTCTCTCGCAGAGGCCGCCTCTGCCGATCCGCGGTTTGAAATCGAGAGGGGCGAATTGGACGAGCTGCATGTCGCGCATGAGCTCTACCACCACCTCGAGCGAGTGGGGCATGCGGAGCGCATGTCATTGGTGGAGACAGAGACGGCTGCCCACGCCTTCGCGCGCGAACTGCTCGGCCTCACCTTCGACCCCCGTGATCTGCCAGCGGCACGGCGCTGAGCTCCGGCACTCCACAGAGCGTGTGGCTGGCAGGACGCAGCCCGTCCGTCTTGCAGGTACTCCCCCGACGCGAGGCGCCGAAGGAGGGAGAAACGATGGCCGCACCCATCGCTCAGGCCGATGCCCAGGCCATCACACGGCCGGGGATGAGGGCGCGATGGGAGAGCACAGACAGAGACTACGGCCGTGCTCCAAACCCGACAGCTTGACTCTCGGAAGCCTTGGCGTCGACTAGTCGCCCGCCTCCGGCTCGCCGCACTGCTTGACGAAGTTCAGTCGAAGATCCGTGAGAATGGTCTCGTAGTTCCTCGCCTCTTGGCCCTTGAGATGCGGGCGCAGCTTCTCCATGAGAGCCGCTGTGGCGTCAATGGCAACGCGGGCCTGAGCCGTGTCCTTTCGCACCTCCTTGGTGAAGGGATCGGGCTGCAGCCCCATCATCTGCCACGCAACTGCAGAGAGCTGCGCAACCGAAACGCGCAGCACACTGTAGACGTCGAGGGGGAGAAGAGGCTCCTCGCCCGCCTCGGCGCTTTCCTCTCCCGATGGCTCCGGTCCCTCCGCGGCTTGCGCATTCGGCTGTTCGGGCTCCTTCTCCGGTTCGGCCGTGGACGCATCTTCCGTCGGTTCGGGGGTCTGAGTCTCCTCGTTCTTGGCTTCCTCGCCTGATGACATGGTTTGGGTGCACCTCCCAGACGCTTCTGATCAGAACACGATCTTGTCCCGCCGCATGTGGACGTTTTGCAGCAGTCCGAACGCGATGAAGCTGGTCAGCAGATTGCTGCCCCCGTAGCTGACGAAGGGAAGAGGAAGTCCGGTGACCGGCATGATCCCTACGCTCATGCCGAGGTTGATCACCGCGTGGAAGATCAGCATTGCGATGGCCCCCGCCGCGAGCAGGGGCCCCAGGTGATCGCGGCCGCGTAACGCGATTCGCAGCCCGCGCCAGAAGAGCACGAAGTAGAGCACCAGCATGGCCGCACTGCCAACCAAACCCAGTTCCTCACCAACCACCGAGAAGATGAAGTCGGTGTGCCGTTCCGGAATGAAGCGGAGCCTGCTCTGCGTGCCGTGGAACAGCCCCCGGCCGAAGACCTCGCCCGAGCCGATGGTGAGGCGGGACTGGATTATGTGGTAGCCGGCCCCGAGCGGATCGGCCTGGGGGTTGAGGAAGATGGTAAGGCGCTGCTTCTGGTAGTCCTTCAGGCGGGCCTGAGCGAGGAGCCTCCCCAGAGGCGCGGGACGAACACGTTCCAGCGGAAGCCTATCCACATTCCACATCAAGGCGAACAGGGCCAGGCCGCAGACGAACACCGCTGCAAGCTGCCGCAGACGCGCCCCGGCGAGGTACAGAGAGCCAAACCAGATAGCGATGATCACGAGCGCCGTGCCGAAGTCCGGCTGTAGGACCACTAGCAGCCCGGGCGCGGCCGCGATGATGAGGGAGATGAGAACGACGCGAAGGCGATGAATGGCCTCGATCCGCTGGCTCAAGAATCCCGACAGAGACAGGATGACTGCTATCTTGGCGAACTCCGACGGCTGAAGGCGGAAGCTGCCCACCCCGATCCAGCTCGCCGCCCCCGTGGGAGCGCGGCCGACCTTCAGTACCAGGACGAGGAGGACCAGGATGACGGCGTACACGGGGATATGCCAGCGGGTGATCTTCTCGTAGTCGAAGTAGATCGTAACGACAAAGGCGGCCATGCCTACCAGTAGCCAGAGCGCCTGCCTCCGGGCGAAATCGCTGGGCGGCGCGAAGCCTGCGGCATTCGGCGCGCGCGTCGCGGAGTGAATCATCAGCAGGCCGTACGTGCAGAGCAAGACGACGACCGCGAACAGCACCCAGTCGAGTCGCTTGAGGAGGCGAACATCCATCATAGCACTGATTCAGCGCCCCTGTTCGGCTACCTGCGGAACGATCTCGATAGATTGTAGCACGCCTGTCAAGGGGGCGCAGGTCAGGCCCTTGAGCCTCCCTGCTCCACAGCACTCCGACGGCCGACGCGTTCGCTCAGGAAGACCCCTCTGTCAGCGCGTCGAGTATGGTGACGACGTCCTCGCTGTCGTAGGTGGAGTAGGACTCGTTGGGCCGCTTCTCGAGCAGGACCTCCCGGCCGTCCGGGAGGGTGAACTCGCTCTCCCCATTGATGAGGAGTACGGCGCAGCTGTAGTCCATCTCCTCGTCACACTCCGCCAACCCCTTGGGCATCAGAGTGACGTGAATGCGACCCGGATGCTCTTCATTATAGTTGCGGAGGAGGTCGATCGTTTTCTCGTGCCAAGCCAGGGTCAGAGGCGCGTAGAGCGTGATCTCCACCGTCGCCGACTGATCGCCGAACGTCTCTACTCGCAGGGACGCCCCTTGCGCGATTGCTTCGCGGGCCTCGGGAGGTGCCTGATTCCGCCTGGGGCGGAAGTAGATGAACGCCTCGACCGCAAGCGCCGCGATCAAGACAACTACGGCAATCGTGAAGCCCAGGCTCGACCGCTTGCCGGCCCTTGTGGTTCCTGTCATCGCAGCTCCTCCACCGGAAGCATGCCGTTGGCGGCTATGGCCTGCTGTGCCTTCTCCGAGACCATGAACTCTACAAACTGCTGAGCGGCTGTCCGGTCTTTGTTCTGCTCCAGCAGACCGACCTGGCAGCGCACAGGCGGGTACTTGTCCCGCGGGATAGTTGCGACGATGCGAATAGTTGACCGATCCGCCTTCTCCGGGTTCGTGTCGAGCGGGCAAGTGAGGTACGTAACGCCGGCCTCCACCTCGCCGTCGGTGACCATGGTGACAGCTTCCAGTGGGTATTCGCGCAAGAATGTCTTGCTCGCCAGCGAGTCCCACAGCCCTAGGTTCTTGAACGCTTCCTTCCCATAGTGTCCCACTGAGTTGTACTCGGGGTCGGCCAGTGCAATGCGCTTTATGTGCGGTTTTGTCAGATCCTGAATGGTGTTCAGGTCCTGGGTGGTCTTGGGGGCGAAGACGACGAGATCGAGGGTGCCGAAGTCCCGCACGGTGTCGGCGGCGACGAAACCCTCCTCGACCATCTGGCCCATCTCGAGGTGGCCGGGAGACATGAAGACATCAGGGCGGGAGCCGCGGCCGATGCTCCGCATCAGGACGACGGCGTTGTCGTACAGGACCTCCAGGTTGACCTCCGGATGCGCCTGTCGGAAGGCCCCGACAGCCGCGCCGATCGGCCCCGTCATCCCACAGGGCGCGTAGACGAGCACGTGCGAGGGATCGCGCTCCGTCTGCGCCTGGCGGCCCCGCAGCAGGATCGCCGCGCCCAGCCCAACCACTGCGATCAAGAGAGCAACGATGGCAATCCGAGAGCCGCGTGTCATGGCCCCTTCGCCTCCACCAGCCGCTGCGGACTTGCCTCCTGCCGGGGACCCCAGGGCCCTGCGGTCAGCGGGAGGTCTTGGTCGTTCCGCATATTGTTCTCCATCATCAGCTTCAGCATCTCAGGGGAGGTGAGGAAATCGAGGAACTCCTTCGCCAGTTCTCTGTTCTCGCTCGTCGTGAGAATGCCCGCGACGTTTCGCGGAACATAGCAGCTCTCCCGCGGCACCGTGCAGGCGATCTCGACCTTCGCCTTGTCTGACATCTCGGCGGTCTTCGGGTCGAGCGGACAACCGAGGAACTGCACATTGGCCTCCGCACGCCTGTCCACAATCCACTGGAACGACTCATTACAGCATCCCGTATACTCGATCTTCGGCTCTATCTTGTCCCACAGCCCGAGATTCTGTAGGGCCTGCCGCGCAGCGTGCGACGCGGCCGTCAAGTCGGGGTCGGAGAAGGCGATCACCCTAACTTCGGGGTTCAGCAGGTCCTCCGGCTTGTGGACATTGCCAGGGTTGCCCTTCGGCACCAGGATGGCGACCTCGTAGCTCCCGAAAGCGACCAGCGAGTCGGGGTCAACAAAGCCCTGCTCCACCAGAACGGTAGTCTCGTGCCCTCCGGGCGAGATGAACACGTCGGGCTTCTCGTCGTTCTCTTGAACAGCGCCCGCCATAGTCTCCGGCGTGTCCATCATCCAGTCGCACTGGACATTGGGATGGCTCTCCCGGAACTTCGCCACGACCCGCAGGTAGGGAACATAGAGGCCCATCGGGACGGCGACGTACAGCCGTTCAGGGTCCTCCGCCATGATCGGTCCGACCGGCGCGCTCGTCTGCGCGCGCCACACCAGAACCGCACCTATGGCGACCACAACAAGGAGAGCCAGCACTACCGCTATTCTCATGGGTATCTCCCTAGGTGAACCTCAGTCGGATTCCTGTGTGCTGCCGCTCGTCTCCTCGACAGCGGCCGCCATCTCGCGCAGCATGACCTCGTGGGAGACTAGGCCCCTCGAGCGACGGACCACGCTCCCGTTCGAGTCTAGAAAGAGCACAGTAGGGTAGCCGGTGACGCCTAGACCGTCCCTCACGTCGGGCTTCTGGTCTCCGTCGACCTTGGCGCAGACGAAGTCCAGGCTCGCATCCACTACTTCCGGCCTCGAGAAGACATCCTCGTCCAGCATCTGACAGGGCTTGCACCAAGTGGCGAAGACGTCCACCATCAGCGGCTTCCCTTCCGCCTTCGCCTGAGCAAGGGCCGCCTCGTAATCGTGGCTCCACGCAATCCCTCCGCCCGTATCCGCCGGCTGGCCCGGTCCATTCCCCGACGGTGTCTGCCCGGAGCAGCCAACCGCCAATAGGGCCAGCGGGGCAAGTGTGAGCCAACGAAGCCGTCGCGCCATTCCTTCTCCTCCCTTCATTGCGGAGAACACTCAACCATCGTGAAGGATAGAGCCGAAGTGTGAACCTTGTATGTCGAACAGAGGACGGCCCTGGGACGCGCGTGTGGCACACCCACAGACCAGGGGCTCAAGGCGCACCGCGACTCTCCCACCTGCGCATCTCCTGACGAGCGCGCACGCGCTCGGCCGAAGCTCCTGGCGTTCGATTCGCTCCACTTCCCTGGGCCGAAACCAGCGGCCGAGCGGGGCAGGATGGGTCCGCGGCCCGGCGAATCTGCTCCCGCGTGAGCATCGTAGTCCTGGACGAGGCGACGGCGAGCAAGATCGCAGCGGGTGAGGTCATCGAACGGCCGGCTTCGGTCGTCAAGGAGCTGGTGGAGAACGCGCTCGACGCAAATGCCTCCGAGGTGGATGTAGAGATACGGGAGGCCGGGCGCGGCCTGATTCGCGTTACAGATGACGGCGAGGGGATGACCCGTCAGGATGCGGTGCTCTCGCTCCAGCGGTATGCGACCAGCAAGGTCCGGGGGCCGGAGGACCTCTTCGCCATACGGACTCTCGGCTTTCGGGGCGAGGCGCTCCCGAGCGTCGCCGCGATTTCCCATCTGACCATGGTTACGCGGGTCGCAGCAGAGGATGCAGGGACGCGGCTGGTCGCAGTCGGCGGTGAAGTGACGGAACTCGAGGACGTGGGGACTCGGGTCGGCACGCAGCTATCGGTGTCCCGGCTGTTCTACAACACCCCGGCGAGGCTGAAGTTCCTCAGGCGGGACGCTACCGAGTCTGGTCACATAGCAGATGTCTGCACCCGCTTCCTATTCTCCCACCCGGATGTCGCACTCCATCTGAGAGCGCAGGGCCGGGACCTCATCCACCACGGCGGACTGCCCGACCTGCGGTCGGCCGTAGTAGCGGCGTGGGGCAAGGAGCTGGCAGAGCACATGACCCCGGTTGAGTTGTCGGCGGGGGGCCTGACTGTGCGCGGTCTTGCCTCGGGGCCCTCCTTCCATCGCGCCAGTAGGAACCGGCAGTCGTTGTTCGTCAACCGGCGCTGGGTGCGGAGCCGCCGGCTGTCACACGCACTGGAGGAGGCGTACCGCGGAGTGCTGCCGGCCGGCAGGTATCCTGCGGCGGTGCTGCTGCTCGAAGTGGATCCGGGTGCGGTGGATGTGAACGTGCATCCCACCAAGTCGGAGGTGCGGCTCCACGCCGAGCAGGAGGCCTACCACGTAGTGCTCCGCGCTGTGCGGGAGGCCCTGGCGCGGGCCCGAGCGCCGTCGGCAGTCGACCTGACAACGGCAGCACCAGGGCCGCAAGGAGCGGCGGCCGAGCAGCCGCACGCACTCCCTATTGGCGCCTCTTCGACGGCAGGCTGGGCCGGAACGATTGCCGCCCCCGGTGTCCTGTCGCCGGCATTCCAGGTCGAGACCGGCGAGAAACTGGAACTGCGGCCCCTCGCGCATCTGCGGCAGACATACATACTGGCCGAGAGCCGACAGGGACTGCTGGTCGTCGATCAGCATCGGGCCCAAGAGCGCATCCTCTACGAGCGCTTGGCGGAGGCATGGCTGTCCGAAACCGGCGAATCCCAAGTGCTCTTGGAACCGGCATCGGTTCAGCTCGGACCGCGAGAGGCCGCGGCACTGGAGGACCAGACGGAGGAGTTGCGGCGAGTGGGCTTCGAGCTTGAGCCGTTCGGCCGGGACACCTATCTTGTCCGCGGAGTCCCGGCGCACTTGAGAGCGGAAGACGCCGCGGCCCTCGTCAGAGATGTCGCGGAGGAACTGGCGGCCGAAGTGGGGGAGAAGGCAGTCAACCGACGCCGGGAGAGGCTCCTGATCACGCTCTCCTGCCGGTCCGCAGTGAAGGCGGGCGACGCTCTCAGCTATGAGGAGATGGTTCAGCTTCTGCAGGATCTGTCGGGAACAGCGCGTCCGTACACGTGCCCGCACGGCTGGCCGATCGTGATGACGATCTCGAACTTCGAGATCGACCGCAAGTTCAACCGGTAGACACATGGCACAGCGGCTGCTGGTGATCGTAGGGCCCACGGCCACAGGGAAGACAGACGCGGGCGCTCTGCTGGCAGAAGCGCTGGGGGGCGAGATCGTCTCCGCGGACTCCATGCAGGTCTACCGGGGGATGGACATTGGCACCGCTAAGCCGACGGCCGAACAGCGGTCGCGCGTCCCCCACCACGTGATAGATGTCCGGAATCCCGACCAGCCCTTCTCTGTAGCGGAGTACCGCGACCTGGCCGACGCCGCACTGTCAGATATCTGGAGCCGCGGCAGACAGCCCATCCTGGTCGGTGGCAGCGGCCTCTATATCAGGGCCGTGTTGGAGGAAATGGACTTCGGGAATGTCCCGCCGGATCCCGCCCTGCGTCGAACACTGGCTGAGGAGGCAAAGCGCGTAGGAGCTCGCGCACTTCACCGGCGCCTCGCAGAAGCGGACCCTGAAGCCGCTGGCGGCATTCACCCGAATGACGAGAAGCGGATCATCCGGGCGCTGGAGGTCAGCCGCTCTGCGAAGCGGCCGGGAGCGAGCCGGCAGCAGCTTGACCGAGACAGACGAGCGCGGTACAATACCCGCAAGTTCGGGCTCGCGTTGCCGCGAGAAGAGCTCTATCGGCGGATCGAGGCCCGCGTTGAAGCAATGATAGAACGCGGACTCGTGGCGGAGGTGGCGGGGCTCCTCGAGCGGGGATACGGCGAGCACCTGGTGGCGATGAAAGGGCTGGGATATGCCCAGATCGCGCCACATGTACGGGGACAGGCATCCCTGAAGGATGCGGTCGCACGGCTCAAGCGAGACACTCGTCGCTTTGCCAAGCGGCAGTTGACCTGGTTCCGGGCCGACCCAGGAATCGAGTGGGTGGATGTAATGGCGGTTGGCGGCCCTGTCGGGGTCGCAGCATCTGTCAGGAGACGATGGGAAGAGCAATGAGGCGCTGTGCCATGATCAAGCGCATGAAGACGTGTGGTGAGCCGCTCCGGCTCACCTCGCCTGGCGCCGCGCATCCCGGGGAGACCAGAAGCCACTGAGACCGAGGAAGCGGAATGAGGCGAGTGAAGGTGCCGGAGCGGACTGGAAGGTCCCGCCGGCACCTTATCGCGTTTCTTGGGCTGGTGGAGGAACGACATGATCAGCTTCACGAAAATGCACGGACTCGGCAACGACTACGTTGTACTCGACGCAATGCAGCGGGCACCCGCTGAGGACGGACTGCCGGCGCTGGCCAAGGCGCTGTGCGGCCGGCGCTTCGGCGTGGGTGCCGACGGCCTGATCCTGGTGCTCCCCTCCCGCGTGGCCGATTTCAAGATGCGGATCCTCAACGCCGATGGCAGTGAGGCAGAGATGTGCGGGAACGGGATCCGCGCTTTCGCTAAGTTCGTCTACGAACGCGGGCACACGCGAGAACGCGACCTGGAGGTGGAGACGCTCGCGGGGATCGTCCGGCTTCGGCTTCGGCTGCGCGGCGGTGAAGTCGTGCAGGTCCGGGTTGACATGGGGGAGCCCCGGCTCTCCCGCTCGGCCGTTCCCATGAAGGGCGACGACGCCGAGCGAGTCGTCGCCGAGCAGATCCGGGCTGGTGGACGGCGGCACGAGATCACGGCGCTCTCCATGGGCAACCCGCACTGCGTGCTCTTCGTCCAAGATGTCGAGCGGGCGAAGGTGGCCGAGATCGGGCCCGCTATTGAGCGGCACGACTTGTTCCCGCGTCGCACCAATGTCGAGTTCGCGCAGGTCGTTGGCGACGGACGGATAAAGATGCGCGTATGGGAGAGAGGCGTAGGGGAAACCCTGGCCTGTGGCACCGGCGCCTCAGCGGTTCTGGTCGCCGCCGTTCTGAACGGCCTCTCGCCGCGGAAAGCAGTAGTTCACCTCCCCGGTGGAGATCTGCAAGTGAGTTGGAACCCGGAGGATAATCGCGTCTTCATCGAGGGGCCGGCTGCGGAGCTCTTCACTGGCGAGACGCGACTGGACGAGCAGGCCCAGGGCAACCGCGATGGCCGTGGACAGTGACCGAAAGGGAGGAAGCCAGATGCAGGTCGCAGACCGCTTGCTTAGCACGCCGCCATATCCGTTCGCTGAACTCGGGCGGCTGAAGCGCAAGGCGATCGAGGATGGAGTCGACCTCATCGACTTCGGGATTGGAGATCCGGACCAGCCGACGCCGGCGCACATTGTCGATGCCCTCC
>JALGTG010000146.1 GCA_029821495.1 Candidatus Hebobacteria bacterium
CTCATCCCCGCGGCCGGCCCGCTTCGGTCCACCAGGCTCACCCATCCGTCGCAGCCTTTCGATACCGAGAACGGCGTTCCCACAATCCTCTCGGCCGCCTCCGCCGTTTCCGAAGTCACCTTGTGCAGCACAACCCGGCCGCCTTGGCGCACGTACTCCTGCAACAGCTCCGCCTGCGGTGTCGCCCCATCCACATCGCACAACACAAGCACGGGATGCTTCCTCGTCTCTGCCACGCTCAGCGGCAGGGCCAATCGGTCATAGCGGAGGCCGATCGCATCCAGCGCTTCGGCCTCAGCGTCATCGCACACCGCTCCAGTCAATGCCGACAGGGGAGGTCGCTTGGACGCATATGCCAGCAGGTTCCGCACGAGTTTCGTCGCCACCGGATCCACTCCGAACTTGCGCGTCACGTCGAGCTGGCACAGCACCATCCTTCCCTGCCCCACGCGCACCTCTGCTAGCCCGGCCGTCGCCAGGCCCTCGGACCCCCCGCTGTCCACCACCGCGAGGAATCCTCCGGAGTCGAGCTTCGCGATCTCGTCCCGACCCACGATTCCGTCGAACCGCCAATGGGCCAGGTCGGCTTCCTCCAAGCCCGTCAACGCTGGATGCTGAGGCCGGCGCGCAAAGGCGATGGTCGAGTGGCGCTCCGTGAGGGACGCTGGTATCAGCTCCGGAGGCAGCTCCGCGGTCAGCTCGGCCCCCTCGCCTCCCACGACCACGCGCTCAGACGGTGGCTCGAAAGCTCCCTTTCCCACAACCGCCACCGGCGTCCAGTGCAGCAAGCGGCGAGCATTCTGGCCGTTGATCGGCAAGCACTCGATTCCGGCCGTCTCCAGCAGCTGGGTCGTGGCGCCCGCCGGATCGTACACGGCCGCCCGCTCGGGGGCCCCACGCACGCGCCCCGACAAGGCGCCGCGGCCAAAGACCTTCCAGTCGCTCGAATCCGCGAAGACCCTGTGACCATCCTCCCACAGTTCCACGGCGAACGTCGCGCGCATCTCCGCCACTTCGGTGGGCGGCAGTGCAAGCTTGGCCCGCACCCGCACTCTGCCCGCCGGCTGCGCTGCGACCGGGGCCGACCCGTCGGCATGCCAATCGCCCTGCCCCTTCAGGCTCCACCGCAACTCCAGCGACCTTGGGGCCGGTGTATCGTTCAGCACCGTGATCGTGCGCTCGACGACCGTGCCCGCGAACACCCTCGTGCTCGCCTCCCGCGGAAACGCGGCTACGGCACGGTACGCCCTGGCATGTGCCTCCGACCCCGCATTGGGGAATCCTCCCATCTCCCAGAGATTCCATGGACACGTGCCGCTGACGCCGGCGTCCCTCGCCGCTATCACCTGCATCTCCCACGCCGTCGCCTTTGCCAGCTTGCGATACGTGTCCACGTCCGGGTACGACGCGTCCCCGAAGAACACGCTTCCCGCGCCCCTCACCGCGGGCGGCACCCACAGAAACTCACCCAGATACAGCGGCTTGCTCCGGTCCCACTCCCACCTCTCGGCGGGGTAGGTGTCCAGCTTCACCGGCGCCTCCAGCCAATACGCCGTCTCCGGCCACAGATTCCACCCAGGGGGCTCGTGCGGGTAGTGGAGGTTCACGATGTCTGCTTTGGCGTCCGGGTCCTCATCCCCATCGAACATGATCGGTCGGGTCGGATCCAGCGAGCGGATCACATCGGCGAGTGCCCCAACCTTCTGCTCGACTCCTGCGATCGACGCCCCACCGCACAGCAGCAGCTCATTCTCTGCGCTCCAGATCACTATCGAGGGATGATTGCGCTGGCGCTTCACTTGGGCTTCTAGATGGTCTCGCGCGTTCTGCCAGAACTCATCCCGGGTCAGTCCGTACTGGTGCGACAGACACCACAGCCCCGACTCCCAGACCAGCAGCATCCCGAACTCGTCCGCCGCGTCATACCACTGCTGCGGCCATGGCTGCGCGTGCAGCCGCATCGCCACACACCCGGCCTCTCTCGCAATCTCGTACGCCCGGGCCGGATCGTCATCATACTGCGGCATCGGATGCGCCGCCGTCGCCAGCAGATGGATCGGCCTCCCGTTCAAGAAGAACTGGTCCTCTTCGATCCAGAACTCCCGGAATCCAAACCGTACTTCCTTCGAGTCGCCCGCCAGGCCGGCGCGCGCCCCGGCCACCAGCCTGTACAAGTGCGGGTCCTCGGGCGACCAGAGCCGCGCATCGTACCAGTCGACCTCGAATTCCACCGTCCGCCCTTCGCCGGGGCCGAGCGACACTTCCTGCGGCGCGATCGCCGGCCCCATTCCCCCCTCTGTCACCCGCGCAGTCACCGTCGTCCGCGTCTCCCTGCCGCCATCGTTCCTGACCGTCACGTACGCCCGCAGCTTCTGTTCGCGCACCGACGGCGCCACAAACACGTCTTCCACCCACACCTCCGGCTGCGCCTCAACAAACACGCTCTGCCAGATGCCAAGCTCCCACCCACGGCTGCCAATCGGCGCCAGCAGCCCGTCCTCCACCCACGAGGCGAACTCGGCCGAAAGGTCCGGGGACTCCACCCGCGCGTCTACTGCGATTAGCGACGTCCAGTCCTCCGCCCCCACAACCACCTCGTTCCTCTTCCCGAACAACACGTGCTCGGTGATGTCGTACTCCGCCGGCTCATACCCGCCAACGTGCCGGCCCACCTCGGCACCGTTAACGCGAACTCGCTGGCTGTACTTGACGGCCTCGAACCTCAGTAGCACGTGCTCCCTCGCCCAGCCCGCCGGCACGAAGAAGCTAGTCCGATACCACAGGCAGTGCGGCCCCTCCGTGCGCCAGCCAACGGTTGACGGTACTTCGACCGAACGCCAATCCGCTTCACTGCCCGGCGGCGAGTCTGCATCCCCCCAGGCGCACTCCCATAATCCGTCCAGGCAAACTGACTGGCGCGCCGCCGCCGGCGCGCCAGTCAGTCCCACCAGACACCCTAACAGCAGCAGTACCTTAAGTGCTCTCATCATCGGCATCCACTCCGCATTAGCCTCTCGTAGATCGCCGCCGCTTGCTCCAGCTCGTTGAGGTCGAGCTCCTCCGCCGCGGTGTGAGCTTGCCCCGTCGCGCCCGGCCCCAGCACTACGGCTGGAATCCCCGCTTTCATCAGCTGACCGGCGTGCGTGGCCCCCGTCATCCCGCTCAGTGGCGCCCTGCCCGTAACCTCTTTCACAGCCGCCGATACCGCCTGCACGAGCTCATGGTCCGCCCGTACGTCCAGGCCCGGGACAACTAAGTCCGGACCTATAAGCTCGGTCCCCATGCCTCCCTCTACGGCGCTGCTCAGATAGGTCCGGACCGCGTTCACCGCCACGCGTGCCTCCTCACCTGGGAGCAGCCTCCGGTCGACGTCGATCTCACACCGGTCGGGCACGACGTTTACGTACTCTCCTCCCCGGATGACACCTACGCTCAGCGTCCCCTTCCCCAGCAGCGGATGCGCGTCTCTTCCCACCCCGCCCTTTGCGTATGCCTCCAGTGCCGCCAACAACCTGCCCATGTGGTAGATCGCATTCACTCCATCCTCGGGCCGAGAGCTGTGCGCCGACGTCCCCTTGGTCGCCACCTTGAACCGGGCCACCCCCTTGTGCGCAATGATCACCTCCAGCCCAGTCGGCTCCCCCACCACCGCGGCCCGAGCGCGCATCCCCGAGTCCAGGATCTCGAGCAGCCCGCGCATCCGGTACTCCTCATCCGCACTCGCTGTCAGGATTACCGTGGCCTCCGGCCTCGATTCTCCCTTCGCAACTTCCATCAGCGCGCCCATCATCGCCGCCAAGCTCCCCTTGTCATCCGCCGCACCGCGCCCGTAGAGCTCGTCTTCATCCACGCGCGCGGCGAATGGCTCGAACTCCATCCCCTCCGCCGAGACAGTATCAGTGTGCGCGTCAAACCAGACTGCCTCGTCACTCTCCCCGCGCACCCGCGCGACCACGCTCGGGCGCCCCTCCTGTGTCTCCTTCAGCTCGCATTCGACCCCGGCCTCCCGCAGCCGTGACTCGACGAACCTAGCCACCGCCGCCTCCCCGCGCCCATCTCCCACCGGCCCCTCGAGCGGGTTAACACTTGGAATCCTCACCAGCTCTGCCGCCAGCTCGGTCAACTGCGCTCGGTCCATTCCTCGCACCTCATCCCGCTTTCATCAAGCTGTTCGTGCTTTCGCCGAGGGCCCGCGTCCATCCTCTGCCTCTTGCCCCCTTGACATCTCTCGCGGACCGTCGTCAATCTCACGCCGAAGCGAATGCATGCAAAACTGAGTGAGGAGAGGAAGGAGTGGCGAGATGCTGCGCAAGCTGAGCTTCGCACTATGCATTCTGGCGGCAGCGGCGGTTGTGGGTTGCGGGAGCCAGGAGATCCCACCCGAGCTGATAGGCTCGTGGGACATGGCGCACAGCGGTGAGGAGGTGGCCCATCTGTTCGTCGGCGACCAGACCTTCAACGCCGACGGCACCTGGCACGGTCAGGAAACCAGCATGTTCGGCGGATCGCTGCCTGGCGATGAGCATCGGGTAACAGGGACATTCGAGGTGAAGGGGGAGGAGCTAATCATCACCCGACACTTGGGAAACGACAAGGTCCCCATCCCTCTCTACTTCAAGGTGCAAGGCGACACGTTGACAACCTGGTGGCAGCTCAACGAGCACGGGGCCGATACCTCGGTAGTATACCAGCGAGTCAACTAGCGGGCGGCGGGCCGCCGCGGCGCCGCCGGGAGCAGGGATTCCCACGGGCTTTGTCGCACTTACGCCCAGGGCAGTAGTCTGCATCCCTCCAGCCGTGCCCGAGCAGTTATGGCAGCGTCATGGCTCGCTACGCGTTAGGCATTGATGGCGGCGGCTCCAAGTGCGACGCCGCGCTCATGGCCGAGGACGGCGAACTGGTCGGTTGGGGCCGCGGCGGCCCAACTCACATTCACTACGACCCGCCGGATGTGATCTCGGCCTCTTACGTAGATGCCATCACTGGAGCGCTCGCCCGAGTACAAGGCGGTGAGCTGTGGGCCGTCGGTCACCTGCCGGAGGGGGCCCCGCGCGAGGCCGTCCTCGCACACAACAAGCTCATCCGCCACATCCCCGCCGCTGAAGAGGACACTGCCTTCGCCTCCGCGCAGGAGCAATGGGGCCTCGTCATTCTCGCCGGCACTGGCTCCTTCGTTCACGGCCGCACTTCCGAAGGCCGCGAGCTCCACTTCGGTGGACACGGCCCCCTCCTCGGCGACTACGGGAGCGCCTACGCAGTTGGCCTCCTGGGGCTCCGAGCGGCTTTTGCAGCCCATTGGACGGAGAAGCGCCGGACCACCCTCGCCAGGGCGATCCCCGCCGCCCTCAGCGTCGCTCACCTCCGCGCTGTCTTCGACTTGGTCTACGTCAAGGGCATCGGCCGAAGACAGATCGCCGCCCTCGCCAGAACCGTAGACAGCGAGGCCGGGCATGGTGACACCGTAGCCATTCGCTGTCTCCACCGCGCCGCCGACGAGCTTGCGGAAGTGGCAGCAGACCTCATCGGCGAGCTTCGCATCCGCGACCTGTCGTTCCCGGTGATCGGCGTCGGCGGAGTGGCGCGCCGGTCTCAGATATGGTGGGATCGCGTTTGCCGCCGGCTCTCAGACGTTGCGCCCCACATGCGGCCCGTCGTTCCGCCGATCGTTCCAGCCGTTGGCGCGGCCCTCCTCGGGCTAAGAGAGATGGGCGTGGACTGGACAGCCAGCCGGATCTCCCGCGCAGAAGAGACCGCCTCCCATTTCACCCCCGACAGCGACTGACTGCCGCGCCCCATGCCGCGCATACGCGACCACGCACCCCGCGAGTGAGCAGCCGCGGCACTGCCCCTGGGAGTGACAAGCACGCCGCCACTGAGCATATCCCAAGTCGACTCCGCGGCAATGCTGCGGTCAACGGATGGACACGGACGTTTCTTGGCACTCCACTACGCCCGGCCGACTCCCTTCAGCCGCCCACAGGGCAGTTGGACGCCGCAGGCCAGTTTGCCCCGTAACCGGAGGCTGTCCCCTGTTATGCCCGGAGTAGCTACCACACATTTACCTGGCTTTGGCGGCCGGCGCGCGGCCCCTCGCCATCATATTGTGTTGCCTGGCTGCCGTCATCCGTATTAGCGCGCCCCTTCGTGGTGGTATAATACAGGGACCGGTTCGGGTGTTCGGGACGCGGCATCCGCGCCAGCGCGGGTGTGGACTGCGCCGGAACTGCCTGGGTCGTATCACGGGTCTGCACCTGTGCAGCCCGAACTCCACAGGAGGAGCAGAAGATGCGAAGGATCAGCCGCTTTGCGGCGCTATATGTCGGTGCACTGATCGTCCTGCTGCTGGCCGCCGGTGCGGCCTGTGCGCAGACGCAGTGGCCCGACCTCGTCAGCTACACGCTCTCTCTCTCCAGCGACGAGACAGCCAGGTATCAGACGAGTCTGGCCCTCTCTGGGCCCGCAGGTGAGAATCTCGGGCTCAAGCTGGAGGGCTGGTGGATCGGCGGCAGCGGCGACGACCACGCCTTCGTCGGCGATGCCTACCTGGATTATGACAAGGAGGTATTGTACGTCGCTGCTGGCCGCAAGTACGTGCCGTTCGGGCCACCGGGAATCCCGGTCGGAGTGCTCGTTTCTCCCGGCATATTCGGGGCCGAAGTGCAGCTCCGCGCCGAGCGAGTTACCTTCCAGGCCATCTCGGGAACGCTCCAATTCACTCCCGGTACCGGCACCACGCGCTTCACGTTCGCCGGCAACCGCTCCCCCAGCGACGAGAGCATCACTGCCGCGCGTGTGGCCGGACAGCTCACGGAAGCGGGAGCCGCCGTACCGGTCACCCTTGGCGTCAACTGGGTGGACATTGCCGACGAGAACGGCAGCAGCATTGACGCTTCGATTGGGGTCACTGAATGGCTCACCCTCTATGGTGAGGCCGCGGACTGCGAGGGCGACGCGCACGTCTACGGCATCCGCCTCAGCGACGCCAACATGCGCAACGATGGCACGGCTACCATCTTCGTTTGGTACCACCGCGACATCGACGTCGGCTTCGTCCCCGCTGCGCTCGGCGGCAGCTCTTTCTTCGAAGGGCAGGACGGCTGGGTTGGCGGGCTCTATCACCAACTCGACCCGCGTCGGGCGATCGGCGTCTATGTTGACAACGAGGACGCCATCCTGACTTGGTTCCAGAACATGCCGCTGTAGGCGCCATCCTCCCCGGGCCCCGGCCGGAACTCGGGGGCTGGGAGAAGACGGCGGCCTGACAGCCCGCCGACAGTGTCAGTCGCGCCGCGGCCCCGCTAGAACGCAACTTGGCGGGGTCGCGGCGTGTCTCCCCATCTC
>JALGTG010000147.1 GCA_029821495.1 Candidatus Hebobacteria bacterium
GCAGACGCAGTCCTGCGTGAGCTTCGCCAGCGTCGGTCTGAGGTGATTTCGGTCCTTGAGGGGGTAGGCCGGACACTCCTGTGGGAGTGGGACAATTGGTCACTTGCGGCCAAAGGCGATTTGTCCGCTGTTTGTCCGAATGTCCTGGGGGCAGATGAGGGGTGTTGGCGGCGCCGCGGTGGACGTCCAAAACGTGTCCATGTCCGTCCACTGACCGGATGGCCATCGTTTGGGTGAGTTGGCCAGTCCTCTGACCGCTGAGTGTCACGCCCACTTCGCAGGTGACGTGGCTGGATCGCGGCACGGCTGGCACCGGCCAGGGGGCGGACGTACTGAGGCGAGCGAGGGAAGTGGGAACAGCAGAAAGAGTGAGAGCTCCGGCCCCGGGGACCGTGCTGATCGTTCTGCTCCCCCTCGCTCTGAGGGCCGAAACCGGAGCTCTCAACGCCACTAGAGGTCCGCTAAGCAGACCAGTGCAGCGGTGTACGGACAAAGCACAACTGAAACGGTGCTGAGAAACGCCCTGCTGTCACTCAACTGCCCCTGCTGGCGTTTCTATCTGTAGTAGTGTACCAGGTTGCCCCCTTATAGTCACTGGACAAGTGACTCAACCTCCTGTATATTCTAATCATGAGACGTGGAGCCAGGTCAGCGCAGGTGAGCGGGGGCCGCTCAATCCAGGCGGGCTCGTGGGATCTGCACCTCTCGCGGGCACGGTCTTTCAGGGCCGAGGTGATGGCGCTGCCGGAAGTGACCTCGCGACGGATCAGCATCCACGACGGTCTCGAGGTGGGCGTTATTCTCAAGGGAGGAACGGACATCTGGTACGACGACTTCACGGCTTGCCTGGAGCCTGGGGATGTATGGATGGTTGCGGTGTGGGAGCCACACGGATGGCGGGTCAGGGTGCCCGGTACAGAGCAGATAGTGGTGGCCTTCCTTCCGGAGTTAATAGACGAGGGGGCACTGCGCAACGCCGACTGGTCAAGCCTATTTGCGCTTCGCCCTGCCGATCGGCCAGGGGTTGGCGATCCCAGCACGCGGGAAGCCGCGCTGCGGATCGGTGCGGAGCTACGCGCTGAGATCAGTAACAGGCACTCCGGGTGGGAAACGGCCGTGCGTCTGGACCTCATGCGTCTGCTCTTCACGGTGGGCCGCAGAGCTCTGCACAGCACGACGGCAAGGGACCGGGGGCGCCGCGGCTCTCACAGTTTCGCTCGGATCACGCCCGCGCTGGAACTGGTCCACGCCCGTCCCGTCAGTCGCGTGACTCTAGGCGAAGCCGCCGGGGCCTGCGGCCTGAGCCCGGCGCACTTCAGCCGGATATTCCAGGGAACGACAGGGCTGAGCTTCGGCAGATTCCAGCTGAGAGCGCACCTAACGTACGCCGCGCACTTGCTGTTGACCAGTGAGCTCAAGGTGGATGCCATCGCCGCGGAGGCAGGCTTCGTGGACGGGAGCCATCTGCACCGGAGCTTCGTCAATCAGTATGGAACGACGCCCGGGCAGTACCGAAGGCAGAGTCGGGAGGGGGCAGACACCGCGGTGGAGGCCCCCGGCCGGACCATCTCGTGAGGGCGCGTTACTGCGTCGCCAACGCGCCAGGGCGAGCGACGCCCGCGTACCAGTCCCCGCTACGCTTGACGGTTAGCTCGAGTGTGTCGCTGAAGCGCTCGCAGGCGCTGAACGGCCAAACCGCGGCCGACCAGGACAGTCCTGCCGGCGTCCGTGACCTCCCGTAGGCACGGCGGGCGGCGGTTTGGAGCACAGGATTCGCGGGGCGGGCACGGTAGTGTAGGAGTGTGGAGGTGTGGAGATGAGGCCGCGTGTGCGGCTAGCGCTGTTCGTGCTCGGGGTAGCGGCGGCGGCCACGTTTGCAGCGGTGCGCGCGATGCCGCGGGAGAGCGCTTCCAGCACATCGTCGCCCGCTGCGGCGCCGACGGTCCGTCCCGCTGCAGTGGCTGGCACCTTCTACCCCCTGGTGTCCGAGGAGCTTCGCAGCGGCATCGAGTCGTACCTCCGCAAGGCGCCGGTGCCGGAGTCGCGAGGAGAGCTGGTGGCGCTGATCGTGCCTCACGCCGGATACGTGTTCAGCGGCCCGGTGGCGGGGTACGCGTACCGCGGGCTGGAGGGACAGAGCTACGATACGGTCGCAGTGATTGGCCCGAGCCACCGGGTGGCCTTCACGGGGGTAGCGCTGAGTGGGGCCGACCGGTGGGCGACGCCGCTGGGTGAGGTGGCGGTTGACCGGGCCGCGTGCGAGGCGCTGGCGGCAGCGGGGGCCGTGCGCGTGTACGAAGGGGCACACGCGCCGGAGCACTCGATCGAGGTGCAGCTTCCATTCCTGCAAGTGGTGCTGGGGGAGTTCAAGCTGGTGCCCGCGCTCATGGCGGACTTCTCGGCCGAGAACTGCAACGCGCTTGCGCGGCCGCTCGCCGAGTGGGCGCGGGGGCGCTCTGTGCTGCTGGTGGCCAGCAGCGACATGTCGCACTACCCGGCATACGAGGAGGCGGTGCGGGTGGATGGGGAGACGCTCGAAGCCATCCAGACACTCGACCCTGAGCGGGTGGCGGCAACGACGCAGCGGCTGATGTCCGAAGGCGTGCCGGGCCTATCCACCTGCCTGTGCGGGGAGGGGCCGGTGAGAACCGTGCTTGCCGCGGCGCGCTTGTTGGGGGCCGACCGGGTGGAGGTGCTTCGGTATGCCAACTCGGGGGACGTGCCGCAGGGGGCACGCGGCAGAGTTGTAGGGTATGCCGCAGTGGCAGTCTACCGTACAAAGGGGGAGGATACCGCGACCATGAACACCGGCGAGGAATCGCTCAATGCTGAGCAGCAACAGCGGCTTCTCGCGCTAGCGCGGGAGGCCATTGAGGAATACGTGAAGGCCGGCCGGAGAGTGGAGGTAGACGAGAAGGATGCCCAGTTGCTGCGTGTCGGGGCGGCCTTTGTGACTTTGAAAGAACACGGTGAGCTGCGGGGCTGCATCGGCAGCCTCAGGGCCGAAGCGCCGCTGATCGAGACGGTGCGCAACAGGGCCATCGATGCCGCCGCGCGCGACTTTCGTTTTCGCCCGGTGCGGGAGGATGAGCTGCCGGGGCTGGAGATCGAGATCTCCGTGCTCTCTCCGGTGCGCCGGGTGAACAGCGCGGAGGAGATAGACATCAGCAAGCACGGTGTGATCGCGGCGTCGGGGAAGCGCCGCGGTGTCTATCTGCCACAGGTGGCGGAGGAAACCGGCTGGAGCAGGGATGAGCTGCTGTCTCATCTGTGCCGAGACAAGGCCGGGCTGCCGCCCGACGCCTGGAAGAAGGGGGCCGAGCTGTCCGTGTTCACGGTTCAGTCGTTCAGCTCGCCCGCGCCTGGAGAGGATGACAGTGAGCGAGACTGACGCGCACCGATCGCCGGATGTGAAGAGGCAGAGCAGCCCGGGCGTCTCGCGGAGAGACATGCTGAAGCTCGGCATCGGCGTCGCGGTCGGCGCGAGCGCGGTGGGAGGGCTTGCATATCTCGGCGGTTCGGCGCCTCCCGCGACAGAACGCGTGCAGTCGGGCGCCGGCGGTTCGAAGTGGGTCCATCCCGCTCAGTACTACCGCAAGATGTCCAAGGGCTCCGTGCAATGCACGCTGTGCCCGAAGGAGTGCTACGTCGGGCGCAATGGGCGCGGATACTGCGATGTTCGGGAGAACAGGGACGGCGAGTACTACACGTTGGTGTACGGCCGGGCGGCATCGGTGAACATCGATCCGATCGAGAAGAAGCCTCTGTTCCACGTGGTGCCGGGGAGCCCGATCTTCTCGTTCGCGACCGCGGGATGCAACCTGGAGTGCAAGAATTGCCAGAACTGGCAGCTCTCGCAGTCGCGGCCGGAGGACCTCCGCGCGCTCGATCTGCCGCCAGCGAAGCTGGTGGAACGAGCGCGGGGCAGTGGGTGCTCGCTGATCGCGGGGACGTATAACGAGCCGGTGATCTTCTACGAGTATATGCTCGCCGTGGCAAGGGAGGGGAAGAAGAACGGGGTCCGGAGCACAATCATCAGCGCGGGGTACATTAACCGAGAGCCGATGCTGGAGCTGTGCCGGGAGCTTGCGGCGGTGAAGGTTGACCTGAAGTCGATGCGCGATGAGTTCTATCAGAGCAACTGCGAGGGGACGCTGAAGCCGGTGCTCGACACGATTGAACTTGTCAGGGAGCAGGGGGTGTGGCTGGAGATCGTGTACCTGGTGATACCCGGCCTGAACGACAGCGAGGAGGAGATCCGGGACCTGGCCCGGTGGACGCACGAGCACGTGGGTGCCGATGTTCCCCTCCATTTCAGTCGATTCCATCCGCAGTACCGTCTGAAGCACCTTCCGCCGACGCCCTACGAGACTCTCGACCGCTGCTACGAGATTGCGCGGGAGGAAGGGCTGCACTACGTGTATGTGGGCAACGTTCCGGATCATCGCGGGGCCAACACATACTGCCCGAAGTGCGGGAAGCTGCTCATCCGCCGGCGGCTGTACCAAGTCGCGGAGAATCATGTCCGGGATGGCCGGTGTGAGTTCTGCGGCCAGTCTATCCCCGGCGTATGGTCGTGATCGCGGCCCGGCTCTCGCAGGCCAAGCTCCGCCTCCCCCTTCGCTTCATCCTCGCGCTGGCGCTGATGGGCCTCACGGAGCTGGTCGCTCAGGTCGTGCTCACGCGCGAGCTGCTGGCGCTGTTTCTGGGAAACGAGCTATCGATAGCGCTGGTGCTCGCTGTCTGGCTGATGGCGGTGGCCGCAGGCAGTGCTCTCGGCTCCGCGGCGGCCGGCCGAGTGGAGGCGCCGCTGCGGCTGTTCGCCGGGACGCAGACGCTGCTGGCCTGTGTGCTTCCCGTCTCGCTGGTGCTTGCGCGGGCAGTGCATCCCGGCGACATCACGCCCGGGCAGGTGCTGGGGCCGGGGGCCGTGCTGCTCACCGCCGTGGTCGCTCTGACGCCGGTCTGTCTGATCGGTGGTTTTCAGTTCGTCATGGCGGCGCGGACCGCGGGTGCGCTCTCGGGCAGACATGAGGGCGCGGTGCCTCCAGTGGCCTTCACCTATGCGCTGGAGGCCGGCGGCGCCGTGCTCGGCGGGATTGCCTTCCATTTCTTCATGGCCGAACATGTGACGCCGATTGCCTCGCTCGGCGCCCTCGGGGTGGTCAACGTGCTGTCGGCCTGCACGCTTCTCCGCGCCGACGCGGCGAGAGCGTCCAAGGATATGCTCCTTCTGCCCATCGCGGTCGGCGTGCTGCTGGCGGCGCTGGTGTCAACGGCAGGCAGGGCCGAGCTCGCGACCTTGCGCGCCAGCCCTCGATGGCGGGAGGTGAATCCTGTCGCATTCGTGCCGTCGAAGTACGGGGCACTGGTGGTAGCGAAGCGTGCCGGGCAAGTTTCGGTCTACCAGAGCGGGGTGCTGCTGTTCACGTCGCAGGACGAGTACTCGAACGAGGTGGTCGCCCACCTGGCGCTCCTCGAACACTCGAATCCGCGGCGCGTGCTCGTGATCGGGGGAGCGGTCGCCGGGCTGGCCGGAGAGGTTCTCAAGCATCCGGTCGCCGACCTCGACTGCGTGGAGCTGGACCCGCGAGTGGCGGAGCTGGCGCGGCGTCATCTGCCGTCGGAGCTCACCGACCCGCTCTCCGTTTCGGGGGTTCGGCTGCACTTGAGAGACGGGCGGCTGGCGGTCAGGCGCGCGCGGGGGGAGTACGATGTCATCATCGTGAATCTGCCGGACCCGACGACGGGGGCGATCAACCGCTTCTACACGGCGGAGTTCTTCCGGGAGGTCCACCGTGCGCTGGCCCCAGGAGGCGTGGTCGCGTTGAGCCTCACGGGGTCCTCGCACCACCTCAGCGGAGCGGTCCTTCTGGCTGCGGCCACGGCACGCAGCACGCTCGGAAGTGTGTTCCCGGAGTCGCTGATCGTCCCCGGAGATCAGATGTTCCTTCTCGCGGGGAAGTCGCCGGGCACGCTCTCGAACGACTGGCAGGTGCTAACCGAACGGCTGGAGGAGAGGCGCATTCCGACTGACTTCGTCAACGGAGCGTGGCTGCGGGATGCGCTGCTGCCCCTTCGACAGGAGCTGCTGCTGGAGGTCATCGAGGGGGAGAAGCGCGCCCGCCTCAACACCGACCTGAATCCCGTCAGCTACTACTATCAGACTCGCATCTGGCTCGACCAGCTCTCGTCGCCGGTGGCGCGTGCGCTTCAGGTGCTGTCGTCAGTGCGAGTGTGGTGGGCTGGGGTGCCGCTGGCGCTGGCGGCGCTGGCGGTGGCGGCGACACGAGGCCGAAGCCGACGACTGGCGCGTGTCGCCATCCTGGTCGGGGCGGCGGCCATCGGGGGATTCGGCCTCGTGGTGGAGGTGCTCGCGCTGCTTGCCTTTCAGTCGGCGTGCGGCTACCTGTACCACGCGCTGGGCGCGCTCATCGCGGCCTTCATGGCGGGACTGGCGATCGGCTCCGGCATAATGAGCCTGCGGGGCATGAGCGAGCGAAGCGCAGCCCGGATTCTGTTGGCCGGGCTCGCCTCGGCGGCACTGATCTGCGCGGTACTGCCTCGGGTGTTCGCCGCCGTGCTGGCTGCGCCCAGCCAGGCTGCGTGGGCGCTCGGGCTGGTGTTGCTGCTGGCCGGCTCGATGGTGGGGGCGATCTTCCCCGTGGCAACGGCTCTCTATCGCAGGAAGCAGCCCGCGGCCTCGGCGGGAGGGACGGTCTATGCCGCGGACCTGGTCGGCTCTGCGGGCGCGGCTCTGGCGGCCGGGGTGATAGCGGTTCCGCTGCTCGGCGCGGCCGGCACGTGCTACACGGCAGG
>JALGTG010000148.1 GCA_029821495.1 Candidatus Hebobacteria bacterium
AGGAGAGGCGAGGCGCGTGGAGGTGAAGGCGCACATTGCGGGGCGCGTGGTGGAGGTGATGGAGGGCGAGGGGGCGGTGATCGAGGCGCGCGGGGCGGTGGTGCAGGGGATCTTTGGAGTTGGGGGGGAGAGGCGGGGACAGGTACGCGTGATCGCGAAGGGGCCGGAGGAGAGGATGGACCCGGCGGCCGTCGGCGAGTGCGGCGGGTGTGTGGTGGTCGCCGGCGCGGGAGCGGATGCGGCGGCGATCAGGTCGGCGGCCGAGGCCGGGGCAGCCGCGCTGGTCGTGGGGGCGGTTCGAGATGATGCCTTGAGAGACTATGTCGGCTACGACATCGGGGTGGCTATCACGGGGCAAGAAGATGTGCCGATGACGCTGATCGTAACGGAGGGATTTGGGGAGCTGCCGATGGCGAAGAAGACGTGGGAGCTGCTGCGATCGCTGGAGGGGCGGCTGGCGTCGGTAGATGGGGCGACGCAGATTCGGGCTGGGGTGATCCGACCGGAGATCGTTGTGCCGCGGACAGAGGCGGCTGGGAGCGGGGAGCAGGCGGAAGGAGAACGGGCGGGAGGCGAGCTGGTCGTGGGGGCGCGGGTGCGGGTTATCCGGGAGCCGCACTTCGGGGTGCTGGGAAAGGTCGCTGCGCTGCCGGTGGAGCTGACGGAGATCGAGACTGAGTCGAAGGTGCGGGTGGCGATGGTGGAGCTGGATGGGGGCCAGGAGACGCAGGTGCCGCGGGCGAACCTGGAGCTGGTGCAGGAGTGAGCGTGGGTTCGGCGCGGGGGGACGCGCGGGAGGGCGGGAGCAGTCGACTGCCCGTGCATGCGACGCTGCCGGTGATATTCGTGGTGGCGCTGGGGACGGGATTTTCGGGGGCGGTGGTGCCGGGGTCCGCGTGGGGTGGAGCGCGGGGCCGATCATGATGATCGGGCATGGGGTGCTGGAGCTGGCAGCGGTCGCGCTCCTCATCGCCGGGCTGATCGGGTTCGCGCGGTCACCGCGAGTGCGGGGGGCAATCGGACTCGCGGGAGGGGCGGTGCTGCTGTTCCTGGGCTATCAGACCTTGCGTTTGTCGGGGGCGGCAGGCGTGGAGGCGCTGCGCGCGAGCGCGGGGGGCGAGGCCGGGGGCGGCGGGTGGCTGTGGCTGGTGACGTTGGGGGCGGTGATGAGCATGGCGAACCCGTACTGGTGGCTGTGGTGGGCGACGATCGGGGCGGCGCACACAGCGTGGGCGGTGCAGAGGGGACGGGTGGGCGGAGGGACGTACTTCGTGGGGCACGTGCTGTCCGATGTGATCTGGTACTCGGCGGTGTCAGTCGGGCTGGGTGCCGGCCGGGGCCTGCTGTCGGCCGGCGCGTTCAGGGGGATCTACATCGCATGCGGCGTGTTCCTGGTCGGCCTGGGAGTGCTGTTCGGGGTCGGGGCTGTGCGGGCGGCGAGCAAGGGGGCAGTTGCCAACGGTCCGGATAGGTGAGGGGGCTTCAGTCGCGAGCAGAACGGCTCGACTCGGAATCCTCGGGAAGCACCGGCACCCGGACGTTGCGGCGATGGAGCCAGATGAGGAGGAAGGCTGCCGCGAGGCCGACGAGCGTCATCCCGGTGGTGTTGTCCGGGCGGCTGGCGTTGTTCAGCTCCCAGATCGGGGCGAGGAGGATGAAGAAGGTTAGGAGGCCGGCGGCAAGAGTGAGCTGATGGCGATCTGAGAGGGGCGTTCCCCTTCCAGAGAGGCGCCAGTAGAGGGCGATGCAGATTGCCACGAATAGGACCGGTAAGAGGGGGGAGAGCGTGGCGGGAACACCGAGACCGGGGGAGCCCCAGGCGATGACGAAGAACGCCAGGGTGGCGGCGAAGGCGGCGAGGCCGAGCCAACGAGGGAGTACGGGCGCGGGCGGCCCGGGATTCCGGCGGATGAGCGGGTGGGGAAGGGCGCGCGCGAGAAGGCAGAGGGCGAGGGCGATGAGGGCGCTGAGCGCGTAGGGGACTAGCGGGGGACGATAGCTGGTCAGTAGGAAGAACCCGAAGGCGACGTCGGCAGCGAGGAGGGCGCCGAGCATCCAGAGGCCGCGCCGGCCGACCCACGGGCGGGCGCGCTGTCTGCGGAAGATGAGACCGGTTAGCAGGATGGGCACGGCGATGCTGAAGACGGCGTGGTAGAGAGTGAGGTTGATGCTCCAGTGCCAGTTGACGCCGTGCCAGCGGGCGTAGCCGGCGGAGTCGCCGAGGTCGGGCCAGTTGGGGTCGAAGAAGCTCTTGACCATGAGCCCTTCTTCGACGATGCCGTAGGCGGCGCCGAGGAGAAGGAGCGTGGGCCAGCCCTTGCGCCAGCGAAGAGTCGCCTCGCGGATAAGGATCGCGCCGCCGCCGTAGAGCAGACTGAGGACGAGAAGCATGAAGGGGTTGAAGAACTCGGCGGGCGGCGCGGAGGAGCTGAGAAGCTCGCCGATGGCCGGGGCGAGGAAGAAGAGAACGAGGGCCGGTGGGGGGACCGCCCACCGGCGCACCAGGGAACTCACCTCGCCCGGGTTAGCGTTGCACATGGCGAGTGTGGGAGGCGGCATGCGGGCGCGAGTCGAATTGTATGAGTATGGGCTTCAGCCGACGCGAGTTGCTGGTGACGATAGCAGCGCTGGGCGCGGCCTGGGTGGTCGCGATGCTGCTGCTGACCGCGTGGCAGCGGCGGACGGGGCAGAGGCGAGCTGGGTCTGAGCCGACGCTGATTCACTATCCTGGCACCGAGGACCGACCGGAGCAGACGTCGCTGAACCTAGGCTTCCGAAAGTACTGGTTCCTGCTGCATGAGGCGTATCCCTCCAAATCCCCGTACCAGTTCTATGATAGGGAGATGAGGCAGAGAGGATGGCGGAGACATGGCGCGGGGGAGCCGCAGTGGTACCGGCGAGCGGAGGGAGGGAGGGTCTACGACCTGCTGCATGCGGTGTGGGTGAGTCCGGATGGGCTGTTTCAGATGGAGCTGGAGATGACGTCGGCGGTGACGCAGACGGGGGGAGAAGAGGAAGCGGTCAGCGAGGAGAGGGAGCCGGGCATCAAGGTATATGTTACGCAGCAGCGAGTGACGATTCCGAGCCTGATGATCCCCAAGGGGCCGGGTGGGAGACCCCGGGGAGAGATTGAGGCGGCGCCGGAATGACCGACAATGGAGCCGCCCAGCTGAGGGGGGAAGCGGAGCGCGAGGCGCGGGCTGCCGGCGCGCTAGTCGAGCCGACGCCATTTCGCCAGGGGCTGGCCGCGGCGGGCCTGCTGTAGGAGGCGGCGGTCTCGCTTGGAAGTATGGTCCAACTCGAGCGCCCTCTCGAGGGCTTCGACCGCTTCGCCGAGATTTCGCAGCTTGAGGTGTGCCTCCCCTAGGAAGGAGTAGGCCGCGGCGTTGTTGGGATCGCGCCCGATGGCGTCCTGGTACGTCTTGACTTGCCTGAGGAGGTCGTCTCTTTCGCGACGGCGCCATCCAACGTAGTTCCAGCAAGCCGCGGCGAGGACGGCCGAGTAGATGAAGGCCAGAAGACCGAGAATGCCCCATCCACCCCTGACAATGAGCGCCAGGCCGAGGAGAGCGGCAACGGCGAGCAGTGCGAATCCGATGAGGGCATCCCTGGCGGCGAGCGTGCGATCGAGCCAATTGGCTAGGAGCCACCAGGCGATGACGGCCATGATGGGCACGAAGATGGCGGCCTTGAACACGCGCTCGATAATGTGGACCGATTCGTAGGCCATGCGCGGAGATCCTGGGAGGGGCAGCATCCGGGGGATTCCCCCAGGGGATAGACGCGCGGAGGGGGTGTTTGGTTCTGGCTAGCCCGGGCGCTGCGGCTCGATGATGACCTTGGTGGCGCGGCGAGATTCGAGGAGCTCGATTCCGCGGGGCACTTCGTCAAGGGGCAGGCGGTGGCTGATGAGATCGTCGACCTGGAGGCGGCCGGAGGCGAGAAGGGCGACGGCGCGGCTGTGGGTGAAGGGGTTGGTGAAGCTGCCGGTGATGGCGATCTCCCGGCGGTATATCTGGTAGGGGGAAACGCTGATCGCTGCCTCCTGTGGGGCGACGCCGAAGAGAAGAACGCGGCCTCCCTCGCCAGCCAGGTCGACGGCCTGCTGCGCGGTCTCCGGGCTGCCCACGCACTCGATGAGAACGTCGGCGCCGGAGCCTTCGGTGGCATCTTCCAGGATCGAGCGAAGGTCCTCGGTGAGTGGGGCCACGGTCCTGGTGGCACCGAGCCGCTCGGCGGCGGCACGCTTCTCAGGCGTGAGCTCGGAGACGATGGCGGCAGCCGGGCCTTGGAGCAAGACCAGCTGAAGCAGAATGAGGCCGATGGCGCCGGCGCCGATGAGGGCGACGACATCACCGGCACGGATGGCAGCGAGGTCGATGCCGTGGAGGCAGCAGGCGACGGGCTCGGCCATGGCGGCGACGGGGAACGGCAGCGGCAGGGGCAGGTTGTGAGCCTGCTGTGCGGGGACGAGGCAGTGGGTGGCGAAGCCGCCGTCTTGGGTGACGCCGATGGCGGAGAGGCTGCGGCAGAGGTGGGTGAGGCCCCTGCGGCACGGTCGGCAGGTTCCGCAGCATATGTTTGGATCAATGGCGACGTGGTCGCCAGGGTGGAGGTGTGAGACGGCGGGGCCGGTCTGCTCGACAACGCCTGCGAACTCGTGTCCGGCGACCAGGGGGAAGCGCGCGGGAAAGGCGCCGCGATAGATGTGTGCATCGGTGCCGCAGACGCCGCAGGCTTCGACGCGGACAAGCACTTGGCCTTCGGCTGGGGTGGGCACGTCCCGCGCTACGATCTCACAGGCTTCCGGAGCAGGGAACACAGCGGCGCGCATTGCGAACCTCCCGACGAGCAGAGACTAGGGCAGTCTTCCTCGTTTCAGTGCGGCCACCTGCCGGAAGGGGGGCGAGGTGCGAGGGATGCTACGATGTGACGATGGCGATCAGCATGTGGTGGTCAGGGGAGGGAGCATGTGGTAGTATACCGGGGCCGATGCAGTCAGCGGAAGAGGCAACGGCCGGTGAGGAGGTGGGCTGATATGCGGCGTAATGTGTCGCCGGTAGTCGCGGTAGTGGTGATCGGGATCGTGGTGGCAGCAGCGGTGTTCCTGTGGCTTCACTACACGGGGACGCCGACGACCACCATGCCAGCGGCGGGTGCACAGGGCGCGGGTCGCGGCGGGGCCCGGCAAGCGGGAGAGGCCCGAGCGCCCAGAAGAGGTGGGGGCGAGAGGCGGAGCAGAAGAGGCAGAGCTTCAGGTGACGCGCCTGCTGGTGGCGGGATACAGGCACCGGCCGCCGAAGAAGCCGAGGAGTCCGAGTAGCCAAGGCTGAGAGCATTGTCGGCGGCGGCCGGGCGAAGGCTTGGCCGCCGCTGGTCCGTTTGTGCCGAGGAGGGCGAGATGTCAGGGCCGAAGCCGCGGGCGAAGAGGGCATGGCGGCGGACGAAGATTGTGTGCACGATTGGGCCGGCGACGCGATCGAGGCGGGCGCTGAAACGGTTGGCGCGCGCTGGGATGGACGTCGCCCGCCTGAACTTCTCGTACGGCACGCACGCGGAGCACGCGCGGATGGTGGCGGGCATTCGCGCGGTCGAGCGAGAGGTGGGGCGGCCGATAGGAATCCTCCAGGATCTGGCCGGGCTGAAGCTGAGGGTGGGCGAAGTCCCCGGAGGCGAGATTGCCCTGCGGAGAGGGATGGAGGTGTGTCTGAGCGCGGCGCAGGCTCCGGGCAGGGGGGAGATACCGATTCCCTCAGCCGAGCTTCCGAAGGCACTGTCGCCCGGCGAGCGCCTGCTGGTCGGAGACGGGAAGGTGGAGTTGGAGGTTGTGAGCACGACGGAGCACGAGATTCAGTGCCGGGTGCGCGCGGGGGGCGTCCTCAGGTCCGGCCAGGGGCTGACAGCGCCGGATACGACACTGCCCATGCGAGCAACGACGAGGAAGGACCTGGCGGATCTGCGGTTTGGGCTAAAGCAGGGGGTGGACTGGGTGGCAATGTCGTTCGTGCGAGGTCCTGAGGACCTGGAGCCGCTGCGCCGGGTGATGGGAAGGCACGGATCGGGGCCCGCACTGATGGCGAAGATCGAGCGCCACGAAGCGGTCGACCATCTGGAGGAGCTGATCGAAGCAGCGGATGGGATTATGGTGGCGCGAGGCGACCTGGGGATCCAACTTCCGCTGAATCGGGTGCCGATACTGCAGAAGGAGATCATCGGCCGCTGCAACCGGGCGGGCAAGCCGGTGGTGACGGCCACGCAGATGCTCGAGTCGATGGTCGGGAGTCCGCGGCCGACGCGGGCTGAGGTGAGCGATGTCGCCAACGCGGTGTTGGATGGGACGGATGCAGTGATGCTTTCTGGGGAGACTGCGGTGGGCCGGTACCCGGTGGAGGCGGTGCGGGTAATGTCGGGCGTGTGCGCAGAAGCGGAGGCCGCGTTCGATTTCGAGGACAGGCTGTTGGAGTCGAGCCAGTGGCCGTGTCGGACGGTGACGGACGGGATCAGCCAGGCGACGGTGGGACTCGCCGAGGACCTGGAGGCGGGGGCGATTATCACCGCGACGAGCACGGGGCACACAGCGTTCATGGTGGCGATGCACCGGCCGGCGGCGCCGATTATAGCGGTGACGCCGGATGTGGCAACACTGAGACGGTTGACTCTCGCGTGGGGGGTGAGGCCTTTGCTGGCGCGGCGGGGCCGGAATAGCGATGAGCTGATCGCAAATGCCATCGCGCGGGCGCGAGAGCAGCGGCTGGTGCGGAGGGGAGATGTCGTGGTCGTGACGGCCGGGGTGCCGGCTGGGGTGCCCGGGCATACGAATCTGATAAAAGTCCAGGTGGTTGGGACAGAGGGCGTGCACTGAGGAGGCAGGATGGCACTGCCGTCGGACGGAGGTAGGCGAGGACGGCGAGGGGTTCGGCTGAACCGCGGTGTCTTTCTGGCGCTCGTGCTGGCCGTGTTGGGCGTGGGGGTGGCGAAGCTGTCCGGTCCACTGGGGACGATCCGAGAGCAGCAGGAGCAGATGGCGCGGCTCGGGCAGATGAAGCAAGCGCTCCTTGTGCAGCGCGGCGCGCTAATGGAGGAGAAGCGTCGTCTGGCAACGGATGAAGGTCAGGAGTGGGCGGCGCGGCGCCGAGGGTACATCCGGCAGGGCGAGCGACGGCTGGTGTTCTCGCTGGAGGAGGGCTCCAGATCGGAGCAAGCCGCCGCGGGGATGCGGCCGGGGGAGGTCGCTGAGTCTCACTGAGAGCTGAATGGGGAGTGAGCATGGGGGCGCGCCTCGACCCTGAGGCGCGCCCCCATGCTTTCCAGGGCAGACAGGGCTGAGGCACGCGTGGGTCCTGCCTCGCGAAGGCTATGCGGGGCCTGCACGCCCTCCATTATGTCAGCAGTGAAGATGGTGGATGGTGTGCTAGGATTCGGATGTGGAGGGTACGTACTCGCGGCAGTAGGTGCTGTCGGATGAGTAGGTGGGGTAGGTAGCGTCGCCAGCGTCGATGGGACGGTTGAATGTGCCGCAGAAGGAGAGCCGCACGTCGTACTTGGCGCAGTCCGCGCAGCGCCGCAGCACCGTCCGGCAGTCGGGGCAGGTGGCCACCTTGTCATCCACGTCTTGAACTTTCTTGCACTTCGGGCATGTGATCTTCACGACGATAGCCTCCTTGGCTCAGGCTTGGCCCGACGGGTCATTGGCCTCGTCAGGCCGCTAGGCAAGTGGGACAACGCGCTCGGGGAGCGGCGGATCCGGACCGCGGCCGGGGCCCTATTTCAGATTGTAGAAGACGTCCGTTCCGCCGAACCGGGCGAGCCTTCCGAGCTCCTCCTCAATGCGAAGCAGTTGGTTGTACTTGGCCACCCGGTCGGTGCGGGCCGGGGCCCCAGTCTTGATCTGTCCGGCATTGGTGGCAACCGCGATATCCGCGATGGCGGTGTCTTCGGTCTCGCCGGAGCGGTGAGAGACGACCGCCGTGTAGCTGGCTCGCTTGGCCATCTCGATGGCGTCGAGGGTTTCGGTGAGGGTGCCTATCTGGTTGACCTTGATGAGGATGGAGTTGGCGACGCCGACCTCTATGCCCTTGCGGAGGTATTCTGTGTTGGTGACGAAGAGGTCATCGCCGACGATCTGGAGGCGAGCACCGAGCTTCTTCGTCAGCAGGCTCCACCCTTCCCAGTCGTCCTCTGCCATACCGTCCTCAATGGACACAATGGGGTACTTGTCTGCGAGGGCCGTGTAGTAATCCACCATTTCCGCCGGGGTGAGGACTTTGCCCTCGCCCGAGAGGTTGTACTTGCCGTCACCGAAGAACTCGCTGGCGGCGGGATCGAGGGCAATGGCGGCGTCGCTGCCGGCGGTGTATCCGGCGGTCTCGATGGCCTGCACGATGGCCTGGATTGCGGACTCGTTGCTGGGGAGGTTGGGTGCGAAGCCGCCTTCGTCGCCCACGGCGGTGCTCATATCGTCGGCGGCGAGGACTTTCCTGAGGGCATGGTAGACCTCGGCACCCATGCGGAGCGCATCGGCGAAGCTGTCGGCGCCGACGGGCATGACCATGAACTCCTGTAGGTCTACGTTGTTGTCGGCATGCTGTCCGCCGTTGAGGATGTTCATCATGGGTATGGGGAGGCGACGGGCGTTGGGGCCGCCGAGATAGCGGTAGAGGGGGAGCTCGGTCCAGGCGGCGGCGGCCTTTGCCACGGCAAGGGAGACGGCGAGGATGGCGTTGGCGCCGAGCTTGCCCTTGTTGGGGGTGGCGTCGAGGTCGATCATGAGGCGATCGATCATCGCCTGATCGAGAACGGGCATGCCGGTGACTTCGTTGGCGATGATGTCGTTGACGTTCTCGACAGCGCGCTGCACGCCCTTGCCGCCATAGCGCTCGGCATCGTCGTCTCGCAGCTCCACGGCCTCGCGGGTGCCGGTGGAGGCGCCGGAGGGCACGGCCGCCCTTCCCATAGTGCCGTCTTCCAGATAGATGTCCACTTCGACGGTGGGATTGCCGCGAGAGTCCAGGATCTCTCTGGCGACGACTTCTTCGATGAACATTGCGCTCTCCTTCACGGTGCTGAAAGGCCGGCCAAAGGGGCGGCCCGTTCAGAGGGTAGTTACGCCGGGAGGTATTAACCTCCCTGCCTTCTGTGCGGCCGCGCGCTCCTCGTTGTGGCTGACGAGCACAGGGAGGGGAGTGTGGTGTGAGGCCGCGGCGCGCCGGGGCCGCATGGGGAGCCAGCTGCCCGGGGGCGCATCGGTCGTGGGGAGGAGGGTGGAGCGAAGGGGCTTGGGCTGAGGCGTCGTGGAGCATGCGGCGAGCGCGTTGACATGGGAGTGGCTGGAACGGTATAATGCGGGCGACCGAAGCGGGTAGGTCTTCAGCGAGGGGGGTCCTAGGGTGGGACAATTTGGGGCCTCCACCGGGCGAAGGCCGGGCCACTTCGGCAACTTTTTTGCGCGTCGTCGGGGCGCGCGGGAAGAAGAGCTAGCTGTATGCAGGCTCGCACGCGCACGTGGATGATTGGTGTGATAGCACTCGCGTTGCTCGCGTTCATTGGGGTGACAGAGGTGGTGAAGCTCCGAGACCGCATCGATCCGACCACTGGGGAGCCAGTGGCGGCGGCGAGGCAGGTGGGGCCGTTTCGGTTCTACAAGCCTTGGGTGGGGCTGACGCTGGGACTGGATCTGCGAGGTGGGAGCCACCTGGTGCTGCAAGTGCAGAGGGAGGGGTATTTCGAGTTTTCGTCAGCGGAGCTGGGGAGGGAGCTGTCGGACGAGGAGCGGACAGAGCTGTTCGGAGAAGTGGTCAGTCTGCTTCCCAAGGAAGCGATCAAGACCGGCAAGCGCGAGGTGGAGCTGGAGGGCCAGCGGATCGTGGTGGCGACACGGGCCGAGGACAGCGCCGATGTGGCGCGGCAGGCGGAGGCCATGGAGGAGCTGCTGAAGGAGCGGTTCCCCGACATCGAGACGAAGGTGTCCGAGTTGCGGCCGAACCCGAACGAGATGCCGGAGACGCTGAAGAGCATCGAGTACATCCTGGACCAGCGGATTAACGCGTACGGTGTGACCGAGCCGCTGATCCAGCGGCAGCTGCCGGACCGGATCATCGTGGAACTCCCCGGCGTGAAAGACCCCGAGAAGGCGAAGGAGCTGGTGAAGCAGACGGCGACTCTGGAGTTCCGCCATGTTCCGGCCAAGTACGGCGATGACAGCCGCCGGCCGAAGGAGAGTGAGGTAGCGGGGCAAGAGGGGCGCAAGGTCTTCACGTTCTACGATCGGAAAGGCGATGAAGTGGCGACGGGGCAGGTGATAGACGAGTCGCCGGTGGTGGTAACGGGGCGGGGGATGAAGCCGAGCTCGGCGCGGGTGACAGCGATGGCCGGGCAAAGAACGGCGGTGACTTTCCAGCTTCAGGGCAAGGCCGCGGATGACTTCGAGGAGTTCACGCGGAAGCACGTCGGCAACCTGATGGCGGTGGTGCTGGACGGGGAGATGATAATCTGTCCGTCCATCAACGAGCCGATCCCGGGCGGGGATGTGCAGATCTCAGGCGGGTTCGACAGTCCGGCCGGTCTGGAGGAGGCGCGGAGGCTAAAGATTCTGTTGAACGCCGGGGCGCTGCCGCTGGACCTGGAGTACGTGGAGAGCCGGACGGTGAGCGCTCAGCTCGGGCAAGACGCGCTGATGAAGAGCCTGTGGGCCGGGCTGATCGGGCTGGGGGCAGTGCTGGTGTTCATGGCGTTGTACTACCGCCTGCCGGGGCTGCTGGCCGATGTTGCGCTGGTGATATATGTGATCCTGCTGATGGGGGCCATCAAGCTCGTGAACCAGGTGCTGACGCTGCCGGGGATTCTGGCGGTGATCCTGTCAATTGGCATGGCGGTTGACGCGAACATCATCATCTTCGAGCGCCTGAAGGAGGAAATCCGGACGGGCAAGACGATGCGATCGGCCGTCGAGGCGGGGTTCAAGCGGGCGTGGGCGGCGATTCTGGACTCGAATGTGTGCAGCATCGGGACGGGAGTCGTGCTGTTCTACTTCGGTACCGGTCCGATAAAGGGGTTCGCGGTAGCGTTGATCATCGGTGTGCTGGTGAGTCTGTTCACGGCGATGACAGTAACTAGGCTGTTTCTGAATATGATCGTGCAGACGAACCTTGGGCGGAACGTGAGGCTGTTCGGTGTTGCGCAGAGCGAGATAGATGGTGTCTGAGCTCCGGAACAGGGTGTCCCTGGGCCCGCCAGAGGTAGGCCGGGATGGCGGCCTGTGGGGAGGTGGCCGCAAGCCGGTCCCCTACCCGGCTCGTCCGCGTAGGATGAACCTGGCAGGTCAGGAGCGGAGCGCAAACGTGGGAGAGAGACTGTGGTAGACCTGTTTCGCGAACGAAAGTGGGATCTGGTTGGCTATCGGAAGCTCTGGTTTGCCATCTCGCTCGCCGTGATTCTGACGGGGATGTATTCCTGGTACACGAGAGGGCTGAACTACGGGATCGATTTCACGGGCGGGGGCCTGATGACGTATAGGCTGCCGGAGGCCGCGCAGCCCGGCGGGGAAAGGGGGATTCTGGAAAAGGCCCGGGGGGTGATAGAGGAGACGGGCATAGACGCGCGACTGCAGATTGCGGGGACGGCTACCGAGAAGAACTACTTGCTGGTGCGGACGCGTGTGGTGACGGACAGGGATAAGAGCGATAGCGCCGTTCTCGAGGAGCAGAAGGCGAAGATCCTGGCTGCTCTCTCGGGGCCGTTTGCCGGGATCGAGGAACAGCAGAGCGAACTGGTGACGCCAGTCGTCAGCAAGGAGCTGATGAAGAAGGCTCTGTGGGCGGTGGCGTGGGGATGTTTGTTCATCCTGGTCTGGATTCGACTGCGATACTTCGACTTCAAGTGGGCGGGATCGGCGCTGGTTGCCCTGGCGCACGATGTGTTGGTGTTGGTCGGCATGTTTGCGATAACGGGCCGGGAGATCAACAGTCCGTTCGTGGCGGCGGCGCTGACGGTCGTTGGCTACTCGGTGCACGACACGATCGTGCTGTTCGACCGGATTCGGGAGAACCTGCGGCTGCGGAAGGGCG
>JALGTG010000149.1 GCA_029821495.1 Candidatus Hebobacteria bacterium
GAGGATGGCGCAGGGCATGTGCCGACCGGCAACTGCTTCCCGAGGTGGCAGGCCTGCTCACCGAGTTCATCCTCGCCGCATGCTACTTGGCCGTCGACCAGATCTAGCGCCCGCTGTCTGTGGCGGGCGCCTGCGCGCCAGAGACGGCAAGCGCCGGCACGTCGCCGCGGATGCGATGCGGAATGCACTGAGCGGCCTTCTGTGATATACTGGGTGGGAGAATAGACGCGAGTAGCGTAAGCAAGAAGGAGTTGACTCGATGAGAGCGGAGCAGATTGAGCTGCCCGTGTCGGTTCGTTCGGAGGTCGGCAAGTCGGCCAGCCACCGGCTCAGGGCGACCGGGATGGTACCGGGGGTGGTGTATGGCAGGGGGGAGGGTAGCGTGGCCGTCGCCGTGGATGAGAGCCTGTTCCGGGAGAGGGTGCCCGAAGCCCACCGGTACACCTCGCTGATCAGACTGCAGATCGAGGGGGGCGACACAGATAGCGCGCAGCCCACGGTCATGATCAAGGAGGTGCAGCGCGATATGGTGGCGCGGCGCGTGATCAGCGTGGACTTCATCCGCGTCTCCTTGGATGAGAATGTCCACGCGCAGATCCCCGTCGTCGCCGTTGGGGATAGCCCGGGCATCAAGCTAGGCGGCATCCTGGACCACATTAGCCACGAGGTGACGGTTGAGTGTCTGCCGACGGAGATGCCCGATCACATTGAGGCGGACATATCGGGGCTCGAAATCGGCGACAGTCTGCGGGTGAGCGACCTCCCGGTGCCGCCGCGCGCGAGCATGGTCTCACCGGCCGATGGCGTGGTGATCGTGATCGCGCCGCCGGTGAAGGTCGAAGAGGTGGCTCCCGAAGTCGAAGAGGTGGAAGGAGCCGTTGTGGAAGAGAAGGCGGAGCCCGAGGTCATCGGCGAGGCCGAGGGAGAGCAGACGGAGGACGCGTAGAGAAACCGCGAGCACTGCCGCGGGCCGGCGCATTGCGCGCCGGCCCGCCTTTGTTGTGTATCCTGCGCGAGCCACCACTGGACGCGGCCGGCCGACCGTGCCTGCGCAGAGCGGGGAGCAGCTTCGGCCGCCGAGGCGTCTAGCCGATGTGCGGGCCCTGGAGCAGATCCTTGTCTCGCTGCTCTTTCTCCCGCTTCTCCCGGCGTCGTTCCTTGATGCTCTTCTTTGGCTTCTTCTTCTCGCGCTTGAGGTGGCGTTTGTCGGAGGACCTATGTCCCGGCATTGGCTTTCACCTCACCTTTCCTCTGCGGCCGAGGTCGGCAGTCGGTCCACGCGTAGGACCGGCGCGGCCGTACTGCTATCTCTTATCCTCTGTCCAGTAGCGGTCGAAGAGTGTGGAGACTGACGCATTGCGGTGGATACGGCGAATGGCCTCGGCCAGCGTGGGCGCCATCGACAGCACGCGGATCTTGCCACGCCTCTTACTGGCAGGAAGCGGAATTGTATCCGTTACCACTACCTCTTTGATCGAGGATGCCTCCAGCCTGTCTGCGGCCTCGTTCGAGAACACCGGATGCGTAGCGTAGGCGTAGATCTCAGATGCGCCGCGCGCGGCCACCATCTCCGCGGCCTGGACGAGGGAACCTCCGGTGTCGATCATGTCGTCAATCAACACCACTCGCCTGCCCTCGAGTTCTCCGATGACCTGGAGGACTTCCACCCGGTTGGCCTCTGGACGGCGCTTGGCGATGATCGCCAGTGCCGCGTTGAGGCGATCGGCCAGGGCTTTGGCGGCACCCACGCCGCCGACATCGGGCGAGACGACAGCTGTATCCGGGCCGCCGATCGCGCGCTCGACCATGTCGGCGGCGAGTATTGGACCTGCGGGTATGTGGTCAACCGGGATGTCGAAGAAGCCCTGAATCGACTGGACATGCAGGTCGACAGTGAGAAGACGGTCGGCGCCCGCGGCAGAGATCAGATCGGCCACCAGCTTCGCCGTAATGGGCTCCCGGGGCCTGAGCTTCTTCTCCTGACGTGCATATCCGTAATAGGGGATAACCGCGGTGGTCCGACGTGCGGAGGCTCGCTTCAGGGCGTCGAGAATGACGAGGAGCTCCATGATGCTCTCGGACGTCGGCGGACAGGTGGGCTGGATGACGAAAACGTCGGCGCCGCGCACGCTCTCTTCGATGCGCACCCAGATCTCGCCGTCGGCGAAGCGGCCGACCTCCATGCGGGAGAGAGGCGCATCGAGCTGGGCCGCGATCGCCTCGCTGAGATCGCGATTGGCGTTACCGCTGAGAAGCCGGAAGTCGTCTAGCTCCGTTGGATCCATGCGCGGTCGTCCAGTTCCTGCCGAGCTAGAGGGCCTCGCCTATCGTCGAGTGGCGCTGTGCGCGAGCGAGGTCTTCCACAGTGTCGACACCCATCCCGCTGCGCGCGGATGCAAGCGCTAGTGCCTCCACGCGCTCGCCGCGGCGAACGAGGATACCGATCGTGTCCGTCAGGTACAATTGGCCCTGGACGTTGTCGCTGGTGATCTCGGCCAGGGCCTCAAACAAGAGAGGCCCCTGGAAACAGTAGACGCCTACGTTGATCTCCTTGAGGGCGAGCTGTTCGTCTGTGGCGTCGCGAGCCTCCACGATGCCCTCCACGCGTCCATTGCTGGCTCGGATGATCCTGCCGAGCGTTCCCGGTTCCTCGAATACCGCCGTGAGGAGAGTGGCAGCCGCCCCGGTCTCGATATGGCGCGCCAGAAGGCGGGCGACCTCATCCTTTGGCAGCAAAGGGATGTCGGCATAGGCGACGAGCACAGGGCCCGCGCAGGTCCGCAGGAGGTTCTCCGCGCAGCGAGCAGCGTGGCCGGTGCCGAGCTGCTCATCCTGGACGACGTACTCCACGGTGTCTCCGACTGCGGCCCTGACGTCGTCAGCGCGGTGGCCGACTACGGCGATGATGCGGGAAACGCCTGCGCCACGCATGGCATCGGCGACGCGTGCCGCCATTGGCTTGCCGCCGACGGGCACCGCGGCCTTGGGCTCGCGCACCTTCATCCGGGTGCCCTTTCCTGCTGCGAGAATTACTGCCGGGATGCTGCTGCTGGCTGGTGTGGACGTGCTTCGATCCTTGCTCACGGGCTACCTCTCAGTACCTCCGGACACCTCCGAGCGGCGACCTGTTCCTGCTGATCCTGTTCCCTTTCGTCGCTGCTGCCGGGCCAGGACTCGAACCTGGAAAGGCGGCTCCAAAGGCCGCTGTGTTGCCAATTACACCACCCGGCACCGCGGGTGATTGTAGCACGAGGCGAGAACGTTCGTCAAACGACCTCAGAATGTCACGCCAGAGGCTCGACGGCCTCGGCTCTCACCTTGACAACGCGCCAGCCGTCGAGCAGGGAGGAGAACGGCTCCTCTCCAAGTACGGCCGCGCGCGCGCCGGCGAAGTCTCCGCGGGAGGAGGCCTCCTGAAGGATGCTTCGGAACTTCAGCCAGACTGGGTTCTCGCCCGACGCATCGGCGGCGATGGAACCCACGGCGTTCCTCTCGGAGGAGTACTGGAAGCGAAAAGTCTGGCTGTGGAGCACCTCGAGCACAAACTCGCTGAGGTCGCCCCGTGTCTTCTGAACGTACTTGCCGGTGCGAATGCTCCGTATCGAGCAGACAATCCCTTCAACTGCTTCAGCGGCACGCGCCTCCAGGGCCATCTTGGGGTCGTATTGGATGATCTGGTTGCCGACCTCGGGCGGAAGCCTGACCGGGTCGCCGACGGCGACGGCCCTGGGACGTCGCTTCCGCGGCGCTCCGCGCTTCTTCGTTGAGCGCTTGGCGGAGGTACGCTTCTTGGCAGCCTTGCGTTTAGGCACTCTGGAGCCCCCTTCACCTGTTGAGGACTATGCCGGGGGATGCACTCCTCCGGTATCAGCGCTCGTCGCCGACAAATGGGTCGGCCGCGAGGATAGCGCGCGCCAAATCGGCGAGCTTCATATTGGAACGACTGGCCTCTTTCTGCATGCGCCTGTGGGCTTCCTGCTCGGTAAGGCCATGTCGCTCCATGAGGAGCCCCTTGGCACGTGAGACCAACTTACGGACCTCCAGGGCCTGCTCGAGCCGGCTCGCCTGGTCCCGCAGATCCTCCATCTCAGCGAAGCGCTCTCGTGCGAGCGCTAGCGCGGCCTGAAGCTGATCCGAGGTGGCGGGCTTCAGCAGGTAGGCGAGGCCGCCCGAGGCCACGACGCCCTCCAGCAGCTCCTGATCGAAGTGCCCGCTCAAGAACACCACCGGAGTGGGCGATTGCTCTGCGATCCGTCGGGCCGCTTCGATGCCGTCGCCGTCCGGCATCATGATGTCCATGATGACCACGTCGGGGTCCGTCTGGGCGGCCAGCTCGACTGCTTCCTTGCCCGAAGCGGCCTCCCCGACGATGGCGTGCCCCAGGGCCTCGATCTGCGCCGCGACGGAGGCGGCAACGGTCGCCTCATCCTCGGCGAGTAGCACTCTGAGGCCGGTCATTTGTCATTCCCCTTGGCGGGCAGAGGGAACGTCACCCGAAAGCACGCTCCGTTCACGGTGCGGGCGACCGCCGATCCGCCAAGATCGCGTTCGGCCAGGCGGGTCACCAACGAAAGGCCGATGCTCTCTGATCCCCGGATATCGAACCCGGAAGGCAGTCCGCGGCCCGTGTCTCTGACCTCGAGAAATGCGGCGCCGGCTCGGGCTGTCACCCGGACGAAGATCTCTCCCTTGACGTCCTGCGGGAAGGCGTGCTCGATGGCGTTGGAGAGAAGCTCTGTGAGAATGAGGGCGAACGCGGTGGCCTGCTTGGACGGCAGCTTTAGGGAGCATACGTCAACGTGCACCCGGAGGCGCTGCTCTGCCCCGCTATGCTTGAGCAGGTGGCTGGCGAGCTGTGTGGCGAAGTCTGCGAGGCGGAGATCGCCTGACGACGGGTCGCGCGCCAGGAGGTCATGGATCGCAGCTATAGAGGTCAGGCGAGCGACGCTCTTCTGAACCATGCGCCGTGCCGCTGGAGATTCTCCGGCCAACTCCTGAGCGGACAGGAGGCCGGCCACAGTCTGCAGGTGGTTGCGGATGCGGTGGTGGACCTCCTGGAGACGGTCGAAGCTGCTTGCGAGGTCGCTGGTGAGTCTGGCGTTCTCCTTCGAGACGCTGCTGGTCTGCGCGGCCCGGTCGAGCATCTCGGAGACGAGTTCAGACTGCTGGTCAGACAGGCGTGAGAGGAGGGACGCCTCGTCGTAGAGTGTGAGTTGGCCCTCAGCGCGTGGGCTCTGTCGGCGCTTCATCTTCCCTCGCCCTCGCGGGGGGGTGTCCCTCTCCCGCAATCATGTCCACAGCGTGGTCCAGCGCCGTCCAAAGCACCTCCAGGGACTGCTCGGCGCCGCGAGGACTGCCTGGCAAGTTCACGATCAGAGTCCGCCCCCGCAGCCCCGCAGTTCCCCTGGACAGCATCGCGTTCGGCGTCTTGTGGAGGCCGCCGGCGCGCATCGCCTCGGCTATCCCCGGCGCCCGCCGTTCGAGAACGGCCTCGGTCGCTTCCGGCGTTACATCCCTCGGCCCGAGTCCGGTGCCCCCCGTGCTCAGCACCACGTCGGCGCGCAGCTCGTCGCTCAGTCGGACTAACTCCGACTCGATGGCCGGCCCATCATCGGCCACCAGCGCCGTCGCCACGACCTCCACTCCTCGGGCCGACAGGGCTCGTTGGAGCGCTTGGCCGCTCACGTCCTCTGCCTCGCCCCGTGCGCACCGGTCACTTATGCTGAGTATCGCAATTCTCACGCTACGCGTCCATCACCTCGACAGGGTCCCCCGCCTTCACCTCACCTCCGAGCATGACGCGAGCGAACACACCTTCGACGGGCATGATGCAGTCGCCGGTCAGTCGCCTGATCTCGCAATCTGCATGGCACTCCTTGCCGATCTGGGTGATCTCAAGCAGCGCCTCGGAGCCCACGCGGAGGCGGGCCCCGATGGGCAGCGTGTGCAGTACGAGGCCGGAGGTGGTCAAGTTCTCGGCGAAGTCGCCCGGCCCGAGCGAGATGCCTGTCTGTCGCATCTTCTCGATGCTCTCGACGGCCAGCAAACTCACCTGGCGGCCGGTACCCGCATGCGCATCGCCTACCAGGCCGTGCTCCTTGCGGAGCAGGCCTGCGGACACCGGCGTCTTGCGGGTGCCTGACTTCTCGCTCAGGCAGACCGCGACTAGCCGTCCGGTCGCTCCCACGCTCCCGACCTACCTCCTGACTTGCGGATCACGTGAATGCGGACGATTTCGACCGCAGGGTCAATCCCCTTGCACATATCGTGGATGGTCAACGCGGCAACGGCCACAGCAGTGACGGCCTCCATCTCGACTCCCGTCGGCGCGTGCGCCCGCACGGTCGCCTCGATGTCCACCTCACCGCGGTCCTTGTACACCTTGAACTCGATCGCGATGTGAGAGATTGGGATGGGATGACAGAGGGGGATCAGCTCCGGCGTGCGTTTCGCCGCCAGGATGCCGGCCACGCGCGCAGTGGACACCGCGTCTCCCTTGGGGAGTGTTCCGTCGCTCAACGCCTCAATCGCGGGCGTGCTCATGCGGACGCACCCACGCGCGGCGGCCTCACGGTCGGTTGCCGGCTTGCCTTGAATGTCTATCATCCGCTCTTCGCTGAGGAGCCTTCGGGCGCTGCAGGAAGAGCAGCGCTAGCTCTTACGCATGTTCTTGGCGATGACGGAGGCGGCTTGTACGATCTGGGAGAAACGACAAGCGTCGAGGCTGGCACCCCCTACGAGTCTTGTCGCTGACGCTGCCGCCGTATTGGATGCGCACAGCATCCGCGGCGTCCGCCCCAAACGCGTCCCGAATCGTCTGGCGCATGAGGCCGGTCACGCGGTTGGCCTCTGCCGCGTCGCACGCCCGGCCGGTGCCAATCGCCCAGACGGGCTCGTAGGCGAGCACGATGCCGGCTACCTGCTCGGGCTTGAGATCCGCGAGTCCAGCGCGCAGTTGGCCCGCCACCACATCGTCCGTACGGCCCTCCTCGCGCTCGGGGAGAATCTCGCCGCCGCAGACGATCGGCGTTAGGCCGTGCTTCAGAGCGGTCTTCACCTTCAGGTTGACGCTGGCATCGGTGTCTCCGAACACGCGCATCGCATCAGCGGCGATCGACTCGTCCGGCTTGCCGAACCGGCCGCGCCGCTCGGAGTGGCCGATGATCACGTACTTGCATCCGACGTCGAGGAGCATCGCCGGGCTGAGCATTCCAGTGAAGGCGCCCGACTCGGCCCAGAAGATATCCTGGGCGCCCAGGGCGATGGCCGAATCGCCGAGGGCCTCCTTGACCTGGCTCAGCGCCGTCGCAGGTGGGCACACTGCGACTTCGACTCCCGCCAGGCCTTGCACCCGCGGCATAAGCCCGTTGACCAGGGCCACCGCCTCGCCGACGGTTTTGTTCATCTTCCAGTTGCCGGCTATCAAAGGCATACGTGCCATCAGTTGCGAACCTCCAGCATAGCAGAGTCAGCGATCTTCGAGCGCCGCGATGCCCGGCAGCTCCTTGCCCTCAAGGAATTCGAGAGAAGCGCCGCCGCCGGTGCAGACATGGCTCATCTTGTCGGCCAGGCCCGCCTGTTCAACTGCGGCCACGACATCTCCCCCACCGATGACGCTGTACGCGTCGGAGTCAGCGACCGCCTGGGCGAGCGCCCGCGTGCCCTCTGCGAGCGGGGCGATCTCGAACACGCCCATCGGCCCGTTCCAGAAGACCGTCTTCGAGTCCTTCACTGCCTGGGCGAACTGCTCCCGCGTGCGAGGGCCGATGTCCGCGCCCATCCAGTCCGCAGGGATCTCCTCGACGGAGACGATCTCGCGCGGCGCGTCTTCCTTCAACTCAGTTGTGACGACAACGTCTGTCGGCAGCATCGAACACCGACTTCCCGATGTCGAGCCCCTTCGCCTTGAGGAACGTATAGGCCTGACCGCCGCCGATGATGAGGGTGTCAACCTTCTTCATCAGATTCTCAAGCACGCCGATCTTCCCCTTGACGCCGCCGAGGATGGCGATATAGGGGCGCTCGGGGTCCTCAAGGAGCCGAGTCAATACCTGGACCTCTTTCTCCACCAGCAGCCCGGCCACCGCGGGAAGGAATCCAGCGATTACGGTGGTCGAGGCATGGGCGCGGTGGGCGGCGCCGAAGGCGTCGTTCACGTAGATGTCTGCGAGCCCCGCGAGCTGCTTGGCGAAGCCCTCGTCCCCCTTC
>JALGTG010000016.1 GCA_029821495.1 Candidatus Hebobacteria bacterium
CCTCCCACCGCCTTTCCGGCGTCACCCGATCCAGCGCCCTGCCTATAAGCCGCTTCTCCCGCTTCGTCTCCGGCGCCGAGTACTTCGCCTCTTGCGTGCGTGCCAGTCGCAGGCGCTGCACCCCGAACTCGCGCGCGCCCACCTCAATCGGCACAGGCGCCTTCCCCATCTCCCCACCGACATACTTCCAGTAGACTGTTGCATGATGCGCGCCCGGCAGCGTCTTCAGCGATACTGGTAGCACCAACCCAAACGCGCCGCCGCTCGGCAGAAACTGATACGACCTCCCCTCCCACGAGCACGCCGCGCGCAGCAGCTCACCGTCAGGCTCAAACCGCATGAAGATCACCTCGCCAACGCGCGGCCGCTCCGGGGCGACAGTGATCGCCGGCCCGCCCGCAGCCTCCGCGGCCCCAGACGCAAGCAGCGCGCACGCGCACGCGACTGCAGCCCTCATCGCAGTGTGACGACGAACTTCTCGACCACATGGTCCGGGTGATACCACTCTCTTGCGCGGCACAGTCCATCCGCTCCTAAGTCCCGTTCTCGATTCACACATCGAACATCCGCTCATGCTCGCTCCAGAAACCTCTGATTGACAACCTGATGCAGCCCGTGAAAAGCAGCGTCTGCCCTCTCAATTTGAAGTACCACAGTCTCCTCGTTCAGTAGTCCCCCGTAGCGACGACATGCACCTTCCCGCCCGCCTGCATACACCCGCCGGCCACTCCAGGCGTGTGCCTCACCCGTCGCGCCTCCGCGCGCCGACCCTCGCGGCGCGCAGCAACGCGTGTCACATCCGACTCAACGCCTCACCTATCACGCCCAAAGCCCCATCCAGGCGGAACGCCTGGTAGTACTTCCCCATCACCTCCGCGATTGCACCCAGCACCACTCCCTCCCCCTCCTCACCCGCGGCTCTCATGTTCGCGTACAGCTTCCTCCGCGCCGCCACCACCTCCGGCTTCGCCCACACATACCGGCACCCCGTCCTCACCAGCCATCCCTGCCGCTCGCGCGTCAGCTCCTCGAAACCCTTGCCCTCTTCCTGCGGTTGCCGCCACTTCTCCCACCGCCCGCTCGCTACCACCGCCGACTTCAGCGCCTCCACCATCCCCGACTCCTCCGCCACCTTCCCGTCTCGGGACAACACTGCCTCACGCTCAGCCAACTGCTCCAGCGCCCCGTACTCCGCCTCCGTGAACTCCGGCCCCACATTCGCCCCTCCCATCCCCGCCTCCGGATACGCCTCCGGATTCGACACCGAATCCGTGTAATGCCCCTTGATCGCGGACCCATACTCCGCCGCAGCTCCCACCAACTCCCGCGCCACCGCCGGATCGAAATCAGTCGTATGCAGGTCAGTTCCCACCTTCCCCACCACGAAGCACGGCCACACATCGTCCAGCTTCCGTGCCCGGAGGCCATCCTTCAAGCCGTCCAGGAACTGGCGAAACACCGATAGATCTGCCAATCCCCCATGCACCTCCTCCGTCCCCACTTCATAGCTCACCGGCGGCAATCCCTTCTCCCGCCGGTGCATCTCCGCGAACTCGATCAGCTCCAGCGTCCGCTCCACCACCAGCTCGATCGGCATCACCTGATCCTTCGGCAGCGTCCGGTCCACCGTAGGATCCACGTGCAGCAGGTCATACCCCGCATCCAGACACGCAGCCAGCGACGCCTTCACCCCCTCCATCGCCCGGTCCAGGGGCCACTCCTCCCGCGTCTGCACATCCTTCAGCCACGGCCCCCCGTGGTCCAGCCCGACCACCATCGGCCCCTCATACCCCGCCCCCTGCGCCTCCTCGCGCACGAGCCCCATGAACTCCTCCTGAGTCCAACCCGTATACCCACCATCTATGTCCACCTGATTCAGAGTCGCCGCGAAGAACAGCGGCGCATTCGCCTCCTTCGCCGCCAGCAGCGCCGCCTTCACCACCGCCTCCGAGTTCGGGCAGATCGCCAGCACGGTGGGAACTGGGCCTTCCTCACCGAAGCCCCTCCGCAGCGCGCCCAGAATCGCGTCGGCCAAAGCTAGCCCCAATCCCTCAGCACGCCTCCGAATCGCACTATCATCAGCCCGCGCCATGAACCTACCTCCTGCGGCTGCTCTATTCAGCGTGGAAAGCCGCGAATCCCCTTAGCGGCTGGTTGATGCAGCGACTCGTCGCCGAGATGAAACGGCTCGGCCCGCGCATCAGAACCTTCCGGGAGCCAATCCCACAGCCCCCGCGCGCTCTTCGTCGGCTGCGGCCGGCCCATCCTCGGCCTCATCTTCGACATCCCCACCTACAGCTTCTGGGGCCTGTGGCAAAACCGTAGGGCAGGGCGAATCCCCTGCCGATCACCCCAAGCAAAACAGGGCAGAAGACGCGCTTCTGCCCTGCTAACAGCGTCTGCCTGAAGCCCTCCCTCTTCTAGCTCCCCTTCCGCGCCTCCTCCAGCGCCTCCCTCACCCGATCTCGGATCAGGTACAGCGACGCGTGCATCACCGTCTCACCTGTTGCCGGGTCCATGCTCATCGACGCCAGGCACGGATACCCATGATGCAACTGCCCCGCCTTCTCCGGCAGCGAATCGTCGGCCGGCAGCCCCACCAGCTTCTCCCCCACGAAGTCCGTCAGCCCGCACGGCGACCCCCGCACCACCTCCACCGCCGCCACCTCCCCGCCCTCCACCCGCAGCCTCAACGTGGGCTTCCCAGTCCTGAATTGATCGCAGAACTCCGCTACGGCCGGCGTGCCCGGGTCGAGCGCACAGAACGGCTTCGGAAACGCCGACTCGATGTCATTGCTGGCGCACGCCTGCGTCACCTGTCGCTGAAGACCGGGCTTGATCCAGTTCGGATCCTCGATCGGCGCGATCAGCGCTCGCGTGCTGCCACCGCCAACCATGTTCGGGATCTCGAGCAGCAGCTCAGGATGAAGGTTGATCGCAATGATGACGTCGCCGGCCCCCAGCTCCGAGGGCAGATACTCCGACGCGTCATCCAGCACCGGCGGCAGCGAACTTGGCACTTGGTAAACGTCGACGCTTCCCGGCGAAACCGCCGACAAGTGCGCGAACACCCGCCCGAAGTAGTGCCCCCCAACGTGGATGATCTCTACACGCACTGCCCGTCCTCCTGCTTCATCCGGCCGCCGATGCCCGGTACGCCTTCAGAAAATCATCCGCGTACACCGCCCGGTTCATCAGCAGCTCGGCCGTGATCATAGCGTCCATCAACTCCGTGTCCAGCACATCCACTATGGCCGCGTCCATCCCGGCCGCCAGCGCCATCACCAGGTACGTCCGGTTGATCAGCTCCCGCTGCGTCGTTCCCTGCGACACATTGCTCAACCCCAACACCGTCTTCGGCGGCGGGTCGGACAGCAGCTTGACGCTCCGGATCGCCTCCAGCACATGCCCCGGCGTTGGCTGCGTCACATTCACCGGCAGTATCACCGCATCGATCATCAGCCGATCCGTCGGCAGCCCCTTCTCCATCGCCGCGGCCACCGCCCGCAGCGCAATCTCGCTCCGCCCGTTCGCATCGCGCGGTATCCCGTTCTCGTCAATCGTCAGCGCAATCAGCGAGGCCTCATACTCGATCGCCATCGGAACGTACACATCCAACTGCTCTTGCTGGCCCTTCGCGGAGTTGATGATCGCCCCCGGCCCCGACAGCTCCAGCCCGCGCCTCATCACCTCGGGCTTCGTCGTGTCGATCGCCAGCGGCGCATCCGTCACCTCCCGGATCGCCTTCACCAACCACTCCATCGCCGCCAGCGGCTCCGCCGCCGCCGGGCCCACATTCACATCCAGCGCCTGCGCCCCTGCCTTGAGCTGCTCCCGCGCCAGCCCCTGAATTGGCTCTGGATTCTGCTCCTTGATCGCGGCCGCGACCGCCCTGAACATCCCGTTGATGCGTTCACCGATGGCGTACATGACCCTATCCCTCCTGCTTGACGAGTGAATCGATTGTGTTACGCACTATCTCCACCGCACGCGGATGCCACATCACCAGGATGTGCGTCCCCGCATGCAGGAAGCAAGTCGCCGTTGTCGCCTCCCACGCAATCCCCCGCTCCGCCGCATCCCCCCACTCCGGCGCCGTCGCCTCATCCGCGCGCGCCTCCTTCGCCTTCCAGCACTCCGGCCCCACTAGAGCCAGCATCGGCATCGACAGCGTACGGTCCGCCGAGAGCGCCGCCAACCGTGTCCGCTCCATGATTGAGTACGCGTACTCCATCCCATACCCCAGGCCCCCAGTTGCCTGGTACATCACAATCCGCGACAGATCCAGCCCCATCTCCGACACCAGGATGTTGACCTGCTTCTGAATATTGATGTCCAGCGGCGCCTCCGCCAGCAGCTTGTGATTGTCCGCTATGCACGCCGCCGTGATCGTCCTGTAGTTGTCCTCCGTCGCCGTCCCCAGCAGACAGTTCTCCCCCGCCGCCACCTCGCTGCATCGCGGCATGATCTCGTTGTCCTTATCCGCCTCGCCGCATCCCCAGATTATCAGCGGAACCCCCACCGCCTCCATCACCGCCTTCACTGTCTGCGCACACTCCTCCGCAGAGCGGTCCTGCTGGTCGGGATGCGCTCCCACCAGATGCAGCGAGATCATGTCGGCCCCGAACTCATCTACGCACTTCCGTGCCCACCCCGCAACGTCACCGCACACATCCCCCACCGCCTCTTGCATCGGCCCCGGCCACTCCTCCGGAGGCACGTCGAGAACCTCCATCGCAATCGCCGGCCGGTGTGGCATCTCTCCCTCGAAGTGCAAGAACGGCAGCGCGGTCTCTCCCCCAACCGTCACCGTGGACAGGCGCGTGCCCCCCTCATCCGCGGTCGCGCCTATCGTCACCGTGTTCACCGCACTGCTTGACTTCTCCACAGGCATCTCGAATGGCATCACTCTCTACCTCTCTCAGGGTCCTTCATCACCCCCGCCTCACCCCAACGACGTCTAGCAGTCTGTCCATGTCCACATGCTCTTGAAACAGTGCCCGCGCCCGCCTCACCTTCGCGTCCTCTCTCACCCGGATCCGCCCCGTCATCTGCTCCACACGCGCCACCGTCGCCAGCGTGTCGTGCGGAGCCAGCAACAGCGGCACCCCAAGCTGTTGCGCGCGCTGCACAATCACCCCGCTCGGGTAGATGTTGCCCGTCAGCACCACCGCCTTCGTCGCCGTCTGCAGCGCCGCCAGCTGTATGTCCGCGCGGTCGCCTCCCGTTATCACCGCTTTGTCAGCCAGCTGCCGGAAATACTTGGCCGCACTCGCCACCCCCATTGCCCCAACGACGAAGTGCACGATCAGCTGGTCCAGAGCCTTCTCACAGCAAAGCAGCTTCGCTGGCAGATGCTCCGTCAGGTCCCGCACCGTCACCGCACCCAGCAGGTCGTCCTTCGGCAGCGCCCCCAGCACCGGAATCCCCCGCGCGGCCAAGTGCTTCCCCAGCGGCCCCGCAAGCGCCTCCCGGTCGTCCGCTCCGACGAAGTTGAAGATCACCCCCCGCAGCCGCTCGCCCATCAGCCGCTGCGCCAGCAGCACCTCCTCCACCGTCACATCCGCCGCAGACTTCGCCACCACCAGCACCGCAGCATCCAGTAGCTCCGAGACCGCGGGCGCAGACAACCCCAGCACCGAGCCCCGCGCCAGATCCCCCACCCCCCCGGCCAACACCACATCCCGCCCCTCCGCCACCCGCGCATACGCCTCCGTGATCCGCTCCCCCAGACCCGCCACCTCGCCCCGCATCGCCCGCTCCATCAACTCGCCAGTCAGCAGCACTGGGCAGATCGCATCCAGCGGCGTCTCCGGATTCAGTCGCCTTGTGATGAAATACGCGTCCTCATCGGTCGTTGCCCCCGCCACCTCGTGCGGCAGCGTCCCCAGCGGCTTGAAATACCCCACCCGCAGCCCCGCCTCCCGCAACTCCATCCCGAGCGCGAGCGCGGTCAGCGACTTCCCCGAAAACGAGTCTACCGATACTACGTACACTGGCTGACTCATGCTGTTAGCTCCAGCTTCTCCGCCACCGAGGGGAACAACCTAAGGTCAGTGTGCGGCAGGAACAGGCCCGACACATAGGCGTCCATGTAGCTCGGAACCACACTCAGCTCGAAATTGGTCATTCGCCGTGCCAGCCCCTCCATCCGCTGCCGGGCATCTCTCCCCAGCAGCGCCAGCCGCGCCCCAGCCACCGCCGTATTCCCCACGAAGCGAATCCGGTCGAGCGCGACGTCCGGCAGCAGACCGATCAACACCGCACTCTCCGCATCCAGGTAGTTCCCAAATGCTCCGGCCACCAGAATCTGCTCCAGGTCCGACGCCTCCAGACCAAGCCCGTGCAACAGCGTCTCCGCACCCGCGTAAACGGCCGACTTCGACCGAATCAGATTCTGTATCCCATCCTCCCCAATCGAAATGTCGTCCGCTCGTCCCACCTCCTCCCCCCACACCAGGACGAACTCGGGGCGCTCATCCCGCACTCGCACGCGCTCACTCCGAAAGTCCAGGTTTATCCGCCCCGCCCGGTCCAGTGCCCCCGCCCGCAGCAGCGTCGCCAGCGTGTCCACCAAACCCGACCCGCAGATCCCTCGGGCCTTGGCCCCTCCAATCGTCATGTACTCGACCTGATCCGTCTCCCGGTCGTACGATACCCGCTCCATCGCACCCACGGTCGCGTACATCCCGTACTCCACGCCCGACCCCTCGAACGCCGGCCCCGCCGAGCACGAGCAGCACATCAGCCATTCCCGGTTGCCAATCACCATCTCCCCGTTCGTCCCCATGTCCAGGAACAGAGTCAGCCGCGACGACTCCCCCGCTCCCACCGCCAACACCCCTGCCGTCACGTCCCCTCCCACGTAGCTCCCCACACACGGCGCCAGATGCACCGGCGCTTCCGGATGGATTCCCAACCCCACTTCCCTCGCGCGAAGCGTCGGCGGCGAGCTCACGGACGGCACGTACGGCTCCCGCCGGATCGCGGCCGGATCGACCCCCAGAAGAAGGTGAGTCATCACTGTGTTCCCCACGCACGCCGCGGCTACGATCTCTCTGACATCGATTCCCCGCCGCTCCGCCAACTCCCGCACACACCGGTTGACAGTGTCCCGCGCCGCCTCTCGCAGTTGAGCCAGACCGTCCGGGTGCTCCTGCGTCCAGATTATCCGGGATATCACATCCTCGCCCTGCGCCACTTGGTCGTTCAGCGACGCACACGCATCCACGAACCCACCCGTCGCGGTGTCGATCAGATGGACCACCACCGTCGTCGTCCCGATGTCCACCGCCACCCCATAGCTGCCCCTCCCCTCACAGGCCTCGATCCCGAAGACTTCTCCTTGCCCACCGAAATCCCCCACCAGCGCTTCTATCTCCCAGTTCTCAGCCGGGCCCACCGCCGCTAGCGACCGCAGCGCCCCCAGCCCAACCTCGATCCCGCCGAACCTCCCCTCCGTCTCAACACGCAGCGACTCCACCAGCCGCTCCGCATCTCCCCGGCCGCCATCTTGCCCCGGCGGGCCCACTCTCAGCGCGCGTCGCGACGCCAGGGGAGTCTCCGCCTCCCTGACCGCCGTCTCCACTTGGCCCTGATCCATCAGGATCTGAAGCTCGCCCCGCTGCGACTCTACCGGCACCTCCACCACCAGATCGTCCTCCACCGTTGCCTGGCAGGCCAGCACCATCCCCTCCCCCAGCTCCTCCTTCGAGAGCTTATCGCCTGCTTGCCCACCGGTCCGGCCCAGCGTCACCATCACCTTGCACTTGCCGCACACCCCCTGCCCCCCGCACGCCGAGTCAATCGCCATGCCGGCCTCGTTGGCGACATCCAGAAGAGTCCTCCCGGACTCCACCTCTACGCACGCGCCGTCCGGCATGAAGACTACAATATGGCTGCTCATAGCAACGTGCCAATCCCGATCCGCCGCTCGCCGCCCCCGCCCCTCAGCCCTCGGGCGACCAGGCCGTCCGCAAGAAGCTGGGAATGCCCGACGACTCCCGCGGCCCCACGACGACCGTCCACTCCAGCCCAAGCTCCTCTTCCAGCTTGCCGCTCAACACCGCAACATGGCCGGGGAGTATCAGCTTCCGGTGCTTCACCTTGCTCCCCACGCCACACGCCTTCACCCTCTCGGCAATTGTCTCCGCAGTGAACTTCTCCGCAGCCCACGCCGTCAGCACCGACGTTCCCTCCGTGTCCACCACCACCGCCCACGCGGGTACCCGGCTCGCCTCCACGTCCCCCTCAACCGTGAAATACGTCAGCGAGAAGTTCGTCGTCACCAGCACCGGGGAGTTCTCGTCCGGGCTGCCGATCTCGTACAGCCCCTCCTCAATCTGCAGCGGCTTCTGTGGGTCCGTGTATATGTTCTGCCTCACTGTGAACAGCGCAAGCAACTGCCACGGATCGGCCTTCTCCAGCACCACGATCCCCGCGTACTTCGCTATGTAACTCGCCGCCTCTTGCACTTCTCCCTGCGCATCGTTGCCCCGGGGGAACGCTATCGTTGGAAAACCGAACGGTCGAAACCGCTTCCTCAGCGCAGCCCTTCGGATCGCAGTCTCGTTCGCCAGCACCTCCGCCGGCGTCCGCGCCCCCGAGTCCAGCACCAGGTCCGTCGCCCCTGCCCCCTGCGCCTTCTCCGAAAGCTCGGCCAGCGAAGACAGATCGCTCCCCCGCACCGCCAGCGCACAGCCGTGCTCCTTCGCAAGAGCGGCCATCGCCTCGATGTTCTCCGCCGTCCCAGCATAGATCAGCGGCTTCTTCTCCGCACACGCCTCCAGGGCTTTCCCCATCACCTCCGGGTCCTCGTTCATGAGGATGAAGGGCACCGCAGACTTCTCAGCCACCACCTTCGCAGCCCCAACAAACGCCTCCCCCTCCCCCCGCAGCGCAACCGCGTCCAGCCGCAGCGTCTGCCCCACGCGCTCCAGCGCGACCTCCCCCACCTCCTCAACGCGCTTCGCCAATTCCTCCGCCGGCAGCCCCGCATCAACCAGCACCGCTATTCCCGTGGGGTGGTAGAATGTCTCCTCGTGCCGGAACAGCACTGTCTCGTTCCCAATCTCGAGCTTCCGCTCCCCGGCCCCAACGGTGATCAGCTTGATCGGCGGCGCCGACGCCCCATCCAATGCCGCCTTCGCATCATCCGAAACATGGGGACACTGATCCAGCGACGCCTGCTTCTGCGCCAACTTCATCGCGAACGCGAGGCACGTAGGAACCCCGCAGTCGCCGCAGTTTGTCTTCGGCAGTTGCTTGAAAATGTCCAAGCCCGTCAGGCCCACAGTTCTACCTCCATTGACAGTGTTCCAGAAGCGGCCAGGCTACATCAGCGAGTCCATCTTCAGGGCCGGATGGTCCCGCTCTTCCAGCCACGGCATCAGCTCCTCTATCGTCGTCGCCACCGTCTCGTCGGCGATCTTGTCGTACAGACCCTCGAGCCCCATCTCCTCCGCACGCGCCTTGATCCGATCCGCCAGCGCCTCCTTCAACTCCTTCGGCATCCACAGCACCCGCGGCAGCCCTCCCTCCGCCGAGATGAACTTCCGGCTCACCACGTACAGCCTCCCGATCCCCAGGAATCCCGGCGTCTGCATCCCCCCGCCCACAGTCCCGGCCAGCGTCGTGAACGCCATCCCGCACGGCGTCATCCCCGGATACTCCCGGTTCACTATCATCACCCCCGGCACTGTGCCCTCGGGGGATGGCAGAATCGCCATGATGCACTCGAAGCACCCGCACGACGTCATCGGGTCCTCCATCAAAGAGTACGCGTTGAACCTCTCCACCGTCTTGTTCGATGTCTGATACACGAACTCGTTGACCCCCTCCCACTGCCCCTTCACCTCGTCTATCACCTTCCCCTTAACCACCGGCTGGTTAGCCCCCGCCGGATTGATCTCGTACGCCGCCCTTCCATCCAGCCAGTTGTACGCCCCGCACAGCCCCAGCCGCTCCGGGCTGATCACGCACACATGGTTCGGCGCATACGACTGACACAGCGTGCACGAGTAGAAAATGTCCACACTCTCGTCCGTCATCCCCGCCACCCGTTCATCCCGCGCATCCCACACCGGCCGCGCCTCCTCCAGCACCTTCTGCATCGCGGCCTCATCCGTGAAGATCGTCACCTGCACCTTGTCCACGAGAGCCGGAAACTTCTGCATGTACTCCGCCCTCAGCAGCTCCCCCAAATGCCGCAGCCGCAGGCCGGACTTGAAGGCGTCCTTCGATATCCGCACCCAGGCCAGATTCCGCTGGCCCATATGGAACAGCCCCATCGCGTGGTTCAGTAGCTCGTGCACCTGCCGCTCCAGAATCGGCTCGAAGTCCTCCTGCATCTTCCGGCCGGCAACCTCTACGTAGATCCCCAGCGGCATCGCTCCGCCCAACTCTGCACTGTCGCAGTCCGGACCCACCAACTCGATCTTCCCGTCCTCCACCTCATCCATAGGCCGCATCCGCAGGTACTCGAACGCGGTCGTGTACTTGCCCCCAAACTGCACCTGCATATCATCCCGCCGCACCGTCTCCCCCTCGAATGCCGCCGCCACCGGCACCGGGATGTCGATCTTCGACACCGTCACCTTCACCCCGCGCACCTCCACACACGTCTCCACTATCCGCTGCCGGTCCAGCTCCCTCACCAGCGCTTCGTACGTCGTCACCCCGCTCGGCCTGATCTCTGGAATCTCCGTGTCGCAGATCACCGGAAACCCCATGCTGATCGCCCCCGCCCCGCTCGCATACTTCAGATCGTCGATATCCCCCAGCCCCAGCCCAAACGCGAAGATCCTCGCCCGCGTGTAGTCCAGGCACTCCTTCCACTGCCCCTTCTTGTGGCCCCCGAACGTCAGCGCCCCTCGGATCGCCCAGTTCAGCGCGTATATGATCGACTCCGTGTCCGGCCCCAGCGGCACGATGTAACGCCCCCACCACGCCTTCCTCAGGTCTCCATCCTCCGTCTCGGACGCGTCCTTCGGCAGCACCGCGGCCTCTATGAGCTGGTCTCTCATCGTCTGCCCTTCGTGGTTGCCGATCAGGAAGGTCAGGATGTTCCGCTTCTGCAGCTCCCGAATCACATGCACCGCAGTCTCCGTGTCCGGCGCCGCACCCACCACGGCCGCAAACCCCGGCAGCCGTCCGTCCACGAGCTGGATTCCCAGCGTCCGCAGAATGGTGTCCGAGATAAACCCCTGCCAGCCTTCCAGCGGCTCCTCCCCCTCCAGATAGGCGATCGCCTTTATCAGCTCCTCCGCCAGTAGCGTGGCCATCCCCGCATCCAGCGTCGCCGGCAGATAAGGCAGCCAGAGCCTCTCCGATGGCTCCTCAGACAGCAGCCCCTTCGCCGCCTCCAGCTCCGCTCGCGCCTCTCCCAGGGTCTTCACCTCCAGACCCAGCAGCGCATAGGCCATCGGCATGAAGAACGCAGTCTCCGGAAACTCCAGAGCCTGTCCCTCTCCATGCTTCTCGATGGCGGCCTTCAGCTTCTCCTCGGCCTCGGCCACGATTCCATGCGACCCGCGAACTGCTGCAGCAGCAACCGCTTTAGACATGCCAGTCTACTCCCTATCTGTAGGACGGAGTCCATTCACCCCGCCGAACTCGCTTCTCCCCTTCACAGCCCCGCCGCCTCCAACACCGCCGGCACGTGATGCCCCCATCCCAACGGCATTATATGAACCCCCTGACACCGCGGCTTCAATCCCCGAATCAGCCGCCCCGCAATGTCAATGCTTGTCTTGGCCTTGAAATCCGCCTTCTTCCCCTCCCCCTTCGCGGCCTTGTCCTTCTGCCCCGCCTCTGCCATCTCTTTGATAAGTCCATCCGGCACATTCACCCCTGCCACATTGGCATTCATGTACCGCGCCATCCCGGCCGACTTCAGCAGCACGATCCCCGGGAAGATCGGCACCTCGACATCTGACACCCGCTCCATGAACCCCGCGAACGTCTCGACGTCGTACACCGCCTGCGTCTGGATGAACCGCGCCCCCGCACGCACCTTGTTGTGCAGCTTGTAGACCTGCGGCTCTACCGGGTCCGCCCCCGGCGTTACGATGGCCCCCAGAAACAGATCCGCCGGCGCACCCTCCAGCTCGCCTCCGGCCAGATCCTGCCCCTCCACCAGCCCCTGCGCCGCCTGCAGCAGCGACACCGAGTCCAGGTCGAAAACGGGCCTCGCCTCCACATGGTCGCCCAGCACCACATGATCCCCCGTCAGACACAGCACGTTCCGTATCCCCAGCACGTACGCGCTCAGCAGCTCGCTCTGGAGCGCCAGCCGGTTCCGGTCCCGGCACACCATCTGCAGAATCGGCTCCAGCCCCATCTCTTTCAGCAGCGCACACGTCGCCAGCGAGCTGACACGCATGCAGGCCGCCTGCAAATCGGTAACGTTGATCCCGTCCACCCGGCCGCGCAGCAGCTCTGCCTCATCCTTCACGTGCTCCATGCTAACGCCCTTTGGCGGCGCTACCTCACACGTGACTACGAACTTCCCTGACTCAACCGCTTCCCTAAAGCTCATCCGACCACAATCTCCTGTCGCCCAGCCGCCACCGACTCCCTCATCACCGCGGCTCCTCGGCCTCCTCCATAACCTCCGGCGCCACTAGCTCCAGTGCCCACAAGCTCGTCCGCCGTCGCTCCCCGCCCGGCAGCATGTTCCGGAAGTTGCGCAGCGGCGGCATATCCTTCAGCCGCTCCGCTCGCCCCAGCTTCGCCAGGCGCTCGTATATCCGCATCCACCCGCATTCCACCGTCGGGTCCACCTCACACATCCCATCGCTCGGGCCTCCGCAGCTCCCGTACAGCAGCGACTTCGAGCATGCTGTGTACGGACAGATCCCGCCCGTGTAGTCCAGCATGCAATTCCCACACTCCGCACACCGCGGCTCCGACCGCCACAGACCCGAGAAACCCCCCGCGTAGACCGAGTTCGTCGCCGGGTGTACCGGCTTCTCCACCGCCGCCGCAACCGTCTGTATCCCAACCCCGCAGGCCGCCACCACAATCCCCTCCGCCGCCTTTACCGCCTCCATCTGCTGCATCAGCATCAGCGCCACCAAGCCCTGATTGCACGTCATATCCACCCGCGCCATCCCCGTCACAACCTTCCCGCCCTTCTCCAACTCCGCCACCATCGCCGCCGTGTGTTCCTCATCCGATACCTCGCACCCGGCCGAGCACCCGTCGCAGGCCACCACGAACACTCGCTCCTCGCTGCCCAGAAACCCCAGTATCTCATCAATCGGCTTCAGCTCCGATGCGATCATATCGGCCTCTCCTCACTGGCCGCCAGCTCCAGCTCCTCCCGCAGTCGCGCCGCAAGCAGCGGCAGCGACTCCACCACCGGCGCCGACAGCTCCGTCCCCCAGCCCGCACTCTCCGGCTCCACCCCATAGATCACCACTTCCCCCACCCTCAGCCCGGCCTGCTGCAGCAGGCCCAGCGCATCCAGCACCCCGTGCTCGTGCACGGAAAGCGCCGGCGCCGTCCGGTCCGCCACCTCCCGCAGCGACAACCGGGAAATCGCCCCCGGCTCCTTCCCCCCCCGCACCGCGTCTATCACGATCAGCTTCCCGATCTCTCGCCACTGCGACAGCGCCTCGAACACCGCCGTCCCCCCGTCCACCAGCTCCGCGTGCTCGCCGAAGTTCGCGCCCGACAGCGCCCGCACCACATGCACCCCCACTCCCTCGTCCTGCCGAAGCAGGTTGCCCACCCCCAGCACCACAACGGAGCTCATAGCGCTCGACATGTCGTCAGCTCCCTGCCCCTCGGCGTCAGCATGTGAACCGAGCACGCCAGACACGGATCGAACGAGCGCACGATCCGAACCACCTCGAACGGATTCTCCGCATCCCAAATCCGCGTCCCGATCAGCGCTTGCTCGATCGGCCCCGGCTTCCCCTCATCATCGTGGGGCGACGCATTCCACGTCGTCGGCACCACCAACTGGTATCGCGTCAGCCTGTGGTTCTCCACCTCCGCCCAGTGCCCGAGTGCCCCCCGCGGCGCCTCTGTCAGCCCCATCCCACTCCCCGCCTCCGGCGGCTCACGCCACTCGCACACCGGCTCCCCGGGCATCAGCTCCAGCGCCCACCCGGCCATCGCATTCACCACCCGCCGCGCCTCCAGCGCTCGCGCCGCATGTCGCCCCAGCACCGAGAACAGCGCCTCCGGCCCCGCCCCAAACCGCGACAGAACTCCATCCACCTCGCCCCTCGCCTCCTCATCTCCGCTCGCGTACGACACCAACGCCCGCGCCAGCGGGCCCACCTCATACGGCTCCCCGTCGTACCGCGGCGCCTTGATCCAAGAGTACCCCGTCTCCTTCTCCGGCGCGGGCACCGTCTCTCCCTCCGAGGGATGCCGTCCCGAAGTGCTATCCTCGAACCACGAATGCTTCACATACTCCGCTATCTTGCTCGCCTCCACCGGCTCCAGCTTCAGATCGGCTCCCACCCGACCCGCGGCGAACAGCCGCTCCCGATTCAGCAGGTCCCTCTCCCCCGTCTCCAGCTCCAGCCCCCCATAAGACAGCCATCTCTTCACCCCACCCCCGATCTCGAAGTAATCCCCATACGCCTCCGCCACCGCCAACACATCGGGAACATAGATGTCCTCGACAAACCTGCGCACCGCCCCCAGCTTCGACAGGAACGCAGCCACCTTGTCCGCCGTCGGCGTCTCCGTGCACCCGCCGACTACGATCCCCACCTGGTGCGGCATCTTCCCACCGAACACCGACACCATCTCATGCGCCACACGCCGCGCCTCCAGCGCCTGCACGTAGTGCGAGGCCGCCTCCTGGTTCCCCGCCTTTGAGAGGCGGTAATCCCCCTCGTACCGCGGCATGAACGGCGCCAGCTCTCCCCGCTTGATGAAATCTCGCAGCCCCACCAGCTTCTCGTCCGCCCCCGCGTAGTCCGCCGCCGCCGCCACATCTACATAATCCAGCGCCGCCAGGTGGTAGAAGTGCAGGATGTGCGACTGCAGGAAGTTCGCGCCCAATATCAGGTTGCGCAGCACTCGCCCATTGGCCGGTATCTGCCCGTCAATCCCAAAGCACGCGTCCAGACACAGCGCCGAGGCCATCGCATGGGCTACCGGGCACACTCCGCACACTCGCTGCGACAGCAGCGCCGCATCTCGCGGATCCCGGCCTCGCAGCATCAGCTCGAATCCCCGGAAGAGCTGCGCCGAGCACCGCGCCTCCTTCACCTCACCCCCATCCGCCACCACCTCCACCTTCAGGTGCCCCTCAATTCGCGTTATCGGATCGATCGAAATCGTCTGCCGTCCAGAAGACATTGCCTACTCTTCCTCCGCTGCCTGCGGTCGCCGCACCGCCACCAGTTCCCCCGTCCCCTCCTCCCGCACGATCCGCGGGAGTTCCCCCAGCCCGATCTTCGCATAGATCGGACACGATACATCGGGGAAGAACGGCTCCACACAGCCATGGCACGGCGATCCGGCCTTCACACACCAACTTACCCCGCCGTTGAACTCCCGCTCCGGGCAATCCGCGTGCGTCCACGGCCCCTTGCACCCCAGTTCGTACAGACATCCCGGCTCCCCAGGCGCCTTTGCGAACTTGTGCGCCTCAAAATCACCCCGCCTCTGACACAAGTCGTGCACCAGCCGGCCGTAGAACCGCTTCGGCCGCCCCGCCGTATCCAACGCCTCCGCCCCGGGCAACCCGAACAGCAGCGCCTGCGCCACCGTCCCCGTGAACCAGTCCGGGTGCGGCGGACACCCGGGCACATTTATCACCGGCCTCTCGATCCCAGCCTCCGACAGAGCCTCAGAAACCCCCACAGAGCCGCTCGGATTCGGCTCCGCCGCGTGCATCCCACCATATGACGCGCACGTCCCCAGCGCCACGATCGCAGATGCCCCCTCCGCCAACTCCAGCGCCCGCGCGTGCATCGTAGTCGCCTGCCCCCCCTTCTTCGCGGCGCGCCCGTACAATCCACCCGCGGCCGTCGGCAGCGCGCCGTCAACCACCAGCAGATACCCCTCCTTGGACTCCTCCGTCGCTGCCAGAATCTCCAGCGCCACCTCCCCCGCCCCTGCCATCACCGTCGGCTGGAACCGCAGGCTCACATGATGCCCGGGCGCAAGCTGATCCACCACCAGATCGCGGATGTTGGGTGCCACTCCGTTCAAGACCGACACCACACACCCCGAGCACGCCGAGGCCTGAAACCAGACCGCCGGATGCTCCGCTACTCCTTCAGAACTCCCCATCACATCTCTCCTCATCATCCCGTAGCAGGGACACTCCTGTCCCGACCCTCCTTATCCCTCCACCTGCCACTTCGCCGCTGCCAGCGTGTTCCGCAGCAGTATCGCCGTCGTCACCACCCCCACTCCGCCCGGCACCGGCGTGATGGCCGCCACCTTCTCCTTCGCGCCCTCGAAATCCACATCCCCGTACGTCTTCGTCTTCCCCGTCTCCTCGTCTTTCACCCGGATCGTTGCCACGTCAATCACGATCGCGCCCGGCTTCAGCATATCTCCCGAGATCAGCCCTGGCTTCACCCCCACCGCCGTCACCAGGATATCCGCCCGCCGCGTATGGGCCGCCAGGTCGCCCCGCTCGCTCGTCCCGATATGGCACACCGTCACCGTCGCCCCCGCCAGCCTGTCCGTCTTCCCCTCCGCATCGGCCGTGATGTACTTGTCCACCAGCAGCAGTGCCGCCGGCTTCCCCACAATCTCGCTGCTCCCAACCACCACCACTTCCTTCCCGTACGCGTCAACACCCGACGCCCGCACCAGCTCGATCACGCTCATCGCCGTGCATGGTGCCAGCCGCGGCTGCCCCAGAACGACCCGGCCCAGGTTGGCCGGACTCACCCCGTCCACATCCTTCCGCGGATCAATCAGCGCCTGCGCCGCCGCCCCGTCCAGCCCCTTCGGCACCGGCATCAGCAGCAGCAGGCCGTGAACGCTCTCGTCCGCGTTACATCGCGCGATCGCCGCCTCCAGATCGGCCTGCGAGGTGTCCCCCGCAAGCTGATCGAGTTCATACCCGATCCCAACTGCCGCGCACGCCTTCTCCTGCGCGCCGGCGTAGAACTTCGCCCCCGGATTGTCCCCAGCCAGTATCGCCACCAGCTTCGGGCTGACACCCTTCGCCTTCAGCCCCTCCACCTCGGCCTTCACGCCCGCGCGGATCTCCTCCGCAATCGGCTTCCCCTCCAGCAGCTTTGCACTCACTCTCCCTCACCTTTCATACGCCGATTCACCTTCTCCCACACCTCCCCCGCCAGCCGCCTCCCCGCATCCAGCCGCGGCGCCATCTCCTGCCGGCACTCCGCGTTGTAGCCATCATCCTTGATATAGGCCAGGTTGATCTCCACGTTCAGTGCCGCGCACTCCATGGCCGCCAGCGCGAACTTCGCCGCCACCCCCACGTCGGTAATCAGATTCGGGTTCCCCTTCTCCACCAGCTCCGACGCGATCTCCAACACCCTATGACAGGCCCCCACCGCTGCCCTCGGCACCTCCGCCGCCCCCTTCAGTGCCTCCTGCATCGCCGCCCGTCGCGCCGACTTCTGCTCCTCCGTCTCCCGCGGCATCTTCTGCGCCGCCGCGACCTCGCCATAGGCCTCCGTATCGGCCTGGGTTAGCCGCTCCAGCTCCCCCCGCAGCCGCTCCGACTCCCCGAGCAGACCCCGAACATCCTCCTCCACATCCGCGAACTTCTCCCTCCCCACCGTGAAGTTCCCCACCATGCTGTTCAGCGCCGAGCCCAGCGCCCCAACCAGCGCCGCCGCACTGCCCCCTCCGGGGGTCGCCCCCCCGGACGCAAGCGCATCTGTATACGTCCTCAACGGCTCCTCAAGATATCCCATACTGCCTCTCTGTTCGGCAGGAGCTTGTCTCCTGCCACTGTAGGGCGGGGTCTCCGCGCCCCGCCACCCTGCTAGAACAACCCCACTACACGACCCTCGCTGTCTATGTCCACCTTCAGCGCAGCCGGCTTGCTCGGCAGCCCCGGCATCGTGCTGAATGTCCCCAGCAGCGGGTACAGGAACCCCGCGCCCGCGCTCGGCCGGATATCCCTCACCGGCACGCGGAATCCCGTCGGCCGGCCTTTCAAGTTCGAATCGTGTGACAGCGACAGGTGCGTCTTCGCCATACAGATCGGCAGCTTGTCCAGCCCCCACCGCGTGAATGTCTCGATCTTGCGCTCCGCCACCCGATCGTAGTCCACGCCGTCCGCGCCGTAGATCTTCATCGCGATCGCCTCGATCTTCTCCTTGATCGAAGCCTCGTCCGGGTAGAGCAGCTTGAAGTCCGACGGCTTCTCACACGCCTCGGCCACCGCCTCCGCAAGCTCTGTGCCGCCCTCGCCGCCCTTCGCCCACACCTCCGAGAGATACGCCCCCTCCGCCCCCGCCGCCACCGCGCGCTCCCGGATCAGCTCCACCTCCGCGTCCGTATCCTCCGTGAACCGGTTCACCGCCACCACCACCGGCACGCCGAACAACCGCGCGTTCTCTACATGCTTCTCCAGGTTCGCGCACCCCTTCGCCAGCGCCGGCAAGTTCTCTGCCACCAGCTCCGGCGGCAGCGGCTTCCCGGGCCTCACGTTCCCCAGCCCTCCGTGCATCTTAAGCGCCCGCACAGTCGCAACGATCACCACACAGTCCGGCACCAGCCCGCTCACGCGGCACTTGATGTTAAGGAACTTCTCCATCCCGCAGTCCGCTCCGAACCCCGACTCCGTCACCACATAGTCCGCCAGCTTCAACGCAAGCCGATCCGCGATAATGGACGAGTTCCCGTGTGCGATGTTCGCGAACGGCCCCGCATGCACGAACACCGGCGTGTTCTCCAGCGTCTGCATCAGCGTCGGCATCAGCGCGTCCTTCATCAGCACGCACATCGCTCCCGCGGCCCCCAGCTGCTCCGCCGTCACCGGCTCCCCCTCATACGTTTCGGCTACGATGATCCGTCCCAGACGCTCCCGCAGATCTCTCAGATCGGTGGCCAGCGCCAGGATCGCCATCACCTCGCTCGCCACCGAGATGTCGAATCCCGTCTCCCGCGGCACCCGCGTCTGCCCGCCCAGCCCCGACACGATGTTGTACACCCCCCACTTGTCGTTAAGGTCGATCACCCGCCGCCACGAGATCGTTCGCGGATCAATGTTCAGCTCGTTCCCGTGCTTCAAGTGTGCGTCGACCATCGCCGCCAGCAGATTATTCGTGATGCTCACCGCATGCACGTCCCCCGTCAAGTGGAGGTTGAAGTCCTCCATCGGCACCACCTGTGAATGTCCCCCGCCGGCCGCCCCGCCCTTGATCCCGAACACCGGACCCAGGCTCGGCTGTCGGATGCACGTCATCACTTTCTTGCCCACCACCCCCAGCGCCTGAGAAACCCCAATGGTAGTGACCGTCTTCCCCTCCCCCAGCGGCGTCGGCGTGATCGCCGTTACGTCGATGTACTTCCCCGTCGGCCTATCCTTGAGCCCCGCCAGGACGTCGAGGTGAACCTTCGCCTTCCACTTACCGTACAAGTCTAGGTCGTCTTCCTCAATCCCGACCGCCTCTGCAATCTGCAGGATCGGCTTCATCGTCGCCGCTTGGGCGATTTCAAGGTCGCTCTTCATTCCGTCGCGCTCTCCCTCTTTGGCTTCTCTCAGCCGCCTCGGCAGATCAGCTAGCTCGCGGCGGCCGGCTCTTTCTCCTCATACATCATCGGCCGTAACTTCAACGCCGCCCGCTTCTCGTTCATGTGCTCGATCATCATCCGCGCCGCCGCAATCGGGTCCTTCTCGAACGCCCACCTCGCCCCCACCTCCTCCTCCATCTCCTTGGTCAGATAGTCGTAGACTGCCTGCGAACCCTCCACCGGCAGCGGCGCCCCGAACACCGTGAAGATCCCCGAAGCCACGACATACATGCCGATCGAAACCGCCTTCTCCGACATCCACTCCGGCGCCGCCCCCGCCACCGGCAGCTCGCTGATGTCCTCCCCCAGCCCCCCTTCGTTCACCATCTCACAGCACGCAACCAGAATCCGGCTGTTGTCTACACACGACCCCACGTGCAGCACCGGCGGAATCCCTACCGCTTCACAGATCTCCTGCAGCCCGCGTCCCGCATATTCCCGCGCCGCCTCCGGCGCCAGCAGCCCCTCCTTCGCACACGCAATCGCCGAGCACCCCGTCTGCACCACCAACACATCGTTCCGGATCAGTTCCTTCACCATCTCCACGTGCCCATAGTCCACCGGCTGCACGTTCGGGTTGCAGCACCCCACCACTCCCGCCACCCCTCGCAGTCTCCCCTCGATGATCCCGTTGTTCAGTGGCCGGTACGAAGGCCGGAACCTCCCCCCCAACATCCGAAACACGTACTCCGCAGTGAATCCGGCCACCAGATCCATCGTGTGCTCGGGGATGTTCACCGACTCCTTCTTCCGCTCTGGGAACTTCTCTATCGCAGCGCTCACAATCTCCCGCGCCACCTCCAGCGCGCGCTCCTCGTCGAACTCGATATGGCGTGCCCCCGGGATCCTGCCTTTGGGAGACGTAGTGATCAGCTCGCTGTGGAAGCACTTAGCCGCCTCCCCCAGCCCCGGCATCAAACACTGAACGTCCACCACCATCGCCTCCACCGCACCGGTCGCCAGCGCCAGCTCCTGCTGCAGGAAGTGCCCCGCCGACGGAATCCCCTGCCGCATAAGGATCTCGTTCGCCGTGCAGCAGATCCCGCTCAGCTGAATCCCCTTCGCCCCCTTCTCTTCAGCCAGCTTCAGCAGCTCGGGCTCGCGCGAAGCCTCTACAATCATCTCCGACAGTATCGGCTCGTGCCCGTGCACCACGATGTTGACCTTGTCCTCGCTCAGAACCCCCAGGTTCACCTTCGCCCGAATCGGAACCGGCGACCCCAGCATCACGTCCTGCAGGTCTGTCCCGATCATCGAACCGCCCCACCCATCGCTGAGCGCGGTCCGGATCCCATGGCGCAGGATGTTGCGGTAGTCCGCGTCGACCCCTATATGCGTCCGGTGCATGCACTCCACGATCTCCCGGTCGATCCCCCGCGGCATCACCCCCGCCTTCCGCCACACCTCCTGTCGCGGCTCCGGGGCCCGCGCCATTAGCTTCAACTCCCCCCCTTGCTGCCCGAACTCCGCTAGCGCTCGCTCCGCCAATCCCAGCGCAATCTCCCCCGACGACTTCCCCTCCGTCTCCACTCCATATTCCGCCGCCACCTGCCGCAGCTTCACCTCGTCCTTGATCCCGTAGTCCTTCGCCTTCCCCTCCGCCATCAGCATGAACGTATGGGCCACATCTCGGCCGTGGTCCGAGTGAGCGGCCGCCCCGCCGGCGATCATCCTCAACAGATTTCGGGCCACAATCGTGTCCGCGGTCGCACCGCACACCCCGATCTTCTCTCCCTTCGAGGTGGTAATCGCCCGACACGGACCCATACTGCACAGACGACAGCAAATCCCTTGCTTGCCAAAGCGGCACTGCGGCTGCTGCAACTCCCAGCGATCCAGCGCCGTTAACATCTCCGCCGCCTCCGCCGCGCCCAGCGCCTGCTGGCTTGCCACGTCTCTCATCCGCTCTGCGTTATCACCCATCCTGTATTGCTCCAAGGCGTCTTTCGCTGTTTCTCATCCCGCGGCCACACAAACACGCCTGATCCCCAGGCGCGCCCATGCCCCGCGGTCCTTCATGGCGGCTCTTACCACCTTGACTTACCCCGCTCGGGCCACCACATATCCCCCAGCCGCGCCATCATGGCAGTGGCTCCAATACTACGCGATGCTTCAGCAGATCGATGTCCTTGATCCGTCCCCGTACATGCGCCTGTTCCCCAAACAGAGTCGCGAGCCGGTACCCGTCCCCCTCTGGCCTAATGGACGTCACGTCCTCCAGCACCAGCTCTTCACCTTCTGCTGTCGCAAGAAAAACCTTGGACTCGCACATCTCTCCACTGCACGCGCGCTCGGCCACTGCTGCAAGCACACCGGCCAATCGCGGAAACGGTCACTGCGGCGGATGTCGCCCTGCGTGGTCGCTCCGTTGGCATTCACACAGAACTGCCCGACCCCGCGGCCGGGCTGATCCTGGGCACACGCCAATCGTCCTCACTACTTCGCCCCCACCCCGCCATTTCCCTCTCCCCCTCGCCCCGGAAATCGCGCCCCGCGTGGCGCGAGCATGCCATTGCATGGCCGCCGCCGCTTCCGCGCACGCCCCTCAGCAAATCCGCGGCATCTGCTCCCCAACGTGACGGTCCAGAATCCGCCGCGTCCCCAACACCGTCCGCAGCAGCACCCTCCCCCCGCGGCCCTCGCTCACCCGCCCGATCACCGCCGCCTCTCCGCCCAACGCGTGCCCCCGCAGCACACCCAAGGCCGCCTCCGCCTCCCCCTCTCCCACCATCACCACCATCTTCCCCTCATTCGCGGCATACAACGCGTCCAGCCCCAGCAGCTCGCACGCCGCCGCCACGCTCTCCCGCACCGGCACCGCCGACTCCTCGATCTCGACCTCCACCCTCGACTGCCGCGCGATCTCGTTCAAAGCCGTCGCCAGCCCTCCCCGCGTCGGATCTCGCAGCACGTGCACACCAGATACGGCCGCCAGCAGCTCCGCCACCATACCTGCCAGCGGCGCGCAATCGCTCACAATCGCAGACTCGAACTCCAGCCCCTCCCTCTTCGACAACACCGCCAGCCCGTGATCCCCGACGGGGCCGCTTACCAGCACCACATCCCCCGGTCGCGCCCCGGCCCCTGAAACCTCCACCCCGTCCGCCACCTCGCCCACCCCGGAAGTCGTGACATACACCCGATCCGCGCTCCCCACCGGCACCACCTTCGTATTCACCCCGGCCTCCGCCGCCGTCCCAGCCATCGACTCCACCACCCGCTCCAGCTCCGAAATCAGCAGCCCCTCCTCCAGGATGAAGCTCGCGCTCAACGCCACCGGCCGCGCCCCCGCCGCCGCCAGATCGTTCACCGTCCCACACACCGCCAGCTTCCCAATGTCCCCACCCGGGAAGAAGATCGGATCAACCACGAACGCATCCGTCGTGAACACCAAGCGAGTGCTGTTCTGTAGGGCGGGTATGTCGGCCGCCGAAGGCGGACGCATGCCCGCCGGCCGTTGCCGTTCTCCGCGTCGGGCCTGGCCATGCCCGCCGGCCGTTCCCGTAGGGCAGGAGCGTGTCTCCTGCCCACCTCCCCCCCGTTCGGCAGGAGCTTGCTCCTGCCCAAAGAGGATCCGCGCGCTATCATCCCCCGCCGGCTCCCCCGTCCCCAGACGTGACACAAACACGCCCTCCACCAACTCCCCCATCAACTCCCCCCCATCCCCATGCGCCAGCAGCACCCGCTCCTCGCTCACCGATCCATCTCCTGCCCTCGATACCGATACCACGCCTGACACGCCCCCTCGCTCGACACCATACACGCCCCCACCGGCCTCCTCGGCATGCACTCCCTCCCGAACAGCCCGCACTCCGGTGGCTCTATCGCTCCCCTCAGCACATCCCCGCACCGGCACCCGGCCGGCTCCGCCGACGCAGGCAACTTCACCTCGAACCGCCGCGCCGCATCGAACTCCGCCAGCCCCTCCGCCAGCTCATACCCGCTCCCCGCTATCGTCCCCAGCCCCCTCCAACGCGTGTCCGCCACCCGGAACACCTCTGCCATCATCTCTTGCGCCTTCCGGTTCCCCTCCGGTCGCACCGCGCGCTTGTACTCAATCTCCACCTCCGCGCGCCCCTCCGCGATCTGCGCCAGCAGCATCCGCACTGCCCCCAACACATCCGCCGCCTCGAATCCCGCCACCACACACGGCTTCCCTGGCCGGGCAGGCCCCCGCGCCGCCACCGGCCCATAGGCCTCGCTTCCTATAATCACGCTCACATGCCCCGGACAGATGAACCCATCGATCTTGACATCCGACTCGAGCAGAGCCGTCATCGCTGGCGGAATCAGCTTGTGCGCGCACAGCACCGAGAAGTTCCCCAGTCCCCTCCGCTTCGCTTCCAGTATCGCGAGCGCTACCGCCGGCGCCGTCGTCTCAAAGCCGATCCCGAAGAACACCACCTCCTTCGCCGGCTCCCGCGCCGCCGCCTCCACCGCGTCCATCGGCGAGTATACGACCAGCACCTCCGCCCCCTCCGCCCGCGCCTGCTCCAGGCTCTTCTCCGTCCCCGGCACCCGCACCATATCCCCGAACGTCGCCAGCCTCACACTGTAGGGCGGGGTCTCCGCGCCCCGCCGTCCGGTCCGTTCGGCAGGAGCTTGCCTCCTGCCACTTCCCCCCAGCGCGATGAAGAAGTCAATCTGCTCCTGCGGAGTCACACACACCGGGCACCCCGGCCCCGAAATCAACCTCACCCCCTCCGGCAGCGCCTCCCGTATCCCGTGCCGCGCAATCGCCACCGTGTGCGTCCCACACACCTCCATCAACGTCGCTGGCGGAGCATCCATCCTCCTCAACCGCTCCGCCATCCTCCGCACCAACTCCGGTCGCCTAAGCTCGCTCAGCCTATCCATTGCCGTTCTGTAGGGCGGGCACACCGATGCCCGCCGGCCGTTCTGTTGGGCAGGGGCTTGCCCCTGCCATTGTAGGGCGGGGTCTCCTGACCCCGCCGCCTCCCCTCGTTCGGCAGGAGCTTGTCCGCCTCGGGCGGGCTTGCCTCCTGCCCCATACGCCTCAATCGCTCACCCCGCCAAACATCTCCTCAAACAACCTCAACGTCTCCTTCGCCTCCTCCGGCTCCAGCCTCTCTATCGCAATCCCCGCGTGCACGATCACATAATCCCCAACCTCAACCTCCACCAGATCAATGCGCGCCGCTCTGCGCACGCCCCCCTCCTCCACCTGCGCAACCGGCCCCTCTATCTCAACCACCTTCATCGGCACCGCCAAACACATCAGCCTACACTCCCGCTTACTGTAGGGCGCGGTCTCCCGACCGCGCCGCCATCCCCTGTCTTGTCATTCTGAGCCACACGCCAATAATCCCGCCGCCGCAACCACCGCCTGCCCCAAACTCATCCCCCCATCATTCGGCGGTACCTCCCTTCTTGTTGGGCAGGAGCTTGCTCCTGCCACTATCGCCGCGACGCGGCAACGACGGCCTGTCCGAGGCTCATCCCTCCGTCGTTCGGAGGGACCTCGCGATGGACATGGCCCCTCAGTCCCTCCTCCTCCAGCAGCTCCACCAACCTCCCCACCAGCCGCGCATTCTGCATCACCCCGCCGCACAGCACCACATCCCTCGGCCCGCCTTCCTCATGCAGCCGCCGGCACGCCTCCACCGTAAACCGCGCCACCGTCTCATGAAACCGCCCCGCAATCTCGCCTCGATCTACCCCCTGCTCAACATCCTCCACCACCCCCCTCACCACCGCCCTCGCATCAACCACACCATCCACAATCTCATACTCGTACGCTGTAGGGCGGGCATGCCCATGCCCGCCGGCCGTTGCCGTTCTGTAGGGCGGGGATGTCTCTGCATCCCCGCCGCGCCGTTCTCTAGGGCGGCCATACGCCGCAGGCGCATCGCCGCCGCTCCCCGCTGTTCGGCAGGAGCTTGCTCCTGCCCCTGTGGGAGCCCGGCCCTCCGGGCGATTGGCTGCCCCGGCCATCCCCTCCAACTCCATCGCCGGCTGCCCCTCATACGTCGCCTCCGGCGTGCACCCCAACATCGCCGCCACCGCATCGAAGAACCGCCCCATGCTCGAACACGCCGGGCTGTTGATCCCCCGCTCCACCTGCCTCCCCACCACCCGCATCTCCTCATCCTCTATATACGGCATCAACACCCGCGCCTTCGCCACCCCCTCCTCCGGCCCAAACGCATCAACCAGGTGGCTCAACGCCATCCGCGCCGGCCGCCGAATCGCCCCCTCCCCGCCCGGCATCGGCACCGCCCGCAGATGCCCCGCCCGCTCGAACCTCCTCCGGTCCGCAACCAGAATCTCCCCTCCCCACACCGTCCCATCCGCCCCGTATCCCGTCCCATCATAGGCCACACCAATCACCGGCCCCTCCAGCCCCAGCTCCGCCATCACACTCACCACATGCGCGTGATGATGCTGCACCCCCACCAGCCTCACCCCCTCCAGCGACTTCGCCCACTGCGTCGAGAGATACCCCGGATGCAGATCATGGGCCACCACCTCCGGCTTCGTCTCGAACAGCTCCTCGAAATGCCCCACCGCCCGCCCGAAGTACTCCAGCACCTCCGCCGTATCGAGATCCCCGATGTGCTGGCTCAGAATCGCCTCCCCCGCCCGCACTAAGCAGAACGCGTTCTTCGTCTGCCCGCCCACCGCCAGCACCGGCGGACCCTCATAGTCCACCGTCACCGACCGCGGCACATAGCCCCGCGCCCGCCGCACCGGAATCACCAGCTCGCCTTCCACGCGTATCACCGAGTCATCACACGGCACCGCGATCTCTCGGTTGTGCGACAGGATGTGATCCGCAATCGGCCCCAGCTTCACGCGCGCCTCTTCATCCTCGTGGATGATCGGCTCCTCCGCCAGGTTCCCGCTCGTCATCACCAGCGCCGGCGGCGACTTCTCCAGCAGCAGCCGATGCAGCGGCGTGTACGGCAGCATCACCCCTACCGTATTCTGCCGCGGCGCAATCCCCTCCGCCAGCCCTCCATCCTCCTTGGCGGACATGATCACCACCGGACTCTCCGGCGACATTAGTAGTTGCTCCGCGCGTTCCCCCACCTCCGCCACCCGCCGCGCCTCCGCCACATCCCGCACCATGATCGCGAACGGCTTCAGCCCCCGTCCCTTCCGCGCGCGCAGCGTCTCCACCGCCTCCGCGTTCCGCGCATCGCACGCCAGGTGATATCCCCCCAACCCCTTGATCGCCACCACCTTCCCCTCCCCCAGCAACCGCGCCGCCTCCTCTAGGGCGCGCATATGGGTCGGGCAGTAGCTTGTCTCCTGCCCATGCATTGGTTCGGCAGGAGCTTGCCTCCTGCCATCTTCTGTAGGGCGGGGTCTCTGTGCCCCGCCGCTTTCCTCCAGTATCACCTCCGGCCCGCACTTCGGACACGCCACCGGCTCCGCGTGGAAACGCCTGTCTCCGGGGTCGCCATACTCGCGCCTGCACTCCTCACACATCTCGAACGCCGCCATCGTCGTCTGCGGCCGGTCGTACGGAATCCCGCGCACGATACTGAACCGCGGCCCGCAGTTCGTGCAGTTCGTGAACGCATACCCGAAGCGCCGGTCGTGCGCATCAGCGATCTCCCGCGCGCACTCCTCGCACACCGCCACATCCGGCGGAATCAGCGCCGTAGGCCGTGGCGCGCCGACACCCTCCACGATGCGGAACCCCTCCGCCACCACCGGCTCCCCCTCCCGCGCCTCCACCGACGCGATCCGTGCCAGCGGCGGCGCCTCCCTCTCCAGGCGCCGCTCAAACTCCTCCACCCGCGGCCCATCCCCCTCCACCTCAATGATCACCCCGGCCGCTGTGTTCCTCACCGACCCGGACAGGCCCAGCGATGCGGCCAGCCGGTAGACGAACGGCCGGAAACCCACTCCCTGGACAGTTCCCTTCACTCGCACTTCGCGTCCGGTAGTCTTCACGAGTTCAGTCTACCCGCTGCTCGCGCGCATGCGCGCGCATCTCTGCCCCCGGACGCCGCCACTGTGGTGCCGCCCGCGCAAGGGCGAACACCCGCACCTCACCCGCCCCCGACCTCCTCAGCACCCGCGCGCACTCCCTCATCGTCGCTCCCGTCGTGAAGAGATCGTCTATCAACAGCACCCGCTGCCCCTCGATCACCTCCGTCAGCCGTGCCGCAAACGCGCCCCGCACATTCCCCGCACGCGATGCCGCCGGCAGGTCCACCTGCGGCAGCGTCGGCCGCGTGCGCTCCAGCAGCGCCTTCAGCGGCTTCCCGATTGCCCCCGCAACCGCCTCTGCCAGCACCTCCGACTGGTTGAACCCCCGCTCGCCAAGCCTCGACGCGTGCAGCGGCACCGCGCACACTACATCCACAGTCTCCGGCTTCAGCCCCTCCGCCGCTTCGCCCGCCAGCCCCTCCACCATGATCGCTCCCAACGGCTTGCCCACCACCAACTGGCCTTCGTACTTGAACCTCCGGATCGCCTTCGCCAGCGGCCCCTCGTAGTAGGCCGCGCTCCGCGCCACCGAGAACGGCCGCTGTCCACCCCGGCGGCACCGCGCGCATGTCGGCGCGCCCCGCGCTCTTGGGTCGAACGGCTCGCCGCATACCTCACACACAGGCGGCCGCACCAGCTCGATCGCGGCCCGGCACTCCTCGCATATCGGCTCCCGCCGCAGCAGGCCGCATGCCTCGCAGCGAGGAGGGTACAGCAGATCCAATATCCCGCGCCAGAAGGGGTGCATGGGCTTCCTCGCCTCGACTTCCGCACCCGCGCCCGCAGTCCTGCCGATCCGCCTCGCGCTGCGAAGCCCTCGTCGCGGGGGAAAGGCGCTGGCAGGGATGCGCTAGTCGGCGTGGTGGGCGGGGTCAGTGTCCGGCTCTGGGGCCGGCCCCTCCGCGCGCGGGGTGAGCAGAACGCGCAGCAGCGACGGCGCGAAGAAGCTGGTGACGACGGACATCAGGATGACCTGGGCGTAGACATCGTCCGGTATGATGTGCTTGTTGAGGCCGATGAGGGCGATCACGATGCCGACCTCGCCCCGGGGGGTCATGCCCACCCCCACCGCCATCGCCTCCCGGAACTTCATGCGGTAAGCCGCCAGGCCGCACCCGACCACCTTGCCGATGATGGCGAGCAGAGTCATGATCAGCCCGACCTTCAGCACCCCCCAGCCCAGCAGCAAGGGGACATTGACCTTGGCGCCCATGGTCACGAAGAAGATAGGGACGAACAGCTCGTAGATGGGCTGCATGGAGCGGCGCAGGTCGGGGGCCTCGCGCAGCTCCGCGAAGATAACGCCTGCGAAGAAGGCGCCGATGATGGCCGCCAGTTGGATTACCTCCGCAAGCGCGGCGAACCCGAAGCAAACAGCGATGGCCAGGGAGAAGAGTACTCTCTCATTGCTCGCCCGCGTCACGGAGTAGAGCCGAGGGCGCAGCCGCTGCACGGCCGATCGGGCGAGCAGGAAAGTGACCGCTAGGGCGCCCACAGCGGTGCTCAGGAGAATCAGGATCTCCGAGCTGGAGATGGCGCCAGCCGCGATCCCCGACACGACCGCCAGCACCAGCATGCCCCCGACGTCGTCGAGCACGGCCGCCCCCAGGATCACCCGCGCCACGCGGGTGCCTAGCTGCTCCATGTCCTGTAGGACCCGGGCGGTGATGCCGACGCTGGTGGCGGTTAGTGCAGCCCCCACGAATAGACACTCTCCCAAGGGCCGGCCCAGCACGTGCATCAGGCCCGCCCCCAACCCGAACGGGATACCCATGCCGGCGATCGCGACCGCCGCCGCGAGACCTCCCACCCGCAGCAGCTCTGCCGGCTCCAGCTCCATGCCAACGATGAACAGCAGGAAGATCACGCACAGCTCCGCAAAGCTCTCCAGAAAGGGCGCGAGCTCTCTCCCGCCCCCGGGACCCTCCACATAGCTGACCCACCCCAGAAGGTGCGGCCCGATGATCATCCCCACCAGGATCTCCCCGACTACGGCCGGCTGTCTGATCCGAAGGCAGATCTCCCCCGCGATCTTCGCGAAGAGGAAGAGGAGGAACAGGTCGAACAGCAGCCGCGCAGTCTCCGGCAGCGCCCCCGCTTCGCCCGACGCTTCGGACTCCTGGCCCGCGGCGGCCGAGTGGGCGATCCCTGCGACCAGGGCTACGCCCGCCGCCAGCAAGAGCGTTGACAAGAGACGGCGCCGAGGTCCTCGCGGAGGCCGATAACCGCGCGGCCGTTCGGAGCAACGCGCGCCTGCGGCCTCCTGCGTCGTTCGTGATGTCATGCCATCCTCTGAGACCACCCCTCGCACCTCGCGCGTCATGGCCTCTCCCGATCGCGTCTCCCTGGCCGCCTCCACAACGGGCCTTCTCGCAATGAGGCTGCGCCGGGTGGGTCACTCGCCCACTCCTTTCCTCGCCGCCGCAGCCGGCTCCTGCATGGCCGCGATCGGATCATCCGCGCGCCCGGAAGCTGCGCGTACATGGACCGCGACATACCCCGTGGTCGGCACGGCCGTCATCCCATCATCCCTCAGCGCTCCGCGGCTTTGCCCTCCGCTGGGTGTTGTGCTAGAATGCCGCGCGCGAGAGAGTGCAATGGTTACGCTGTCGGAAACCGAGTACCGGGACAGAGTGCTGGGTGCCTGGCTGGGAAAGCTGATCGGGGGCGCCCTGGGCGCGCCCCTCGACGGTAGACGCCAGACGCAGGAGGTCGCCGGATACCCGGAACCCCCCGAACGCCTCCCCACTGCGACGCAGCAGGGAACGGACTTCCAGTTGGCCTGGCTCCGCGCCCTCCAGATGGCGGGGCCGCACCTCGTCCCTGACGACCTTGTGATGGCATGGCTGAAGCACCTGGTGCACGCCCGCAGCGAGTTCGCATACGCCCGCGCCAACTTCCGCCGCGACGTCGAACCGCCTGTCTCGGGGGTCTTCGATAATCCCTTTCGAGAGGCCCTCGGCGGAGTCGCCCGCGCCGACCTCTGGGGGATCATCGCGCCCGGCGACCCCGAACGGGCCGCTTCTTACGCCCTGCAGGACGCCATGCTCGACCATGCCGGCCCGGGAGTTCAAGGCGCGCTATTCCTGGCCGCAGTGGTCAGCGCGGCCTTCGTTGAGCCCGATGTCTCCCGCCTCGTCGAGGTGGGCCTCGGCCTCTTGCCGGAGGATGCCAGAGTCGCGCGCGCCGTGCGAGATGTCTCTCGATGGCACGGTGAGCACGCACACTGGGCGCGCACCAGGGAAATGCTACTGCGCGCCTATGCGTCCGAGGATCTGCGCGACAGCACGATCTGCACCGCGCTCATTGCCCTCTCCCTGCTGCATGGCAAAGGTGATTTCGGCCTCACGCTGGCCACTGCCGCCAGGTGCGGCTGGAGCACCCTAGCCACCTGCGCGGCTGCCGGCGCCGTCCTCGGCGCTCTCCTCGGCGCCCCCGAAATACCGGACAACTGGCGCCAAGCCATCCGCGGCGAGCTGACCGCGGGATGCGATGTCGTCGGCCTCCCCCGCACCACAAGGGCGTCCCTGCTGGCCGAGCACACGGCCGAGATCGGACGCCTGGTCATCCGATCGGAGTCCGTGGGTCGAGTCCATCTCTCCGAGGAGCCCCCCGACGAACCCTCCAAACTCTCCCTCCCCGAGGGCTCCGCCCTCATTCATCCGCTCTCGATCGGTCCCTACGTCAACTCCTATCGCAGGGGCCCGCTCGAAATCCACATCGACTACGGCGGCAGACCAACCATCGGCTACGACGTGCCGCGCCGCCTCACAGTCGCAATCGCCAACACGGCCACACGCAGCCTCGATCTCAAGGTCCAGATGTCAGCGCCATCGGGTTTCGTGGTCACCACCGGCTCCGGTGCCCTCACCCTCCCCGAGGATGGCTCCGTCTCCTTCACTCTAACCATCAGCGCACCCCAGGAGCACGCCGAGATCGCAGCCGTCAACCCCTGCACGCTCTTCCTATCGGTGGACGATGGCTCCGAGCTCACTGTGCCCATCACGCTGGTGGGAGAGGCGCTCTGGTATGCCGCCGGCCCCTACGGGGACTTCGAGGAAGCGCACGCCCCCGAGCAGCCCGGCATCCTCGCCGGCGACACCCCGCTCAGCGCCGAGGGCTGGCAGCGGCTCTCCGTAGCCGAGCCGGCGGTCAATCTCCTCGCCGACCTCGAGAGCGAGCGCGGAACCCACTACGCGGCCACAGACTTCTTCGTGCCCCGGCTTCGCCAGGCGCGGCTCCGCGTCGCCTGCAATGACGGAACCAAGGTCTGGCTCAACGCCCAAGAGGTCTTCCTCCAACACGAGCACCGGCCCGTCTCCCCTCTCAGCGCCGACGAGTTCGAGGTCGCCCTGCGCGAGGGCTGGAATCGGCTCGTCATCAAGATGGCGCAGTGCTCCCCGCGGCGCTTCCTCGCCGCGGCGCTCAAGGACCTGGATGGACAGCTCCTCGTCGAGGCCGTCAACGCCCTGCCCCGCCCTCGGCCCGCTGGCACATAGCCCCGCGCGACTCGGACCCCGATCGGCAAGCAGGTCACTCTTTCTGTTGCGCCGCCAGATGCCTCTCCAGCAACTGCTCCAGCCGATTCGCCGACAGCCCCTTCCCGCTCGCCACCACTTCCCCGTCTATCATCACCGTGGGCGTCATCATCACCCCATGCCGATCGGCCTCCGCTGATAGCATGTCGTGCTTCCGCACCACTACCCGCCCAGGATGGCGGTCCGCCAGGCGCCGCGCGATTCGCTCCGCCTGGATACACTTGAAGCACGGGAAGACCACCCCGAACTCCTTGATCCCGTAGAAAATCTTGATCTCGACCGCCCCTTCCTCCACCGCCTCTTCATCCTCCCGTTCGGGGGTCGCGCGGGCAGGGTGTCTGGCCGGCGCGCGCACCGCCATATCGGGGATGTTCAGGTGCGGCTCGCATCGCCGCGCCACCTCCTCCGGACAGTGCTTGACCTCCCAACACGGGATCAAGTCGAGCAGCCGACGGATGCCGACCGTAGTCAAGCTGTGGCCGTGAATCAACTCGGAAATGCAGCGGACCCACACCAGGTCCTGCTCGCTGTACACCCTCTGGTCTGAGCCCGGCTTCCGCGCCGGCCGAATCAGCCCCTCCTGTTCGTAGATCCGCAGCGTCCGGGCGCTCAGCCCCACTTCCTGCGCCGCCGCCCCTATCGCATACACCGCCTTGCCGGCGTCTCGCTCCATGCCTCCTGCTCCTCTCCCCCTCATACCCTCGCACCCGGAAGTAATTATTGTCAAGCGCCTTCACACAAATTTCATGCGTTGCACACGCGGCCGCGCCTGGGACCTCCCTACACTGCAGTTGACCGTGAATCCAGGACTGCAAGCGACTGAGGAGGACGCCAATGCCAGAAGAGCACGACTTCAAGGTGGCGGTGCTGCCGTGCAACGGCATAGGCCGGCTCGTCTCCACTGTGGTGCGACTGGCCGGCTATCGCATCAAGAAGACGCGCCCCGACGAGGTCGTCCTGCTGAGCAGTGGGCGGCTCGCAGTGAAAGACCCGGAGCACCTCGCCGCCTTCCAGAAGTACCCGGTGCTGGTGATAGACGGTTGCCGGCCGCACTGCGCGAGCTTCATGGCCGACGAGCTCGGCAAGGCCCCGGCCGCCCGCGTCTACGTAGCCGATGTCGCTGCCGACAACCGCATCTCCGTCGGCGGCGAGAAGCGCCGCGGCCTCACCCGGAAGGGCGAGAAGCTGGTGGATGCTCTCGCCAACAAAGCGGTTGAGCAAGTCGACCGCATCATCGCCGACGAAATGCTGAGCACGCTCTGAGGAGGACAACGATGGCTGATAAGGTTTGCCTGCAACCATGTCTCGGACTGCGAAAGGAGGCCGTGCTCGCCCGGCAGGCGCTCTACGTCGTTCACGAAGATATGTTGCCCGACCAGACCGTGCTCGGCTGCGGCCCGGCCCTCAACGCAAACGTCCAGGAGGACCTGGACTTCATCGACCTCTACCCGGTGCTGGCAGTCGAAGCCTGCGACCTGGACTGCGCGACTAGGCTCGTCGACAAGAAAGAGCGGAAGGCCGCGCGCACGATCCGCATCACGGACCTGGCGAAGGAGTTGAACCTGGACCTCGACTCCCTCCCGGCGGAGCACGTCGAGGCCGACGATCCCGCAGTGCAGGCCGTCGCCAAGAGAATAGGCGAACACGTCAAGCAGCTGCTCTCCAGCTCGTGAGCCAATGGAGGCAATGCCAGTGAAGCGACCGAACAAGCTGTGCGGCGAGTGCCTCAGCGAGTTCCTCGGCACGCTCATCCTCGTGTTCTTCGGCGTCGGCGCCGTCAACACTGCCGTCCTCGCCGGCGCCCAGCAGGGCCTCTGGCAGGTGGCCGTAGTGTGGGGCGTCGCCATCGGCCTCGCCATCTACACCGTGGGCGCCGTCAGCGGAGCCCACATCAACCCGGCCATCACACTGGCCATGGTGGTCTGGCGCGGATTCCCCAAGCGGAAGATCGCCCCCTACATCGGCGCCCAGCTCGCCGGCGCATTCGCCGGCTCTCTCATTCTCTACGGGCTCTTCCACGGCATGATCGCCCACTTCGAAACCGCCAACGGCCTCGTGCGCGGCATCCCGGGCAGCCAGCTCTCGGCGATGGTTTTCGGCGAGTACTTCCCCAACCCCGCGATGATCGGCACCACCGCGGAGGCCTTCGGACAAGTGTCACATCTCACCGCCATGTTCGGCGAGGCGATAGGCACCGCGTTCCTCGCCTGCTTCGTCTTCTCCCTCACCGAGCCGCGCAACTCCGGGGGGCCCAGATTCATGGCCCCGATCTTCATCGGCCTCACCGTTTCCATAATCATCTCCATCATTGCCCCGCTCACCCAGGCGGGCCTCAACCCCGCGCGGGACTTCGGCCCGCGGCTCGTCTCCTACATCTTCGGCTGGGGAGACATCGCCATCCCCGGACCCCGGGGCGGATTCTTCACGGTTTACATCCTCTCGCCCGTCATCGGCGCAGCCTTCGGCGCCGGCGTCTACCAGCTCCTCGTGCGGCGGTATCTGCCGGGCCAACAGTGGTCGCAGCTCGATCAGACGCAGCAGCAAGGAGAGGAGGCGGCCGCAGCCGGCTAGCGAAGAGATGCCAGCATGACGAAAGCTGAGAAGGAACAAGCTGGTGCCGCCGTGATCCTCGTGCCCTCCCGCCGGTGCGACGGCGTGGGCTGCGAGATCGCGCGGCGCGCGGTCGAACTCGTCGCCGCAGCCACCCCGGAGGCCGCGGTGGCCGACGCCGAAGACTGCCCTCGCTCGCGCAAGCGCTTCATCGTCGCCGTTGATGGCTCCAGCAGATGCTCTGCTTCAGAAGTCCTCGCCGACTGCGGCATCCGCCCGGCGGCAGTCATATCGGCCCCTGCCGTGCTGGCGCGTGCAGGACTGGTGAAGCGCGGCATCGATCCTCGGGACCGCGTTGGCGAGCTCGCGCAAGAGGTCGCACGCGCCATCGAAGGCTCCCTCCGAGTGGTCCTTGAGGAGCTGAGAGACCGGCGGCGCTACGAAGAGGAAATGGTGCCCGTCTTGAAGCGGTTCCGGGGCATTTGGACCAAGTTCGAGGCCCTCCCGCCTCCGCCCAACGGCGGTCCGCCCGAGCCGGATAGCAAGCAGGCCGGCCTGCTGGGCAAGCGCGCCCGCAACCTCTTCGTCCGATTCGATGAACTCGTCCCGCCCGCCCAATGGGCCGAGCCCCACGACCTCTTCCAGGACGCCCTCCTCTGCATCGCCTATGCCTGCGAGGGATGGACCTCAGGCGACGAAGAGCGCTGGTCCCACAACTCCGAGAAAGCCCGCCTCCAAATCGATCCCCTCCTGAACCGGCTGGAGGGCTAGCCTCTCCCCGCCTCATCCCCCTCTCCGGCAGGTGCTCTCACCCACGCCCTGAAACCAGATATGCGCGATCGCGCGCTGCGGCGCTCGCTCGCCTGCACTCTCATTCGCATAGTCTTTCAGAGCAAGAGGCAGATCGCAAAGGAGGACGCCCACCGATGAAGATAGTCCATTCTTCGGAAGTTCAGGCACAGGCCGTGGCTGAGAGCGGCGCGCGCAACACCACCATCCGCTGGCTCCTGTCCCGCCCCGAAGGAGCCCCCAACTTCGCCATGAGACTCTTCGAGGTCGGCCCCGGAGGCTCCACTCCCCTCCACGAGCACGCCTGGGAGCACGAGGTCTTCATCCTCGAGGGACGGGCCGAGGTCGTCCAGGACACCGGCCCCACACCCATCGCCCCCGGCGACGCCATCCTCATCCTGCCGGGAGAGCGCCATCAGATCCGCAACGTGGGCGACACCCCCATGCGCCTGCTCTGCATCATCCCCCTCCCCGAGGAGGACTGAATCCCTCGGTTGCTCTCCGAGAAGCGGGACGCGGCCGCTCTCCCGCCGCCTACTTGACGTACCCCAGCGCCCGCAGCCGCTTCTCCATCTCCGCCGTGAGTTCAGTCTCGCTCGCCTCCGGCAGCGGCGCTAGCTCCACCTCCGGGTCCAGGAAGTCCAGCGGCGGGCGGCGCTGCTCCGCCGCGAAGACCCGGAAAGCCGCCAGCATCTCCTCCGCCACCTCCGGGTGCTGCTCGATGACGTTCTCCCGCTGCCCGGGGTCCCCCGCCAGGTCATACAGCGCCCGCCACTTCCCGTTCCCCCACAGCATCAGCGCCCACTCCGGCCTCCGCACCAGATAGCTCGGCGGCTCGCCGTCCGAGCGGCAGAACACACGCTCGTGCGCTCGGTCAGTCAGGCCCGCCATCAGCGGCAGCAGCGAGCGACCCTGGACCCCGTCCCTTGGATATGGCACCACCAGCGTGTCGAAGATTGTGGGCAGCAAGTCGATTGCCTGCGTGAGTCCGCGCACAGTTCGGCCTCGCTGAGCCCCGGCGGGGAACCGCATCAGAAGCGGAATCCGCGCCATCTCCTCGTAGACCCCCCGCTCGTGCCACAGATACCCGTGCTCGCCGAACCCCTCCCCGTGGTCCGCAGTGACGACAAACAGCGTCTTGTCGAAGACCCCCGCCTCCCGCAGCAATCGCTCCACCTCCCCGACCGCCCAATCCGCATACCGCAGGTTCGCGTCGTACAGGTTGATCCATTCCGGCAGCGGCGGGTGCAGGCACGTCCGCAGCACTTCCCGGTCCCCCACGGGAAAGGCGAAGTCCCCCGCCTCGAAATCCGGCGGCTCCTGCCCGGCAAACAGAGCCGTCATCTCCTCCGGCTGAATGTACGGCTGGTGCGGCGGGTCGAAGTGGATGTACGCGAAGAACCGCGACCCGCCGTTCCTCCGCAGCCAGTCACCGATGAGCCCCAGCAGCGGCTCCGGCGAGGTGAGTTCCTTCCAACTCCTCACCAGTGGATCTACGTCCCCCTGGTCGTACGTCTCCCGAAAATCGAGTCCGATCCCCGCTCCCGGCGACGCATTCGGGTTCGAGCTGAACAGCACCGTGCGGTAACCGGCCTCTCCGAGTCCCTTCGCCATAGTGAACGTCCCGTCCATCAGGTGCCGGTTCCCGCTGGCCAAGTGGCTGTCGCTGTACTGAGAGGCGAAGAGCGAGGCAGTTGATTCCTTGGTGCGTGGGAACTGGCAGAAGTGACCCTCGAAACGCACCGACTCCCCGGCCAGCCTATCCATGTTCGGCGTCGTGTCGCGCGGGTATCCGTAGCACCCGACGTGATCGGCGCGCGCCGCGTCGATCACCACCAACACGACGTTCGCGCCGCGCGCTGCTTCTCGGATCCCCTCCACTCGCGGCTCGTCTGACGTGAACGGAGCCGGGGCGAACCCGACTGATGGGCGACGCAAGACGACCCCGGCCCCAACCGCCGCGGCCAGCGCAGCCGCCAACACCCACCACAGCCATCTTCTCCTGCCTCTATCGTCCATCGCCATCCCGCTCTGTCGAGTCTACCCGTCCGCGGAAGCGCTGTAAAGTGCCCTGGCATCCCCTTGCGGCAGCCCACACCCGCCCGGCCTGCAGGACAAACCTCCCCCTCCGTCGAACACTCCTACCATATACAAGGCGCCTAAGGCCGCCTAAGGCCATTG
>JALGTG010000017.1 GCA_029821495.1 Candidatus Hebobacteria bacterium
GGGGCGCGGCCATCCGCTAGGTCGAGACGGCGTCGGTGGCGCCGGGCTTCCTCCACGAGGGGCAGGGATGCCAGCGCGTCCAGCGTCTTTTCGAGGCGCGAGAGCCCCTCGTCGGGGTCGGCCTTACGCAGAGAAACGATGACTCTATCGTGGTCCATGAGCGCCAGCCAGATGCGGGTATTGGCGGGGAGTGCGGAGCGCAACTGCTTGCCAGCCTCTGGGCTAAGTCGTCGGTCGTCAGTCAGACGGAGTGAGACGAGATAGCCGTCTGTGGTGACGGTCTGAACTCCGGCGGAGGCGCAGCGCACCTTCAGGCGGGCCAGCCTAAGGAGGCTCTCGACGGGTCCGGGGACCGGCTGGCCGAAGCGGTCGGCGATTTCGTGGGCCAGCTCGTCGAGGCGCTCGTGATCGGGCGCTGCGGCGAGGCGGCGGTAGAGTTCGATGCGCTGATTGAGGTCGGGGGCGTAGTCCTCGGGCAAGTAGGCGCGCACGGGGACGTCAACGCTGACTTGGGGACGCGGGGCAGGGGTCTCGCCTCTCGCCTCCTGGACGGCGTCGCTGAGCATCTGCATGTAGAGCTCGAGGCCCACGGAGGAGACAAAGCCGTGCTGCTCGGGCCCGAGGATATTCCCGGCGCCGCGAATCTCGAGGTCCCGAAGCGCTACATTGAACCCAGAGCCGAGCTCCGAGAACTCGCGAATGGCGGCGATGCGCTTCTGAGCGGTCTCGGTGAGGCGCTTGTCGGGGGTCCACATGAGGTAGGCGTAGGCCTGGCGGCTGGAGCGGCCGACGCGGCCGCGGAGCTGATAGAGCTGGGCGAGTCCGAGGCGGTCGGCGTCGGTGACGATCATGGTGTTGACGTTTGGGATGTCGAGGCCGTTCTCGATGATGGTGGTGGAGACGAGGATGTGGGCGTCGCCGGCGTAGAAGTCGAGCATGGCATCTTCGAGCTGTCGCTCGTTCATCTGGCCGTGAGCGACGACGAGACGGGCGTGGGGAACGAGCCGCTGGATTCGGTGTGCGACGTGGCCTATGGATTCGACTCTGTTATGGACGACGTAGACCTGGCCGCCGCGCTCCAGCTCGCGCATGATCGCCTCCCGGATGATGCGGTCGTCGCGAGGGATGGTGCGGGTGATGATGGAGGTACGACCCTCGGGGGGGTCGTTGACCAGGCTCATGTCGCGGATGCCGCCGAGAGCCATATGCAGGGTGCGGGGAATGGGCGTTGCGGTCATGGTCAGGACGTCCACGGTGGTGCGGAGCTGCTTCAGCTTCTCCTTGTGGCGGACGCCGAAGCGCTGCTCCTCATCGATCACCAGCAGTCCTAGGTCCTTGAAGCGGACGTCCTTTGAGAGGAGCCGGTGTGTCCCGATGACGATGTCAGCGGCTCCGGCCTCGAGGTCGGCCACGATGCGCGCCTGGTCCTTGGGGCCGCGGAATCTGCTGAGCATCTCGATGCGAACGGGATAGGGGCTCAGGCGCTCGCGGAAGGTGTTGTAGTGCTGCTGCGCGAGGACGGTGGTGGGGACCAGCACGGCCACCTGCTTGCCATCCATGACCGCCTTGAAGGCTGCGCGCACGGCCACTTCGGTCTTGCCGTAGCCGACGTCGCCGCATATGAGGCGGTCCATAGGTGGCGCGCCCTCCATGTCGCGCTTGGCTGTTTCGACGGCATCGAGCTGGTCGGGGGTCTCTTCGTAGGGGAAGCCGGCCTCCATCTCTCGCTGCCAGGGGGTGTCCGGGCCGAAGGCGTGTCCGGGCTGGCGCTGTCGGGCGGCGTAGAGGCGGACGAGCTCGCCCGCCAACTCCCGTGCGGCGCGGCGGGCGCGGCGCTTGGTACGCTCCCATTCACTGCCCCCGAGGCGGTGGACCTGAGGGCGCTCTTCTTCGCCGCCGAGGTACTTCTGGACGCGGTCGAACTGGTCGGTGGGGACGTAGAGGCGGTCGTTCTCTGCGTACTGGACCAGGATGTACTCGCGCCGCTGATCGTCAGGCCCTCGGTGGACGAGGCCGCGGTAGACGCCGACCCCGTGGTTGATGTGCACCACGTAGTCGCCCGGGGTGAGATCGGTGAGAGAACTGAGGGATACTGCTCCCGCTGCGCGCCGCCGCGCGGGTCGGCGCGGCCGACGCCATCCGAACAACTCCCGGTCCGTGAGGGCGGCGATGCCGGCGGCGGGAATCCGGAATCCCTCATTCAGCGGGCGGCCGGAGAACACAAGCGCGCCGCTGCGGGGCGTCGTGCCGGGCTCTTCCCGGAGCATGTCGCCGAGCCCGGCCTCGTCGAGCAGTTCGATGACTCGGTCGGTCTGGCGGCTGGCGATGAGAATCCGGTCTCCTTGGTTCTGCCACTGCTTGAGCACATGTGATAGGCGCCGGACGTCGCCTCCAAACTCGCCTACGGGCTGGGAAGAGATGTCAATGCGGAGAGCGGGTTGCTTGTCGGAGGCGGCTCCGAAGAGACTCAGTTCCAGCACCCGGCGGCGAGCGAGGGCCGACCGCGCATCCTCCAAGTAGAGGTGCAGTGGTTCGGCGAGGGGGAGCAGGAGCCCTTGGTCGAGGCGCGCGGTCTTCAGTTCGAGAATGTCCTTCCGGAAATCACCGTAGTGCTCGTCGAGGCGCTCGGGCTCGTCCACGACGACTACTGCATCGGAAGGCAGGTAGTCGAGCAGCGTCGCGCTGTCCGGATAGAGGAATGGCAAGAAGTACTCCATGCCGCGAACGTGAGCGCGCTGTTCGAGGGCCTGGATCACGTCTGCGATTCGCTCCTCGAGACGCGCCGCCTCGAGGTCCTTGTCCGCCGAGCGCAGCAGGTTGACCTGGGCCTCGAGCGCTTGCTCGATTAGAGGTCGGGCGCGCGCAGAGACCTGGTCTGTTACGTGGACTTCGCGGGCGGGAAGGAGGGTTACCGTGGTGATAGACTCAATGGAGCGTTGGGTCGTGGGGTCGAAAGGGCGGAGGGACTCGACCTCGTCGCCGAAGAGCTCAACTCGGACTGGATGGGCGGCGCTGGCGGGGAAGATGTCCACGACGCCGCCTCTCACGCTGAACTGCCCCGGCGAATCGACCATCTCCTCGCGGGAGTATCCGAGCTCGACCAGGCGGAGGATGAAGGCGTCCCGGTCCAGCGAGTCGCCGACAGTGACAGCGACGTGTGCGTCGCGGACCACCGAGGGGGGGAGGCATCGCTGGAAGGCCGCGGGGGCGCCGGCGAAGAAGACGGGCGCTTGTCCATCGGTTGGCGGGTCGGCGCGTAGGAGCTTGGTGAGTGCAAGCATCCTATCGCCGACGAGGCCGGGGTCGGGGGAGATGTCCTCGTAGAGCAGGGCTTCGAGGGAGGGGATGAAGACCGCTGAGTCCTCGTCCTCAGAGTCCGGGCTCGCCGATCCGGCCGCGGGGCCGGCAAGCGCGGCCAGGTGGTCGCGGAGCCGCTGGGCCGACTCGCTGGTCGGTGAGATGAAGAGGAACGGGACTCTGAGGGCGCGCGCGAGCCTGGCGACGACCAGCGCCTTGACGGGGTCGGTCGCGCCATTCACGCGAACCCGGGAGGCGCCCGCCACGGCGAGCCCCTCCTCGACCTTTTGCATCTCCGCCCAACCTTCGAGGGCGGAAACCAGCCAACTCATGCTGGAGGGAGTATAGCATCGGCGGTTGGGGGGAGTCAACGCGGGAGAGGGGATGGGTGGGGGTGAGGTCGCGAAACACCGGGCGCGAAGGGCAACGGCCGGCGGGCACAGGCGTGCCCGGCATGTAGAACGGGAACGGCGGGATCGCCCGTCGCAGGGCTGCTCAGGATGACATGGCGAGGCGGGGGGCTGCCTTGCTCTTCTGCGGGAGGGGGTGCTATCATCGGGACGGAGGCGAGTGCCCGGAAGGGCAGGGAGCAACAGAGGGAAGCGCGTGATGTTCACAGTCGGGATGTCGCTGGTTGTCCTCAGCTTGATAACACTAGTCCTGCTGGCCGTAGAGGTGCGGCAGTACACTGCCGGGCGGCGTCTCATCTCGCGGCGGAGATTCGTGCTGCGGCTGGCGGCCGGGCTGCTGATGCTGGCGCTGCTGGTGGCGGTGTTCGTGGGCCTGTTCGTGGTGCGGCTGACGGATGCCCGGGGCAACCTGACGGTGTTCATGGGATACTGGTTCGGCTGCATGATGATCGCGGCAGTGCTGGTATGGGTGATGCTTGCCGACATGCGGGAAGTGGAGGATCGCTTCACACAGCGACAGCACGAGATATGGAGGGACATGGCGCGGTTCATTGCCGAGCAGCCTGATGTCGAAAACCGGGCGGGGTCGGGGTCGGCGGCTGGGGACAAAGGGCCGGGCGACAGGGAAGAATGAGCAGCGCTGAGGACCTTCGGTGGATGCGGCGCGCGCTCGCTCTTGCGGCCCGGGGACGAGGCCGCACGAGCCCTAATCCCATGGTGGGCGCGGTGGCCGTGAAGCGCGGCCGCGTGGTAGGGGAGGGATACCACCGGAAGGCTGGCGGGCCGCACGCGGAGGTGTGGGCGCTGCGCGATGCCGGCTCGTCCGCGAGCGGCGCGACTATGTACGTCAGTCTCGAACCATGCAGCCACCACGGCCGCACGCCTCCGTGCACGGAGGCGATCATTGAGTCGGGGGTGGCGCGAGTGGTGGTGGGATGCCGCGATCCGAATCCGCTGGTGAACGGGGCCGGCATTCGCCGGCTGGCGAGGGCGGGCATCGAGGTGGAGACAGGCGTGATGGAGGCGGAGGCGCGCCGGCTGAACGAGGCCTATGGCAAGCATATCACGACGGGGCTGCCGTTCGTGGCGCTGAAGGCGGCGATGAGCCTGGACGGGAAGATCGCGACCGTGCGGGGCGAGTCGAAGTGGATCACGGGGGAGCGGGCGCGGGCGGCCGCGCACCGGCTGCGGTCCCGGCACGACGCGGTGATGGTGGGCGTCGGCACGGTGTTGGCGGACGACCCACTGCTGACGGTGCGGAGGTCGCGGGGCAGGACGCCGCTGCGCGTGGTGGCGGACAGCCGCGCCCGCACGCCTCCGACTGCTCGCCTGCTTGGCGCAGATGAGAGGCCGCCGGTGGTGGCGGTGACGCGCCGGGCGCCGAAGGCGCGGGTGCGCCGCCTGGAGCGCGGTGGGGCGAACGTCTGGACAGTCGGATCGCGGGGGGGCAAAGTGAACCTGAGAAGTCTGATGAAGCGGCTCGGCGGTGAGGGCGTGCAGAGCGTGCTGGTAGAGGGAGGTGGGACATTGGCGGCCGGGGTGCTAGCCGGAGGGCTGGTGGATCGTGTATACTTCTTCGTGGCGCCGCGGCTGATCGGGGGAGCGAGAGCGCTCAGTCCAGTGGAGGGGGCGGGAGTGGCGCGGCTCTCTGAAGCGTGGCGACTGAAGTCGGTGCGAGTGAGGAGGGTGGGGGAGGACCTGCTGATTAGCGGGGATGTCGTGCGCTGACCCAGGAAGATGTTCACAGGGCTGATTGAGGAAGTTGGCACGATTGCGGAAGTTGTGCGCGGGCGCAGTCTGCGCCTGGCGATTCGGGCGCGCCAGGTGCTGGAAGGCATGGCGCCGGGCGACAGCATAGCGGTGAGTGGACCGTGCCTGACTGTGGAGGAGGTATCGCCCGGCAGCTTCCGGGCTTCGCTCCTGCCAGAGACGGCCGAGAGGACGACGCTGGGCTCCGCCCGGCAGGGAGACCGTGTCAACCTGGAGCGGCCCCTGAGGCTGGGCGATCGGCTGGGTGGGCACCTGGTGGCCGGGCACGTGGACGGGGTGGCAGAGGTGACGTCGGTGCGGGAGCGCGGCGAGACGCGGCTGGTGGCACTGCTCGCGCCGGCGGGCATGGAGCGGTACTTGGTGGACCGGGGATCGGTGGCGCTGGACGGAGTCAGCCTCACGGTGGTGGCTCCGGAGGGGAGGCGCTTCTCGGTGGCGCTGGTGGGAGCGACGCTGGGAGCGACGACGCTGGGGGAACTGCGGCCGGGCGGCCGGGTGAATATGGAGGCCGACCTGGTGGCGAAGCACGTGGAGCGGCTGGTCTCGGGTCGGGAGGAGGCCGCGGATTCCGGTGTCACAGGGACGGAGGGCGGGCTGTCGGCCTGGTTGAAGGAGGCGGAGCAGAGCTGATGTCGGAGCGAGAGGACAAGTACCCAATCGTCTCGGTGGAGGAGGCGATAGACGACTTCAAGTCGGGCCGCTTCGTGATCATCGTGGATGATGAGGACAGAGAGAACGAAGGAGACCTGGCAATCGCCGCGGAGTTCATCACTCCCGAGACGATCAACTTCATGGCGAAGGAGGGGAGGGGTCTCATCTGCGTGGCGATGACTGGGGAGCGGCTGGAGGAGCTAAGCCTGAGGCCGATGGTGGCCGAGGGAACGGCCCTTCACGAGACCGCGTTCACCGTAAGCGTGGACGCGAAGCACGGCACGACGACTGGGATCTCGGCGTACGATCGGGCGGCCACGGTGCGCGCGTTGATGGATCCCGCGACGCGTCCAGAGGATCTGGCGCGTCCGGGCCACGTTTTCCCCCTGCAGGCGAAGGAGGGGGGCGTGCTGGCGCGGGCGGGACAGACGGAAGGGTCGGTTGACCTGGCGCGGCTGGCAGGGGTGTCTCCGGCGGCTGTGATCTGTGAGATTATGGCTGAGGACGGGACGATGGCGCGGCTGCCGGCCCTGGCTGAGATGGCGCGGCGGCACGATATGCACATCGTCACGGTCGAGTCCATCATGGAGTACCGCCGCAGCCGGGAGAAGCTGGTGCGGCGCGCGGCGACCTCTGTGGTACAGACGCGGTTCGGGACCTTCACAGTCTACGCGTACGAGAGCCTGGTCGATACTAAGCCCTATCTTGCACTCGCCTATGGGGAGATCGGGCCGGGGCCGACGTTGGTACGAGTGCACTCGAGCTGCCTGACGGGCGACGTGTTTCACTCGTTCAGATGCGACTGCGGCGATCAGCTAGAGCGCGCGCTCGAACTGATCGTGGCGGATGGGACGGGGGTTCTGCTGTACATCCAGCAGGAGGGCCGGGGAATCGGGCTAATCAACAAGATCCGCGCCTATGAGCTGCAGGAGCACGGACACGATACCGTAGAGGCGAATCAGCTTCTCGGGTTCGCGCCGGATATCAGGGACTACGGAATCGGCGCGCAGATTCTGGCGGAGATGGGCCTGCGGGAGATCCGGCTGATGACGAACAACCCGGGGAAGGTCGTGGGCATCGAAGGGATGGGAATTCGGGTGGTGGAGCGGGTGCCGCTGGAGATTCCGCCGACGGATGTCAACCGCGGGTACCTGCGGGCCAAGCGTGAGAAGATGGGACACCTCCTGTCGGAGATCGTCGAGGACGAGGAGGGTGGAAAGGATGGTTCATCGTGAGCAATAGCTATGAGGGTTCGCTTGTCGCGGAGGGGCTTCGCTTCGGCATCGTGGCGAGCAGGTTCAACGACTTGATCACGCGGCGTCTGCTGTCGGGCGCGGTGGACGGGCTCGCCCGCCACGGCGCGGCCGAGGAGCAGATCGAGATCGCTTGGGTTCCCGGCGCGTTTGAGGTACCGCCGGTGGCGGAGCGGATGGCGAAGTCCGGCCGCTACGACGCGGTGATCTGCCTGGCGGCGATCATTCGCGGGGCGACGCCGCACTTCGACTACGTGGCATCGGAGGCGGCGAAGGGGATCGCGCAGGCGGCGCTGCGAACGGGCGTGCCGGTGATCTACGGTGTTGTGACGGCCGACACCATAGAGCAGGCCGTGGAGCGGGCCGGCACGAAGGCGGGCAATCGGGGTGCGGACGCAGCGCGCTCGGCGATTGAGATGGCGAATCTCATGAAGTGCCTGCCCTCGGCGGGGGAGCCCCGCGACTGATAGGGCGGGGGCATTCGAGTGCGAGCGGTTATCCAGCGCGTGAGCTCGGCTTCGGTCGAGGTGGAGGGGAATAGCGTCGGCTCGATCGACCGGGGCCTGGTTGTGCTGCTTGGTGTCGCGCGCGCCGACGGGGAACGAGAGGCAATGTGGCTGGCGGGTAAGATCGCCGGTCTGCGCGTGTTCGAGGATGAGGCTGGGAAGATGAACCGCTCGGTGGTGGAGGTCGGCGGCTCTGTGCTGGTGGTGAGCCAGTTCACGCTGCTGGGGGACTGCCGGAAGGGGCGCCGACCGAGCTTCACCGAGGCGGCGGGGCCGGAGGAGGCGGAGCGGCTCTATCAGACGTTCGTGGCACGTCTGGGCGAGAGCGGAGTGCCCGTTGAGACAGGGGTGTTCCAGGCGCACATGGCGGTGCACTTGGTGAATGACGGGCCGGTGACTCTGGTGCTGGACACGGCGGCCACGGGAGTTGGTTGACTGCAGTGCGCGGTTGTGTTACGGTCTTGCGGTTTGTGTTTGGAGCGAGAAGGGGCAGAGCAGCGTGTACAGCGAGAAGGTAATGGAGCACTTCCGGAACCCCCGCAATGTGGGGGAGATGGAGGATGCGGACGGGGTCGGCAAGGTCGGCAACCCCGTCTGCGGCGATATCATGGAGCTGAGCATCAAGGTGGCGGACGGGGTGATCAAAGACGCCAAGTTCCGGACGTTTGGGTGTGGCGCGGCCATCGCCACCAGCAGCATGGTGACCGAGCTGGTGAAGGGGAAGACCGTCGAGGAGGCGCTGGAGATCAGCAATAAGGCGGTGGCGGAGGCATTGGGGGGGCTGCCGCCGGTGAAGATGCACTGCTCGATGCTGGCGGAGCAAGCGCTGAGATCGGCGATCCAAGACTACCAGGAGCGCCAGGGCGGGAAACAGGGGACGGAGGCGGCGGCCGAGCCCGGCGAAGGAAGCTGACCGGGCGGCAGCCGAGTCGCGGGAGCGCCAGCCGTGCTAGTCGGACTGCTCGGCCTGGTCGAGGGTTTGCAGGAGCCCCCATTCCACGCCGTCAACCAAGGCCTGCCAGCTTGCCTCGATGATGTTCGTGTGGACGCCCACGGTGGTCCAGGTGCGCGAGCCGGCGCGCGACTCGACCATCACGCGCACCTTCGCGCCAGTGCCCTCAGCGGCATCCACTACGCGGACTTTGAAGTCGGTGAGTCCGATTCCCGCGAGCTCGGGATAGAAGCGCTCGAGCGCCTTGCGCAGGGCGTTGTCCAGGGCATGGACGGGGCCATCGCCCTCGGCCGCGGTGTGCTCCTTATCGCCATCCACTTCGAGCCTGATAGTGGCCTCGGTACGGATGTCTCCCTCGCGGTCCTTCTCGACGGTCACGCGGAAGCCCTCGAGCTTGAACCGAGGCTGGTATAGGCCGACGCGCTTGCGGGCCATGAGCTCGAAGGAGGCCTCTGCGCTGTCGTACTGGTAGCCGGCGTGCTCCATTTCCTTGAGCTGGGCCACGATCTCGTGGGCCTGAGGCGAATCCTTGTCGAGTCCGAGATCGAGGGCCTGGATCTTGAAGAGGACGGCGCTGCGGCCGGCCTGGTCGGAAACGAGGTAGTGCCTTTCGTTGCCGACGACATCGGGTCTGACATGCTCGTAGGTGCCGGGGTGCTTGAGCATGGCGTCGACGTGCATGCCGCCCTTGTGGGAGAAGGCGCTGCGGCCGACATATGCGTCTCGCTCCGGGGGGGGCATATTGGCGATGGACGCCACGAAGTGGGATGTCTCGTAGAGCTGAGAGATCTGCTTATCGCTGACGAGGCTCTTGCCGAGCTTGAGCTGCAGGTTGGGGATGACGGCGGAGAGGTTGGCGGTGCCGCAGCGCTCGCCGTAGCCGTTGAGCGTTCCTTGAACTTGGGTTGCCCCTGCCTGGACCGCGGCCAGGGTGTTGGCGACTGCGAGCTCGCAGTCGTTGTGGGCGTGGATACCGAGGGGCAGGTTGACGGTCTCGGCGGCAGCGCGCACTCCTTGCTCGACCTGGGCCGGGAGCGAGCCGCCGTTGGTGTCGCAGAGGCAGATCCAGTCCGCGCCCGCCTGTTCTGCTGCGCGCAGGCAGTCGAGGGCGTACTGGGCATCGCGGGTGAAGCCGTCGAAGAAGTGCTCAGCGTCGAAACCGACCTCCTTGCCGAGTTCCTTCGCATAACGGACGGAGTCTTGGATCATGCGCAAGTTCTCGTCCAGACCGGTCCGCAAGGCCTCTCTCACGTGCAGGTCCCAGGTTTTCGCGACGAGGGCCACCACTGGCGCGCCGAGCTGCGCCAGGTTGGCCAGGGCGGGATCGTCCTCGACGGCCTTGCCTGCCCGGCGGGTCATGCCGAAGACGACAAGCCGCGCATTGCTGAGGGGCTCTTCCCGCATGCGGGCGAAGAACTCCACGTCCGTGCGGTTGTTGGGATCGGCGAAGCCTCCCTCCACGTAGTCGATCCCTAGGTCGTCCAGCTTGTGGGCGACCTTTATCTTGTCGCCGACCGAGAAGGTAATGCCCTCTGTCTGCGCACCATCTCGAAGCGTGGTGTCGTACAGCAGAAGGTCGCTCACGGGTGTCCTCCTCCACAAACGATTCAGCCGCCGGCGAGCCCGCGAAGGGGCCACCGCGGCCGTGGGGCATTATCTGGCAGGAATTGTACTCCGGGCGGCAGGAGGGTGTCAAACGGGGTTGAGCTGAGAGGCGGAAGGAGTCTCTACGGCAGGAGGGGCATGGGGTTGACGTGGCGGCCGTCGCGGCGGACCTCGAAGTGCAGGTGGGGCCCCGTGGAGATACCGGTGCTGCCGACATAGCCGACGACGTCGGCTTGCTCTACCGTCTGGCCGTTCTTGACAGCGATGCGGGAGCAGTGGGCGTAGAGCGTGGCGAGGTCGCCGCCGTGGTCGATGATTATGCAGTTGCCGTAGCCGCCCCAGCGGGCGGCATGGACGACCTTGCCCTTGGCGGCGGCTCGGATCTGGGTGCCATGGGGTACAGCAATGTCGATGCCCGTGTGCATCTTGCGGACGCGGTGGATGGGATGGATGCGATAGCCATACCCGGAGCTAATACGTCCTCGGAGGGGCCATTGGAGATTCCCCTGCCATGGCTCGATCTCGCCCGCTTGCGCGTCACCGCCCTGCTGGAGGCGCTGGAGCATGGCCTCGACTTCGCGCGAGTCTTGCTCGAGTTCGGCGAGAGCACTCTCCCACGCGACGCGGTCGCGGAAGAGCAGGCGTTTTTCCTGCTCGGTATAGCGTCTCTCGTTGCGGGCCCGGCGCCTGTCAGACGCGATTCGGTCCCGGAGCCGTGCGAGGCGCTGCTCTCGCTCTGTGAGTATCTCCTGCCGGGCCTCGGCATCCGTGGTCGCTTCCTCGTACTCCGCCAGTAGCTCCGCGTCCTGGCCGACGACTTGGTCGAGAAGGTAGAGTCGGCTGGCGAAGTCGCCGAAGGTGCTTGTCTGAAGCACGACGTCGATGGGTCTTACGTCGGTCTGCTGATAGAGGGCGACGAGCCTTGCGGTGATGTCTTCGCGGTGGTTGGCGAGGCTGGCCTGTGCCTGAGCGAACTCGCGCGTCGCCTCTTGGAGCTCGGTCCGGGCGCGGCCGGCATCGCCGGTGGTCTTGCGGAGCTGAGCCTCCGTGCGGTCGAGCTTAGTGTCGAGCGAGGCGAGTTCGCGGTGAATTCGGGACTGGCGGCGCTTGACTTGCCGCAGCTGGCCCTGGACGCGTTCCTTCTGCCGCCTGAGGTCGTCCAGGCGTTGGGTCAGGGAGCCGACGTCAGGTTTCGGGGACTGAAGCGCCGCGACGCAGGCCCCGGCGCCTGCAACGGCGAGCGCCAGACAGCCTACGAGGATTAGACGGGCCCGTCGCCCGAGAACGATTCGCATAGCACCCCCACTAGCGGGCCAATACTGATTATTCCACAAAAAGGCCTACGGGACACGAGGCCGCCTCGCCTCCGCGCCCTGTGTTAGTACTTATACCACAAGCGTGCGCTAGAGTCCGATGTTCTCTTGCCAGCGAGCGCTCCCCGACCGTACCCTTTGTTGCTCCCGGCAGGATTCCACCCTACAGCGCCGAAGCTCGGCTCTGTCAGGTGAGGGGTGAGGATGCCCGCACCAACTTCAGGTACGGCCGCACAGGTTGAGGCGCGCAGCCAGAACAGCGAGATTGCGGTGGCGGCGTTTCGGACCGTCCTGCTGCTGATCGTGCTGTTCTCGCCGCAGTTCATGGAGGCGCGGGGCACCCGGGGCGCGCTGCTGGTTGCCGCGGTGATCGCGGCCGCCTCCTACAATCTTGCGCTCTTCATACTGCACGTGCGGGCGGTGCCGGTCCCGCGGGTCGTGATAGTGATCGGCGACGTCCTCTTGGTGAGCCTGTGGATCTACTTCTGCGGGCCGGGCGCGGAGCGTTTCTTCGTGCTGTACTACCCGGTGGCGATGATCGCCGGCATCTGGTTCGGGGTGGCTTGGGCTTCCGTCGCGGCGGTGTTCGCGTCTGCGGGCTATGTGTTCGCTCTTTCGATCGCGCCGGTGGAGGCCGCGGAGCGAGCGCCGACGAGCCTGCTGGTTGTTCAGATTCTGTTCCTGATTGTGACGGCCACAGTGGTGAGCGTCGTCGCAGAGCTGCGAGAGGTGGAGCGGCAGATGCTCGTCAGCGAGCGTTCCCGTGCCACACTTCAGGAGTACTGGCAGCGCATCCGGACCGCCCGGCACGTCGAAGAGATGGTGCGGCCGAGCCGCCTGCCGGCCGCTGCGGGCCTGGATGTCGCGGTTCGCTTTCGCCCGGCGGCGACGGCGGAGTCGGGCGACTACTACGATCTGATCCCGCTCGGGGAGCGGAGGTGGGGTGCGTGCATTGCCGATGTTCGAGGCAAGTTCCGCCTCGGGGCTGTCTATCTCCCGACTTTCAAGACCGCGCTTCGGTTCGCGGCGCGCCATCGGTGGTCCCCGGCGGAGGTCTTCACCGAAGTCAACAGGCTGGTTGAGGCTGAGACGGCGGAGAAGGCCGATCTCGAGACCTTCATCAGCCTGTGCTACGCCGTGATCGACCTGGATGAGGGATCGCTGACATACGCCAATGCCGGACACGAGCCGCCGGTGCTCATTCGCGGCTCGGGCGGTGGAGTCGCGGAGCTGCGCGGGACGGGGATGGTGCTCGGCGTCGTTCCGGAGGCGACGTATACGGAGGAGAAGCTCCCTCTCCGGACGGGAGACGCGATTGTCATGTTTACCGATGGCATGACGGAGGTCGCGGATCGGAGAAACCGCATGCTTGGCCGCGAGCGTTTTCTGGAGCAGGTGCAGGCCCGGACCAGCGCCGGCGGTGCACAGGCCATGGTGGGGCGCGTGTTCGACTACGTGACCGAGTATGGCAGAGACGGCCAGCGACGGGACGACATGACGCTGTTCGTCATCCGGGTTACGGCGACGGATGTGGGGTCCGGGGGAACGGAGCGGGGGGAGGATACGTGAGACGGGGGCTCCGTCCACGTCGCGGCGGAGCGCCGGCCGGGCCGGACGTCGCAGCAGAGAGGATTCGGCGCGCCTAGACATCGGACTACCCGGAGACGCTCCATGTATCGCGGTTTGCGGCTACTCCGTGGGCGTGCTAGAATGCCCCAACTTCTCTGATGTCGGGCAGGGGGCCGATGGTGGATCGCTCCGATAAGGTCTTCCTTGTGTTGGTGGCGGCGGCGCTGGCCGCCGCCGTGGTGCTGGCGGCGGGACGAGCGCGCGTCGAGCAGGGCAACCGGACGGTGGATATCATCATCGACGCGGACGATGCGCGCCAGGTGGCCGCGGCGGCGGGAGTGGCGCTGCCGGAGCTGCTGTTGGAGCTGCGCGCGGCCGGTGCGAGCGCGCTGGCAGTGCGGGAGGTGACGCTGGGAGAGCTGGTCGCCGGAGGCCGCGTTCTCGCGATGTCCACGCCCGGGCGGACGCGGCTGGCCAGCCCCGACGGAGCCTTGATGACCGCGTTGGCTGAGGCGATACAGGACCGGCTACCGCAGGCGCGGGTCGAGACAGCAGGTTCCCCTCCGGGCCTCGCGGTAGGTCTGAATATGGACCAGCTCGACGCGCTGCCGGTGGTGCTGCGGCGCGAGGATCTCCGCGCCGCCGGACGCGCGCGTCTGAGCGTGGTCGCCCGGCTATCGAACTTCCCGGCGGTGTCGCCAGCGGCGATCGAGGCCGCGGCGGCCGAAGCGGAGGCGGCGGGCGCCGAGCTGGTAGTATTCCGGGAAGAAGAGGTGCTGGGGTACGACGGGTTGTTGAGCGAGACGATGGAGGCTATGCGGCGGCACGGACTGCTGTATGGTTTCGTGGAGATGGCGGGACAGCAGGGAGATGCGGCGCTCGCGCGTCAGCTCAGCGACGGCCTCATACGCGTGCACAGCATCAGCGACTCGGACATGCTGACAATCTCGCCGCGCGCGGCGGCCGCTCGCTATGCGCGCGCCGCGCGAGAGCGGAACATCCGGGCCTGCTATGTTCGCCTTGTTTCGAGGGCAAGCCGAGATCCCGCGGCCACGAATATCAACTACGTGGCGGGGATTGCGGATTCCCTGCACGCAGCGGGCTTCCGGATTGACTCGGCCGTGCCGTTCGTCGGGCCCGAGGGGTGGCCGCCGGCATGGCTGCGCATTATCGTCGCGGTGGGCGTTCCCGCGGGATTCCTGCTCCTGCTCCGCCGACTCATCCCGCTGCCGAGTATATGGGCGTGGCTGGTGTTCGCACTCATGATCGCTTGCGCGGGGGCGATGCGGGGGGCACTTCTGGAGATGGTGGTGCCCGTCGCGGGTCTCGCTGCTGCGGTTGTCTTTCCGACGCTGGGGACAGTGTGGGTTCTGCAGGCCGCTCGCGCCCGCGGGGCAGGGGGATCCACCTGGGAGACCGTCCGACGAGCGGGGCTGGGACTGGCCGTGGCATCGGCCGGGTCGGCTGTGGGGGCAATGCTGATCGTAGGGCTCTATGCCAGGGTCCATTACATGGCCGGAGTTGGCGCGTTCTCGGGTGTCAAGGTGGCCCACCTCGCGCCGCTCGTCGTTGTGGCCCTCGCTGTGATCGCAGATGTCCCCGGTCGGAAGGAGCCGCTGAAGGTGTGGTGGATGCGGGTGCGGCTGCGAGTGGGCGAGTTCTTCGGGCGGCCGGTGCTCATCGTCGAGGCGCTCGTGGTGCTCGCGGCATTCGCCGCCATCGCCTTCGCCCTCACGCGCACGGGCAACCAACCAGTGGTCGCACCCTCCGGGACGGAGATCAAGCTGCGCGGCATGCTCGAATCTCTGCTGTCGGTAAGGCCCAGGACTAAGGAGATGCTGGTGGGCCACCCTGCGCTGATGCTGTCCATTGCGCTTGCCCTCAGGGGTCGTAGGGCGTGGCTTCCTCTGGCCGCCTTCCTGGGCGTGATCGGTCAGGTGTCTCTGGTCAACACCTTCTGCCACCTGCACACGCCGCTGGCCGTGAGCTTCTTGCGCACGGCGCACGGGCTGTGGATCGGAGCGGCCGTCGGGGTGATCGTGATCCTGGTATGGCGGCTCGTGTTTGTGCGTGCCGCGCGCACTGCCCTCCGATGAGCAGTCAGCCGCGCGTGCTGGTGTCGGGGTACTACGGGTTTGGGAACGCGGGAGACGAGGCGATCCTGGCCGGACTGGCGGCGGGGTTCAGGCGGATCGCCCCGGATGGTGAGTTGACGGTGCTGTCGGGGGACCCCGCGGCGACGGAGTCCGAGCACGGCCTGCGGAGCGTGCCGCGCGGCCTGGCCCGTGTGTACGGGCTGGCGCGGCGGAGCGACCTTCTGATCAGCGGCGGGGGAGGGCTGCTGCAAGACGTTACCAGCTGGCGGTCGCCCCTGTATTACCTGGGTGTGATGCGAGCGGCCCGCGCGGCCGGGGTGCCGGTCGCCTGCGTGGGGCAGGGGATCGGGCCGCTGCGACGGGGCTTCGTGCGAGGCCTCGCCAGGAGAGTGCTGTCACGGGTGGACACGCTGGCCGTGCGCGATGTCGCGTCGCAACGGCTGCTGCGGGAGTTGGGAGTTGCCCGAGAAGTCGAAGTGACGGCTGACCTCGCCTTCCTGCTTCCGAGGCCGACGGAGGAGGAGGTGGCTCTCGCACGTCGCAAAGCGGGCATCTCGACAGATGCGCGCCCGATGATTCTGGTCGCGCTTCGGCCGCCGATGAGGGGCGCTTCGTTGGGCGAGCTGGCAGGAGACGTCGCCCGGGGGCTGGGCGACGCCTGCGAACGACTGGAGGTGCGGGCAGTGTTCGTCCCGATGCAGCCGGCGCTGGACTCAACGGTCGCGGAGCGGGTGGCGGGGCAGATGCCGCGGGGAGGGCTGCTGGTTCGGGAGCGGCTGTCGGCGCAGGAGCTGCTGGCGCTGACGGCGGGATGTGAACTCGCGGTCGGGATGCGGATGCACGCGCTCGTGTTCGCGGCCATCTGCGGGGTGGCGCCGGTGGCCATTTCATACGACCCGAAGGTTGATGAATTGATGGGGCAGATCGGCCTGGAGCCCGCGGTGTCGGCCGACCGGATGGAGCAGGAGGCGCTGTCTCGCGCCATTGGCGAGACGTGGGCAAACCGCGCGGCTATCGGCCGGCAAGTGCTGACCCGGGCGAAGGAGCTGCGCGGAGCGGCCCTGCGCAACGTTGAACTGGCGGTGGGACTGCTCTCGGGGGGCGGTGGCGGGGCATGTGCGCCGTAGAATCCTTCGGCGGCGGGGGCGGGAAGAAGAAATATGCCGTGCCAGAGAACTCCTGACGGCGTGTCCGCGTCTAATGTGGGACCATACTGCTGAGTGGATGACGAGGGAGGGGAGCGAAAACAAAAGAAGAAGTCGGGGCATTCCACTGGCGAACCTCTCACCCGGACTTCGGGCTCCCCTCCCTTTCACTCTTTGTTGCCAGGTCTTAGCGAGACCTCGTTTCGCGCGCTTCCCGCCGCTGGTGGCGCCTCGCTCCCCATTCTGGTAGAATCCGGCAGCCGCGCGGCTGTACGGGGCGCGCCATGAAGAATCGAACCGCGAAATCCATCGTTATTCTCTGTGTGGCACTGGGCGTGATGGGGCATTCGCCCGCATTGGCCGCAGAGCCGGGCGTCGGGCCCGACGGGCTGCGCGAGATCCTTCGCATCCGCGTCGTCAACGATGTTGGCGGCGGGGTATCCATCAGCCGTGACGGAGGGGGGTCGTGGCTGACTCTCGGGCGTGTGCTCCGCTACACGACACAGGTGAGCCACAGGGGATTCACGGCCAGCAAGTGGGTGGCCTCGGGCCGCGTGGCGGCCACGGCGGTGAACGCGATCCACGTGAAGGTGGGGTACGACGCCGAGGCGGATCGGGGCGTGATCTTCTCATTGCTGCCGCGGGAGTTCCTCGCGCCGCCGTCGGGCTATGGCTCGTATCTCAGCCCAGACTCCTCGATCTACACCGATCTTCGTGCAGGAGAGGGCATCTTTGGCGGGGGCGCCGCCCCGCTTGTGGGCAACCGGGTATTGCTGGAACAGCAGGACGGCTCTCTGTGTGCGGTCGGAGAAGGCTATGTGCCGGCGCGGGGAGATGTGCTGGTGATGGTAGTGGATCGGCCTGCTCGCTATCCGATTGCGGCTATCTGTGAGAACAGGGAGGGTGGGGCGGTCAGTCTGGAGTACGCGGACGGGTCGCAGCGCTTGTTGGGGTGGGTGATCCGGCCGGTGCGCGGGGTGGGCCGGTTCGCGGGATCGAAGTACGCGGCCATGGGGCGGATTCGGGCGGGGCACGCCGGGGTGGTCGATGTGTCGACTTCTCCTGTGGGATTCCTGGGGGCGTTCCAGATCATCCCGGTGGGGCACGCGCTCAGCGAGGAGATGGGTCTGGCGTGGCGGTTGACGCAGTGGATGATAGTGGGGCCGGTGGCGGAGGATTCGCCGCTCTGGGAGGGGCTGGCTCCGCTGTTCCGGCAGCACCTTCGCCCGGACTATCTGCCCGACGACCTCCGCAACTCGGAGTGGCGGCAGCGGCTGCTGTCGCGATTCCTGGTGGAGGCGGACTCCGGCCGTGGATGGCGGCCGATGTCGGCGCCGCGACTGGCGCCCGACGCAAGCGTGCCGCTGCCCGAGTGGGCCAACGACGCGCTCGACGAGGTGCAGCGGATACGGATCCTCTTCCCGCTGTCATCCGGCCGCGGGGCGCGCGACAATGCGTGCTTCCCGTTGAGCGGCTCAGAGGAGGCGCCCGGACGCGGGGACAGGTGAAGGCTGCACCTCGTGAGAGGCCTCCCGCGGCACATCGAGCGATCGCGGCGGTGGACCGACCAGAGCGGTGCGCGCTAGCCGTCAGAGGCGGCTGTCGCCGCAGGCTGTTGCTCCGAGGCCGGCAGTGCTGGGTCCGGGGTTGCGAGGGGCAGCCGAACGTCGAACCGGATGGTATCGTCCAGCTCGTCCTGCACCTCGATCATTCCGCCGTGGGCATGGATGATCTGCTCGACCGCGGCCAGGCCCGGACCGATCTCCGAGGCGTCTACGCGAAGAGGGCCGAGGTCCGCGAGGGGCGCGCCCGTGTCTGCGGAGACGGGGGCGGGGGAGGCCTCGATCTGAAGCTGGATGAAGCCGTCCCCGTGCGCGGAGGTCCGGACTGTGAGCTGTCCTCCTTCGCGCATTGCGTTGGCGGCGCTAAGCAGGAGGTTCATGCAGATGTGCCGGAGCTGGAGAGCATCCCCAGGAACGCGTGGTAGATCCTCGTAGGACTCCGCGATTTCGATTCGGGAAGCGGCGAAGTCCTCGCGTACCACATCGATCGAGTGACGCAGAAGCTGACTCAGGTCGAGCGAGGGCGTCGTTTCGACCTCCGAACGCCGCGATAATGCGAGGAGGCGCTTCAAGGTCTCAGCCATCTGAAGCGCGCGGGTGCGGAGCGCCACTGCCTCCTTGCGGAAACCCTTTCTGCCGGACTCGGCGCGTTCTGCCAGCAGGTCGGCCTGGCCGACGATGGCCGCCAGGGAATTGTTGATGGCATAGCCGACGCCGGCCGCCAGCGTGCCGAGGCCCGCCAGCCTCTCGGAGCGGACCGCCTGAGACTGAGCTGAGCGAAGATCCTCGAGAAGCCTCTCGAGGCGGTCGAGCTGCCTCTGATTCTCGGCATAGAGGTCCGCCTTCTCGAGCGCTATTGAGGCCTGGCTGGCAAAGGCATTCAGGGCAGCCATGATCGGCTCTCGCTCTGAGAACGGCTCCTGGGGCCGGAGCCTCCCGACCAAGAGGGCACCGACAACATTGTTGGAGGAGACCAGCGGGGAGGCCGCCAGGGAGACCAGCTCCTCCCAGGCGAGATCGGGCCGGTCGAGGTCCTCGGGGAGCGCGTCCGGCGTCAGATACATGTGCTCCCCGCTCTCGATGGCCCTCTCGGCCACGCGGCGGGCGAGTTCCATTTGCAGGCCTCGCTGATGGATGGCGGCCAGGCGGAGATGGGGGGTGTTCTGTTCTCTCAGCATGACGGCAGCGCAGTCCGACTGCGTAACTTCGGCCGCCGTGTGCACGATCAGGTCCAGCAGGCGAGGGAGGTTGAACTCGGTTATCAGATTGTGGCTGAGCTGCGCCCAGGTGTCGAGCTGCTGGTTGCGCTGGGCGAGCATCTGGCCGCTGGCGTCGAGGGCCCGCACGAGCTCGCGGTTCTTGCTGCGAACCATGACCAGCTTCTCGTAGAAGTAGGCGCAGACCATCACGACAACTGCGAGGAGAGCGGCGGAAGTGGCGTAGTTGCTGAGCAGGTCGGCGAGTCTTGCGGTGACGCCCGTCAGCAGGTGCTCGACCGTCACAGATGTCGCTTCGAGCAGGAGCAGGCCGACGGTGACGAGGAGCAGCAGAAGGAGCGCCAGTGTCCAGAGCCTCTGCTCCGTTCGCTCGATACGGCGCAGCGAGTCCATAGTGGTGGCAGACGATGGGGCCCGCTCGACGCGGCCTGGCTGTGTCTTCATCTTCGCCGACGCCTCCGAACTCGGGATGAAGTCAGTTCGTGGCCAGGTGGGCACTACGCCGATATATCAACGCGGGCCCGCAGGGGCTCGGCCACGGCCCCCCGCGGCACAGGTTCCACCACCAGCCTTGTTCCACAGTCCCGGAGAAAGCCTGAGATTGTTTGCTGCGCGGTGCACCTCGGCGCCGGTCCGCACTGGGCGCGCCTCCAGGGCCCTTCAGAGAGCATTCGAAGCATGCGCGCTGATTGGGCGGACGGCGGCGGGACATGGGCGGGAATATGGAATAAGCAAGCCGGGACAAACGCCGGAGGGCGGCTGCACGGAGGGAGACGCGTGGCGGCGCTACGCCTGTTGGTGGCCGAAGACGATAACGCGGTGCGCGCGGCCCTGGTCTGCATGGCCGAATCCTTGGGACACGAGGTGGTGGCCCAGGCCCGCGATGGGCAAGAGGCCGTAGACCTAGCCGGGTCCACTATGCCGGACCTGCTGCTGCTCGATATTCGTATGCCCCGAATGGACGGCCTCGATGCCGCCAAGGCGATCATCGACAGCAGGTTGGTTCCAGTCGTGATGATCACCGCGCACACGGATGATGCTTTCATCCGGCGAGCGTCCGAAGTCGGGGCGTTCGGCTACCTGATCAAACCGGTGACGCGGCAGCGGCTGTCGGCAGCGATCTCGACGGCGCAGGCGCGCTTCGGGGATCTGGAGCTGCTGAGGGACGAAGTGGGGAGCCTCGAACGCGCGCTCGAGTCCCGAAAGCTCGTGGAGCGGGCGAAGGGAATCGTGGTGCGGGACATGCAGGTGGGCGAGCAAGAGGCATACCGCTGGCTCAAGCAGACCAGCAGCCGTTCGAACCAGAAGCTGGCCGAGGTGGCTCGGCGCATAGTGGCGCTCGACACGGTGCGCCAGCGCTGAGGCGGAGGCGCGGAGTCAGGCGGCAGACGACCCGACCCCTGGGGTGTATGTCTGCTGGAGGGCCTCTGGATGGCTCGTCGTGGGCCGGGTATAATGGTGCCCCGATCAGCTCGAAGTAGGGGGCCACATGTTGCGCCGGTTCCGCTGTCGCGCTCTCATCTGGATTGTTGTCGTCGCCGTGCTGCTGGGGATAGCGGCCTACCGCGTTCTCCGCGTGATCGGCCGGCCGTCTGCGGCGGAGCATCCGCTTCGAGCCGCCTCCGGTAAGACGACCTCTGACGTGAGACCAGTGCTCGGCCTAGACGAACTGCGGGGCCTGACGGCGGGCTCGAACCTGGTGATCTGCGTGCTCGACGCAGCGCGAGTGGACCATATGGGCTGCCATGGCTACTCGCGAGATACCACGCCGAATATCGACCGCCTGGCTAGTCGGTCGCTTGTCTTCGAGCAGCACTTCTGTCAATACACGCAAACGAAGGCGTCGACCGGTTCCCTTTTCACTTCGCTCTATCCGGACACACATCTGGGCTTCCGCACAGGCGCCATGGACCGGTCGACCTTCACCATGGCCGAGGGACTGGAGGGCGGCGGGTTCCACACCGCCTTGTTTAGCTCCAACCCGTGGGCGTCGCCCGAGATGGGGATAGGGGAGCATTTCGAGCGGTCGGTCACCGCCGGGCCTGCGGCCGGCCGAGCGGGGGGAGGAAGGTCGTCGGGCCGCACCGGGGCAGCGGCTAAGAGGACCGATTGTCGGCCGGAGTCCCTACTCGGGTTCTTCGAGGAGTGGCTGGATGCCGGTCCGCCCGCCCCGTTCGCGGCGTACCTTCACTTCATGCCGCCCCATTCGCCCTACGAGGCGCCGGAGGAGATGAAGGAGGTCTTTGCCGGGCTGGCTCCGCCGAACTTCTGGCGAGGCAGCCATCCATTCCGCGGGATCACCGAGACGAGCCGTGCCCCCAGCCACGAGCATCTAACGCCGGAGCTGGTCAACCTGTACGATGCGAATTTCCTGTGGGCAGACTGGGCCGTGGGCGAGATGGAGAGGCTGCTGCGCGAGGCCGGGGTGTTCGAGAGCACGCTCTTCATGGTGACCGCGGATCACGGGGAGACGTTCGGGGAGCACGGGTACAAGTGGCACACGGGTTGTCCATACGATGAGGCCGTTCGCATTCCACTGCTCATCAAGTTCCCGGGTGAGGGCGGTCCAGTCGGGCGCGTCCGTGCGCTGACCCAGACCATCGACCTGCTGCCGACCATCTTCGATCTCTACCACCTGCCCTACCCCCGGGAGAGTATCCAGGGCCGATCGCTTGTGCCCCTGCTGACAGGGGAGGCGGAGAAGGTCAATGAGTACATCTTCTGCCGAACCGAGGGCGATCCGCCGGCCTATGTTGTGCGGAACTCCCGCTACTCCTTGCTGCTGTACGAAGGAGGCAAACGCCGAGCCCTGTACGATCTGGCGGCGGATCCGTGGCAGATGCGCAACGTCGCCGGCAAGCGACCGGAGGTGGAGGAGAGTCTGACACAGGCATTCCGTCGGTTCGCCCTGGCGCAGGCCGCTCCGCCTCTCCACTTTCTCGACCCGGAGGCGGAGGCGCCGAAGGCACCTCCGGGGGCGCAGATCCAGATGACCGAGGAGATGCGGGAGCAACTCCGGTCCCTCGGGTATGTCAAATAGGGCCCGGCGCCGAGCTGTCCTGGGGGGCCCGGCTCGGCTCCGAGTAGGGAGCGTCCATCGCTCTCCGGCGACCGGACAAGTGCAGGGCGCGGTTCGACAGGAGCACGTAGTGGCCGCGCTGCGTCCACAGGTGAAGCTCCGGGACGGATTGTGCGAGCGGCTCGACGAACTTCTCGTGTGTCAGGAGAGCCGCCGGAGTAGGGGAGGAGAGGAAGTCCACGACTCCCTCGAACTCCTCTCTGCGCTCCCCGAGGTCAACGATGGGGCGGCGAGCGTAGAAGATGGTGGCGTTCCGCTTCGCGTAGTAGACACCGAGAGGCTCTGAGTCGGACAGCGCCCGCGATACGAACTGCGCAAGCTCCTTGCGCGGTTGGGCCTGGATGAGCGCGAGGCGCGGCTTGAACCAACCGGCATGGGCCAGGCCTGCCACGAGCATCGCCGACGCCAGCAGCGGCGC